>NC_014393.1:2166797-2476339 GCF_000145275.1 Clostridium cellulovorans 743B
GCTTGGTGTCGAAACAGATACCTATGATAGAGAGGGTGAGGTTCTTAAAACATTAGCTACAGAGCATTTATCAGAAGCTGAAGTTAAAGAAGCTATAAATTCATTTATTGGAGAAATAAAGCAAGTCCCACCAATGTATTCAGCTTTAAAGGTGCAAGGAAAAAGACTTTATGAACTTGCACGTGAAGGAAAAGAAGTTGAAAGAAATGAACGAAGCATAACTATTTACGATATTAAAATTCTTGAAATTAAAGTTCCAGATATAAAGTTTGAAGTAGTTTGTTCTAAAGGAACATATATAAGAAGCTTGTGTTTTGATATTGGTGAAAAGTTAAAATGTGGTGGTGCTATGTGGGACCTAGAGAGAACCGCTTCTAGTTCTTTCAAAAAGGAAAATTCCGTAACATTAGAAGAATTAGCCGTAAACTATGAAAATCATATTATTTCAATTGAAGAGGCAATTATGGAATTTTCTCCACTATATTATAATGAGAAAATTGGTAACTTGCTTTTAAATGGGGTTTGCCTAAACAATCCTAATATAATTAAAAATATTGAATTTGATAAGATTTATAGAGTATATAAGGAAAAAGAACTTCTTGGTCTCGGTATGCTACAAGAAAAAGGCTTTAAAATAATTACACTGCTTAATTAGGAGTTTTAGTTATGAGAATATTAAATGATAATTTTCATATTGATTTAGAAGATAGTACATATATTACCTTAGGTAGCTTTGACGGTCTTCATATGGGACATCAGCAGTTAATTAAATCAACAGTTTCTAAAGCAAGGGAAAATAATATAAAAAGCATGGTTTATACTTTTTCAAATCATCCTTTGAGTATTTTGGCTCCAGATAAAGAACCAAAGCAACTTATGGTCAATGAAAAGAAGATTGAAATTTTAAAAAAACTAGAAGTGGACATAGTTAATTTTGCTCATTTTAATGAAGAGTATCTAAAAATCCAACCAGTTGCATTTATAGAACTTTTGGTTAAGAAATATAACATGAAAGGCATAGTGGTAGGATACAACAATAGATTTGGATATAAAAATCAAGGTGATGTTGAACTTTTAAAGGCCTATAGTAATGAATATGGCTATGAAGTTATTGTTATAGATCCAGTTAAAGAGCATGATACTATTGTTAGTAGTACGAAGATAAGGGCTTTTATTACAGAAGGTGAAGTAGAGAAAGCTTCTGTGCTTCTTGGAAGACCTTATTCTTTAGAAGGTAAAGTAGTATCTGGAAAGCACTTAGGAAACACTATAGGCTTTCCAACTGCTAATATTGAGATAAATTTTAAAAGACTTCTTCCCAAAGGCGGAGTTTATTATAGTAATGTAAAAGTCGAAAATAAAATCTACAAAGGTATTACAAATATTGGATACAACCCTACGGTTCAAGGGGATAGCCTTTCAGTAGAAACTCATATTTTGGATTTTAATCAGAGTATATATGATGAATTTATAGAGGTATACTTTGTTAAAAGAATTCGTGATGAGAAAAAATTTAAATCAATAGATGAGTTAGTTAAACAATTAAAGCAAGATAAAGCTTATGCTGAGAAGTTCAATTTTGCTGTAAAATAGATAATTTAATTGTAAATCAAAGATTTGATTTACAATTAAATTATTATTTGATATAATTCTTGTGAACCTTATTCTATGAATATAGAGTCACCGACTTTTTCATGGAGTATAGGGGATATTATTCGGAGGTGTAGAAATGGATAAATTAAGAAAAGAAGAGTTAATAAAAACATATGCGAGACATGAAGGAGACACTGGTTCACCAGAAGTTCAAATAGCTTTATTAACAGAAAGAATAAACCACTTAAATGGTCACTTAAAAGAACACAAAAAAGATCACCACTCTAGAAGAGGTCTATTAAAGATGGTTGGTCAAAGAAGAGGTCTATTAAACTACTTAATGGCTCAAGATATCGAAAGATACCGTGATATAATCGCTAAGTTAGGCCTAAGAAAGTAATATCTTTAAAATAATAGAGCGGTAAAACCGCTCTATTATTTTAAACTAATGAAAATTACATAAAATTTTACTTTTAATAAATAATATAATGTAGGAGCCTTGAAAGGAGGT
This sequence comes from Clostridium cellulovorans 743B, assembly GCF_000145275.1. Classification (NCBI taxonomy): domain Bacteria; kingdom Bacillati; phylum Bacillota; class Clostridia; order Eubacteriales; family Clostridiaceae; genus Clostridium; species Clostridium cellulovorans. The sequence continues at coordinate 2,168,902 of NC_014393.1, forward strand.
TAATTATGAATCATATTTTAGAAACAACTGTAGCTGGAAGAACGCTAAAAGTTGAATTTGGAAAAATTGGTATGCTATCAAATTGTGCGATGCTTATCAGCTATGGCGATACTGTTGTTATGGTAAATGCTAATGCATCAGAAAACCCTAGGGATGGAATAGACTTTTTCCCATTAAGTATCGAATATGAAGAAAGATTTTATTCAGTAGGAAAAATTCCAGGTGGATTTATAAAAAGGGAAGGTCGTCCTTCAGAAAAATCTATTTTAAATGCTAGAGCTATTGATAGACCTATAAGACCATTATTCCCAAAAGGATATAGAAACGATGTTCAAGTTGTTTGTACTGTACTTTCAGTAGAACAAGATAATCTTCCAAATATCTTAGCAATGAATGGAGCTTCTTTAGGATTATTATTATCAAGTATTCCATTTGTAGATCCAGTTGCTACTGTATCAGTTGGATTAATTGATGGGAACTTTGTATTAAATCCTACTGTAGAAGAAAGAAAACTTAGCACTATGGACTTAACAATTTGTGCCACAAGAGAAAGAGTTATGATGATTGAAGCTAGTGGAGATGAAATCCCAGAAGAAGTCATGATAAGTGCTATAAATTATGGATTTGAGCAATGCCAACCAATAATAAAATTTCAAGAGGAAGCAAGAAGCAAGTTTGGTAAGGAAAAAGTAACACCAACGCTTTATCATGTAGATGAAACTCTTGAAAAAGAAGTAACTGAATATTCTTTTGAAATGTTAAAAGAGGCTATGTACATAACTGATAAAGATCAGAGAAATGAAAGACTTAAGGTTATAAAAGAAGATATTAATAGTGCTTTTGCTGAAAAATATCCAGATGCAAAAGGTGATATTGGTGAAGTAATCTACAATACTCAAAAAGAAATTGTAAGAGATATGATGCTTAATAAGAAACGTAGACCAGACGGTAGAGCCTTTGATGAAGTAAGAAATATAGGATGTGAAGTTGATTTACTTCCAAGAACTCATGGTACAGGATTATTTACAAGAGGTCTTACTCAAGTTTTAACTGTAGCAACTTTAGGTGCAATTGGTGATGTTCAAATTATCGATGGTTTAGGTGAAGAAGAATCAAAGAGATATATGCATCATTATAATTTTCCTGCATATTCTGTTGGAGAAGTTAAACCGTTAAGAGGACCAGGAAGAAGAGAAATAGGTCACGGAGCTTTAGCAGAAAAAGCATTAGTACCGCTTATACCAAGTGAAGAAGAGTTCCCATATACAATTAGATTAGTTTCAGAAGTATTAAGTTCTAATGGATCAACTTCTCAAGCAAGTGTTTGTGGAAGTACTCTAGCTCTTTTAGATGCAGGTGTTCCAATAAAAAGACCAGCAGCAGGAATAGCTATGGGACTTATAACTAATGAAGATTTAACCCAAGAAGGTGTTCTTACAGATATCCAAGGTATAGAAGATTTCTTTGGAGATATGGATTTCAAAGTTGCAGGTACTACTAAAGGTATCACAGCAATTCAAGTTGATACAAAGATAAAAGGTTTATCAGATTATGTAATTCGTACAGCAATTGAAGATGCGAGAAAAGCAAGACTTCATATTCTTGAAAAAATCGATGAATGCATTGAGAAACCAAGAGAAGAATTATCTCAATATGCACCAAGAATAATAACTATGTCGATAGACCCTGAAAAAATTCGTGATGTAATAGGTGCAGGCGGAAAAGTTATAAATAAGATAATTGCTGAAACTGGCGTAAAAATAGACATAAAAGAAGATGGCAAGATATTTATAATGTCAGCAGACAGTGTTGGAGCAAATAAAGCTGTTAAGATGATTGATGATTTAACAAGAGAAATAAAGGTTGGAGAAATATACTTAGGAAAAGTTACTAAAATAACTACCTTTGGTGCTTTTGTAGAAGTACTTCCTAATAAAGAAGGTCTCGTTCATATATCTAAATTAGATGTTACGAGAGTAAATAAAGTTGAAGATATCGTATCTGTAGGTGATGAGATACTTGTAAAGGTTACTGAAATAGATAACCAAGGTAGAGTAAATCTATCAAGAAAAGATGCTTTAGCTGATACTGAAGAAAAAAACAAAGAAGATGATGAGAAGTAAAAAATAGAAGGGCAAAAGTTGCCTTTTTATTTTTTGTTTTTTTAAGCAAAATCACAAACAATAATATATAATAAGGTTGTATCCAAATAATTTATCCGATGGCTACCAGTCGTAACACTTCCATCTTCTATAAAGTAGGAAAGTAGGGAAAACCAATATTTATTTGGTGTGAATCGATTTCTCTTTAGATTATAACGGTTGCTATGTCTCTGGATAACGATTTCTAAATTTTATATGAAGTAAAAAGTTTCATATGAAACTTAGAACTCTGTTTATGAACCATGAAAAATTAGACAGTGGGAGGTAATAAATGTATACTTTTTTTACAATAGACAATGGTCTTAGGGTTGTTCTAGAAAATATTGACCATGTTAGCTCTGTAAGTGTAGGCCTATGGGTAGAAAATGGTTCTAGAAATGAAACAGCAGAAAGCAATGGAATTTCGCATTTTATTGAGCATATGCTTTTTAAGGGAACATACAATAGAAATGCCAAAGAAATAGTTGAAGCGATAGAGGATTATGGCGGCCAAATTAACGCTTTTACAGGTAAAGAAGCTACTTGCTATTATACAAAAACTTTAGACTCTCATATGGAAAGATCCTTTGGAGTATTAAGTGATATGATTTTTAATAGTAAATTTGATCCTGTTGATATCGAAAGAGAAAAAAAGGTAGTAATAGAAGAAATAAATATGAGTGAAGATTCGCCAGAAGATGTGCTCAGTGATCTTCATTCCATAGCTATTTGGGGAGATGATCCTATAGCTTTACCAATTTTAGGTACAGAAGAAACTGTAAAATCTTTCACTAGAGAGCAGTTATTGGAATATATTGAATGTAGGTATATACCAGAAAATTGTGTTTTATCTATATGCGGAAATATAGATTTTGATGTAACCACAAAATTAGTTAACAAATATTTTGGAAGCTGGAGTAGCAAAAATAAAAAAGTAACAAAACATTCAACGCCTATATTCCAAAATAAATTCTTAGTTAAGCAAAAACCAATAGAACAAGTTCATTTAAGTTTAGGGATTAAGGGTATAGAGACAGGAAACAGAGATAACTACCCTTTGCATGTAATCAATAATGTCTTTGGAGGAACTGCATCATCAATATTGTTCCAAAAACTTCGTGAAGAAAGAGGAATGTGCTATTCTATATATTCCTACAACTCTCCTTACATGAATACAGGAATAATGAACGTATATGCAGGACTTAATCCTAAAGATACAAAGGAAGCAATTATACAAATAAAAAATGAGTTAAGTATTTTAGTGGAAAAAGGAATATCTAAAGAGACACTAAATAAAACAAAAGAGCAATTAAAAGGTAATTATATGTTGGGACTTGAGAGCACCAGCAATAAGATGTTTGCTAATGGCAAAAATGCTTTATTTTTAAATAGAATAAATACTCCAAAGGATATAATGAAAAAAATTAATGATATAACCTTAGAGGATATAAATAGAGTAATGAAAAATACTTTTGGAGAAGGTATAATCAATGGTGCTTTGGTTGGTGACAATATAGATGACGACATATTAAAAATCTTTTAGGATATTTTATGTTATATCCTCCTTATAATTATCATATTTATAAGTAGTAGATTATAAGGAGGATACATATGAGTCAAAATACAAAGCTTTTTAGTGAAATGGAAAGGTATGAAATTATCAATATCAATGATGGAGAAAAATACAGTACTTTGGGTAACAATGATATTTTAGTAGATAGTTATGGCAATCTAAAACTTTTACTCTTAAATGATGAGGGTAGTAGATTCGGACTTTTTTCGAGAAGCGATTATAAAGAGATACCATGGCATTATGTTAGAAAAATTGGAGCGAGGACTATAATTATGGATATAGATGAGGATATGCTCAAATAATGGGATGAGTGGTGAGAAGATGAAGATTATTGTACAAAAGTTTGGAGGAACTTCGGTTTCAACATTAGAAAAACGAAAAAATGTTATAGAAAAGATAAAAAACTCTATAGAAAAAGGATATAAGCCAGTGGTAGTAGTTTCAGCTATGGGAAGAATTGGTGAGCCATATGCCACAGATACTCTGCTATCACTGATTTCTGAAGAAACTAAAAAGAATAATAAACAGGCTACAGATCTTTTAATGAGTTGTGGAGAAGTAATTAGTACTTGTGTTATGTGTAGTGAACTAAATTCATATAATATAAAATCAGTTCCATTAACAGGTGGACAAGGCGGTATAATTACCGATAATAATTCTGGTGATGCTGAGGTAAAGGAATTAAGACCAAATAGAATTTTTAAGTATTTAGAAGAAGGATATGTTCCTGTTATTGCAGGATTCCAAGGCGTTTCTAATGAGGGTATTATAACTACTCTTGGAAGAGGTGGAAGTGATACTTCCGCAGCATTAATTGGAAAAGCTTTAAAGGCAGAAAAAATAGAAATATACACAGATGTAGATGGTATAATGACTGCAGATCCAAGGATTGTTGGAAATGCCTCATTAATAGAAGAAATAAGTTATGCAGAGGTATTCCAATTTGCAGATCAAGGTGCAAAGGTAATACACCCAAGGGCTGTGGAAATTGCAATGGAAAGTGGAATACCATTAATAATAAAAAACACTGTTACAGATTGTGAAGGAACTATAATTAATAGTTTAGGTTGTAGTAAAAATAAAAAATTGATAACAGGTATTACTCATATGAAGGACAGAGTCCAAGTTACCATAAAAGGTGATGATAATAAAGGTAATGATAGATATGAGAATATTTTAGATATAATGGCAGAAAACTATATTAGTATAGATCTTATAAATGTTTTTACAACAGAAGTGATTTTTACTATAGGAACAGAAGATCTAGATAAATTCATAAATATAATGGAAAAGTCTCAAATAAAATATATAATGATAAAAAAGTGCAGCAAAATAGCTATAATAGGAAACAAGATCAGAGGTGTTCCTGGGGTTATGGCAAGAATAATAAGGGCACTGAAAAATGAAAATATACAGGTGCTGCAAACTTCTGACTCACATACAACAATATGGTGTCTTGTAAGGGAGTCAGAAACAGTTAAAGCAATAAATACACTTCATAAAGAATTTCAAATGTATAAATAATGAGAATAGCCTCTTATGATGTAGGGAAAACTAATCATAAGAGGTGATTTTTATTGATTAGAGAAACCAGTAGTGTAGAGAGTAATGAAGAAAAAGAAAATATAAAAGAACTAGGAGTATCTGAGGTTCCAGGGATAGAAGAGAGAATTGCTATTTTACCAATTATAGGACAAATTGAAGGTCATATGGTAGCTCCACCTCAGCATAAGACTACAAAATATGAACATATAATTCCTCAAGTTGTAGGAATAGAAACCAATGATAAGATAGAAGGTGCACTTATAATTTTGAATACTATAGGTGGAGATGTGGAGGCAGGGCTCGCCATTGCGGAAATGATCACATCTATAAGCAAACCTACAGTATCCTTAGTCATTGGAGGTGGGCATTCCATTGGAGTACCTCTTGCCACCGCTGCTAAGTATTCATATATAACTACTTCAGCTACAATGATAGTTCACCCAATAAGGATGAATGGAACTGTAATTGGAGTACCTCAAACCTTTGATTATTTTAATAAAATGCAGGAAAGAATCGTAGAATTTGTAGTGAGAACTTCAAAGGTTCAACGTGATAGTTTTATTTCTATGATGATGAAAACTGATGAGTTATTAAATGATATGGGAACTATTTTGATAGGGAAGCAAGCTGTAGAAAAAGGTCTTATTGATGAGGTTGGAGGTATAAAGCGAGCGTTAGATAAGCTTGAGCAGTTAATTGAAGAGGTAAAAAAGAAAAATAAAGCCAACGATAAAGTTAAAGAGGAGATTAAAGAGGAAGCTACCAACTTAGAGAAAAACCAAAAAGAAGAACAAAAAGCCAAAGAGTCCACAAAAGGAAAAAGAAAGGTAAAAAATAAAAAAGGAGAAGATGTATAAACACAATATATGCAAATGTAAAAGTAAAAAGTCATAGAAAAACTATGACTTTTTGTTTTTGGCTTTAGTTATTATTTTAACGATAGAAGAAACTAGAACTATGCCGATAGCTATTGAGCCAGCGCTTAATATTGTTTTATAACCAGTGGTAAGGGATGCAGATAAGTCTCCAGTTATACCGTAAAACATAGTTTCATACATACCTTTTCCAGGCACTAGAGGGATTAATGCTGCAACTAAAAAAATCGTTACAGGAGTTTTGAAGACCCTTGCCATAACTTCAGAATAAATTGTGATGGCACAAGTGGCAACAAACAAAGCATTAAATTCTGATGAATAAAGGCCCGTAAGACGGTAAAAAAACCAGCCAATACCTCCTCCAAGAGCAGCAAGGACTACTCTTTTCCCTTTAATATTAAATATGATTGCAAAGCATAAAGAGGAGATTATTGCAAAGGTTGATTCAAATATCATAGTGTGATTCCTCCAAAAAGAAAAATGAGTTTGAAAGTTAAACCAGTTCCTGCAGCGATGGCAACAGCTATAAAAAAGGCTTCCATAAGCCTACTAGTACCAGATACTAAATCACCAGCAATTATATCCCTAATTGCGTTTGTAACAATCATTCCTGGAACCAATAACATTATAGAGGAAATTATTATAGTATCCATATTATCTCCAAGTCCTAGAGCTTTAAGACTATAACCAAAGAGGGCACCAATGGAACCACCTATAATATTTATAAAAAAATCGTTCAATTGAATTTTTTTTGAAAACAGTGTTGTAATTTTTATTAAAAAGCCGATGAAGAAAGCACATAAAAAATCATTTATGGTTCCTTTAAAAAGGAATGTAAAGCTTGCAGCACCCAAGGCTGAACAAAAAATCATAAGTTTATCTCCAAAAGGCTTTTGATCTTCTATATTTTTCAAATCAGAATAAACTTCATCAAGTGTGAATGGTTCTACTGATAATTTTCTAGAAAGGTTATTAACTTGATGGATTTTATCAAGGTTAACGCCTCTAGAGCTTATTCTTTTTATTAGAGAGTGAGTATGTCCATCATCATCAACTAAAGACATCATCAATCCAGTAGGAGTTGCAAAACTATCTACATTTTTTATGCCAAAAGCATGACAAATCCTGGAGATTGTCTCTTCTACTCTGTAAACCTCTCCACCATTTTCCAAAATAATTTTTCCTGCAAGAGCAGAAATCTGAAGAACCCTATTTGCTGTCATATTATCTCTCCTCAATCAAAGTCCATAATATTATATAATATCTCTAAGGCTTGTGTAAATGATAAAAAATTTCGTTAATCTACAAGAAAAGCATTATTATGACATTGTATAGAATTAAAGCAACGCTGATAAAAATTTTTGTATTATATATTCTTACGTAAAAGAATAAAAATATAAGCCTCATTATTGAAACTATATAAATTGTTTATTACGATATTGAAAAGTGAAAAATACTCTATGAGGAGTAATTGTTGAAATATATATAATGTTAACTAGGACATTTAGTAGTAATAAATAATTAGAAAGTTTCCACATAGAATCTACTTACAGTGGCAAAATATATTTATCTACACCATATTAAGTGTGTAAAGATTGTTTTTAGAAAATATATTATAAAAGGGAGGACTTTGGTAATATGGCACATAAGAATAATAAAAATATACATGGTAAGGTAAATAATAAGACAAAGAAAGAATTAAAGAAAATGCTTGTTGAAACAGGGAATGAAATAGGTTATTCTAAAGAATCCAAGAAGTTGGGACATGATGAGCCAAGGCCAGAAGAGTTAAGGTCTAAGGAGGCAAGACTTCAGGAAATAAAAGATATAATGAAGTTTAGTAAGAAATAAGATGTAGAATCATTATAATCTAATAAGAAGTATTACAATATAATTTACTAAGCACAAGGACGTATTAGGGTATAACAAAGTGTATTTTTTAAGCATATGATATTTAGTGGTAATGTTTTAGGAGGAAAATTGATGGAAAGTATCAAGGAAAATTGCCACTTAACATTAAATACTACAAGAATTTGTGAGAATAATCCAATAGATATTTCAATCGCTATATCTGAAATAGCTTTTGCAAATATGAAGCCTAATGCAGTTATTTTGATTGAAGAAGAAGATATTTTTAATAGCATAGCAGCAACACCTTTAGTTCATTTACCAATTAATGCAGCAATTTTATTTACAGACGGCAGAAATTTAAGGGGAAAAACGTTAAAGACTATTGAAAGATTGTCACCAAAGGGTTATAAAGGGATACACGCATTTTTAGTTGGTAATATTTCAAGGCAGGTATCTTTAGAACTTAATAATCATGGCTATAAAACAGAGCATATAAAAGGTTCTAATCATTATGAAACTGCATGTATGATACCTAGTATGAGAGAGGATTTTAAAAATATCCTTATAATGTCTGGAGAGGATTGTACTGAGGGTATTAGTGCGACTTATTGGTCTGCTCATCATGGAGATCCTATTTTGTATGTAAAGCACAATAGCATCCCTTATTGTACAATAGAGGCTATTAGGAAAAATAAAGATATAAATGTCTACATTATAGGATCAACTAAAACTGTGTCTAAAGCAGTTGAAAAATATTTATCAAGATTAGAGAATGTTAAACATTTAGATAGGATTGACGGTGATGATTCATACGATATATCAGTTAATTTTGCTAAGTATAAAAGTCCTAAAAACCAATTTGGTTGGGATAGGAACGATAAGGAAGGTCATGCTTTCACATTTGGAGAACTAAATCATCCAATGGAAACCATAGCTGGTACTTTGTTTGCTCATATGGGTAAGCATACACCATTACTTTTAATAAGACAAGATTCAGTACCAGAAGTTGTTGAGAATTATATTGAGTCAGTAAAACCTACGCAAAAAAAAAATATGCCAGGACCGCCGTTCATGCATGGGTTTATTATTGGAGATAGCCAAATTATAGATCACAAGGCACAGCTGATGGTTGAAGAGAGTCTTTCTATAGACCATGAGATGATGGAGATTTCAAGGAATAGGTGTAAGAGTGAGACTGTAAGGGATAACTTAACTGATAGGGTTGATGCAAATCATTATAGATATCATATGTTTCAGCAAGAGGATGATTATAGAGAATTCAATAATCATAATGATATGATTATTGGAAATCATAGTTACAAGCGTTTAAATGTTGATTACAACGAAGTAGGTATTAATGAGTTACTAGGATAGAGTTTTTATTAGAATAATAGGGTAATGTGTTAAATATAAAGAAAGAATTGATTAAATCAATTCTTTCTTTAATAATATAGGACTTCTAAAAATATTTGTATATTAGATATCTGCATTGTTGGTAAAATCAATGTAGGTTTTTAATGCAAACATTTATTATATTAACGAAGTTCGTATGCTCCTAAATCTGGAGCTGTACCTAAGAATGGTAAACCTATAGCGACCCCTTTATCTATTAAATCACTGTTAGCAGCTAATTTTGCGAAGCCGTTGTTTGGAAGACTTCCATCTGAATTTCTTGGAGCTTTAGCCAAATCTTCGGTTAATCCAGTGAAATCAGAAGCATCAGTAGTAATTTTTAAATTCCAAGTATTATTTTTTTCAATAGAACCACTTGCTATTTCATGATCTAATTTAACCTTTGCTCCAAAGGATACGTTATTTGAGAATTCCATATTTGAAGCAGTTTCAAACATGTAATTGTAACCATTTCCAAAAGAAAGGCAGTTTTGTACGATTACGCTGCCTGCATGACTATTTTGGTCAAAGCCTTTTTTAGACCTTAAGTAGTTATCAAAAGCTACACAATTTTTTACAACGTGTACACCTTTGGAACTACCACCAGCACCGTTTCCACCAAGTTTAAAACCATTACCGTTTCCTTGATAAGAACTCATTTTTCTGCCCATTTTTTTCTGATATATAGCATCGAAATCTGTTTTGTCTCCATTATGCCATGTCCAGCAATTAATTATTTCAACACCCCAATCAGTTTCATATAGATCCCAACCGTCATCAGAATTTCTCCAAGAACGACAGTTTATAAATTTATTTCCTTTTCCATTGTGCATTTTACATGCGAAACCATCAGCATCTCCACCAGAACTATCAAAGTCAAAGTTGAAGTAAGAGTCACAATTTATGATTTCGTTATTAGCGCATAGCGCACCATTTGGGTTTACAGTTTCATGAGCAAAGCCAAGTTGAATTCCTGAGTCACCGTTATGATGAGTTATACAATTTTCAATTTTATTATTGTTACCTTCGATTTTTATTCCATTATCACCTGCATATTGTATTTCTAGACCTTTTAGGTGCCAGTAACTTCCTGTTAAAGAGAAACCTCTTGAGCTTGCCCCATAAGATTGAGCTGAGAAATCAATAACAGGTTTTTCTCCTGGGTATGCAAAAATATTTATAGGATTTGTCTCTGTACCTACTTTGTTAAGGTTAATTGTTGATGAATATTTATGTAAGCCATCTCTTAAATAAATAGTAGTACCTGGGTTAGCGATAGATACTGCATAACTTAAAGTTTTTAGTGGTGCTTCTTTTGTACCAGCACTAGAATCGTTTCCATAAACGGCAACATAAATAGCAGATTCGATTACTGTTTCATTAGCTGCAACATTGGTATTTTCTGCTGCCATAACTAAATTTGACTGGATTGGCATTGTTGAAAAAGACATTGCTGAAAAAACAGCTGCGCCTAAAATTAGACTTTTTACTTTTGAATGTTTTAACATCTTAGTTCCCCCTTATAACTGGTCCGATTATTATATATAATAATCTATGAATAATTTAATAATTATTTTATACGATAAAGTAAAAAATATTATGAGTTACCTAGATTTAAGAATTTTCTTATATATAATCAATATAAGATTAGTTAGTGTTAAAAACTTATCGAAATTATATATAATAAGAATTCAAGTGACACTAAAGACCATTCCAATATTAATATATATTACTGTATTATCGTGTAAAATAATGTATTAATCATTAGTATTTTACCATGATAAACATCATATGTCTATAATTTCAATTATATATATATTTAATAACTATTGTGAATTTAATTTGGAAGTTAAATAGAGCTTTTAAAAAGTATAAGTAGTTAATAATCTAAACTTAAGTGATAAATAATGAAAGCGCCTTGTCCATTAAATTTAAAGACAGGACGCTTTATAATATTTAGCATTAAGCTTTAATATGTTATTAGAAGATTTAGCTATTGGAATAAGAATTAATTAACTGAATAATTTCTCTCTCACTGTCAACTTCTCCTTCATAAGGATAAGTTTTGGCTACCTTTTCAAAAGCAATAAGTTCTTTGTTTGCATTAACAGTGTTTTTATTTACAAGTAATTCATAGGCATACATTAATCTTCTCCTTGAAACATAAGAAGATGTTGCTTTTATGTATTTTTTTAGTTCTTCGGTGTGAAATTTTTCAATTTCTTCTTTACGACATTGTCCAATGATTTCATAAAACATAAGTTCACAGTATAACTCATTTTTATAAACTTGAAGAAGACCAGGAGTATTATTAAGCATAGCTTCACAAGCAGTTTTTGCTTGTCCGAATTCTTTCTTATCATGAAGATAACTACATTGCATTACACCAATTGCGTTTATTAGTGGATTTTTTAAATCAGCATTATCTGGAAGCCTAAACCATTCCTCTGGCATTTCTCGTAATCTCGTACCTGTGGATACCAGAGCGTTTATCTTTAGCTGAAGCCAAAGCATATGGCGAGCTTCATGGTTCCTACAAAGCGATAGGGTATTAAAACCATCGTTAGCTATACCACCTATTTTTAGAGGTATACTGTTTAATAAGGCAAAGCCTATGCCAAATATAAAATTCATAACAAGAAGTGTAGACAATAATGGAACTTCAGAAAATAAAAAATATAAGGAAAGACATAGCAATCCTAATGATATGTTAGCAATAGAACCTCCAAGATTATATGATATGCATGGAAAATTATATCCATCGCACTTTGGTGGTGACATTAAACATTGTCCTCCTGTACCGACTATGTTGAACTTTTTACGTTTTATCTTGTTTTTTTCTTTTACAAACATTAGAGTTCCAATTCTAAAGGAAACGAAATCATACCCTGATAATTTTCCAAAAATATAGTGTCCAGCTTCGTGAACAATAATTTGTATATACATTGAGGTGCATGCAAAAATAAAGATTAATGCAATAAAAAGTATGTTAATAAAAGGTGTATCGCTTGAAGGTAGACTTTCATCAATTACTTTTCCACCAAAAAAGCCACCAAGCCCACCAATTAGGATAAAAATCAGCCCAGCAACTATAGTGCCAATATTTTTCTTCTTTTTATTTTTACTCATTTAGTTACCCACCTTTGTGAAATATAAATAATTTTACTTTGTATTAAAAACATATGTATTACTAGAATTTTAACACATTAATATTTACAATTCTATTTGATTCTTTACTTAATCCTTCATATAATTACAAATATACGGGTACTTAATAGGTAAAAGGTATCATGATAGCATTTATTAAATGTATGATTATATAGAAGTACGGGGAAATACTAAGAAAGTGTAGGTAAGTAATATTGAAAATCTACATCTATTTCACAAAAGGTATAGGTACTTAATGTAGAAATATTATTTAGAACTTATATACATAAGAGATTTTCGGATAATATAATGTAAATCAAGGTAGAGATCCAAAAGAAATTATGTTTAGGCAACCTTTAACAATATTAATTGTAATAAATTAATACTATGATATAATAAATAAATAGTGAATAATAAATCAATAAGAAAGATAAAAAATTCTTAATACATAATACTATAATAGGGGGCAAAACTATGGATTTTAAAAATTTAAAAAACACAGATGAAGCAGTATTTCACATAATAAATGAAGAATTTCAAAGACAGGATAATAATATAGAGCTTATTGCTTCAGAAAATTTCACTAGTGAAGCTGTTATGGAAGCTATGGGTTCATATATGACTAATAAGTATGCAGAAGGCTATCCTCAAAAAAGATATTATGGTGGATGCGAAGTAGTAGATAAGGTAGAAGACTTAGCTAGGGATAGAATGCTTCAATTATTTGGTGGAGACCATGCAAACGTTCAACCACATTCAGGTTCACAAGCTAATATGGCAGTTTATCTTTCTGTTTTGAAGCCAGGAGATACAGTTCTTGGAATGAGTTTAAGTGAAGGTGGCCATTTAACTCATGGAAGTCCAGTTAACTTTTCAGGAATACTTTTTAACTTCCAATCTTACGGAGTAAATGGTGATGGACTTATTGATTATGATGAAGTTGAGAAAATTGCTCTTGAAATAAAGCCAAAGATGATAGTAGCTGGAGCTAGTGCTTATTCTAGAGTTATAGATTTTAAGAGATTTAGAGAAATTGCAGACAAGGTTGGAGCATACTTAATGGTAGATATGGCTCATATAGCTGGTCTTATAGCTGGAGGTGTTCATCCATCACCAGTTCCATATTGTGATTTTGTTACAACAACAACTCATAAAACTCTTAGAGGACCTAGAGGTGGAGCAATCATATGCAAGGAAGAATATGCTAAGGCACTTGATAAAACTATATTCCCAGGAATTCAAGGTGGTCCATTAATGCATGTTATAGCAGCAAAAGCAGTTTGTTTTGGCGAAGCTTTAAAGGATGAGTTTAAGGAATATGCACAACAAGTTGTTAAAAATGCAGCAGTTCTATGCCAAGAATTAAAAGAATTTGGTTTTGATATAGTCTCTGGAGGAACAGATAACCATCTTATGCTTATTGATTTAACTTCAAAGAATATTACAGGTAAGGATGCTGAAAAACTTCTTGATACTATCGGTATCACTGTAAATAAAAATACAATTCCAAATGAAAAGCTTAGTCCTTTTGTAACAAGTGGTGTAAGAGTAGGTACTGCTGCGGTTACAACAAGAGGTATGAAGGAAGAGGATATGAAAAAAATCGCTTACTTCATCAACTATGCTATTGAACATAGAGAAGAAGATTTAACAGATATAAAAGCACAAGTTTCTGAATTTACTTCAAAGTTTAAATTATATAAATAAGCTCAAAGATTATTTATTGATAAGCTGAAATATAATTTTTCAGTACAATAAAAAGATAAACATATAAGTATGGTAAAATATATGTATGCGAAAGTGTACATATATTTTTTTGTTTTACGAATACCACAGGTTTTACCTGTGGTTCTAAAAAGCTTCTAGCGATGAGTAGAAAAAAAGAATACCTCCAATGTAAAATGGTAGTAGGTTTGCCGACCACAACCAAAAGTACAAAGGAGGTATATCCGTAATGGATAATAGTAGTTTAGCACATAGTAAATGGAATTGTAAATATCACATAGTCTTCGCACCAAAGTATAGGAGACAAATCATATATGGAAAAATAAAAGCGGATATAGGGGTAATACTTAGAAAGTTATGTGAACATAAAGGAGTAGAAATTATTGAAGCAAATGCATGTAAGGATCATATACATATGCTTGTAAGTATACCTCCGAAGTTAAGTGTCTCTCAGTTTATGGGGTATTTGAAAGGTAAGAGTTCATTGATGATTTTTGACAGGCATGCAAATTTGAAATATAAATATGGGAATAGGCAATTTTGGTGTAAAGGCTATTACGTTGATACAGTTGGAAGAAACAAAAAGATAATAGAAGAATACATAAAGAATCAAATACAGGAAGATTTAGCATATGAACAAATGAGCTTGAAAGAATTTATTGACCCGTTTACGGGTGAATCAGTAAACAAAGGCAAAAAATAAAGCACCTTTTAGGTGCAGCCAGTAAAGGTATGCGGTTGGCAAACCGCTCAATGTGCGAGTAGCACGGCCAGTAACATGCCCTTATAGGGCTAAAGCAAACCACCCGTTTGACGGGTGGTCCTGATTTCATTAAGTAAAACATTATTTAATGAGGTGCTTATTGATTTAACTAGAAAATTAAAGGGAGGTATATTTTGCTAAAATTTATTTTGGGAAGAAGCGGAAGTGGAAAGAGTTGTAGTATATTCGAAGAAATAAAAAAAATTTTAATTAAGGATAAAAACCAAAAAATATTTATGATTGTCCCAGATCAATTCTATTTTACTGCAGAAAAAAACCTGTTAGAGTTTCTAGGAGAAGAATTATGTGACAAGGTGGATGTTTTAACTTTTAAAAAGCTTGGTTATAGAGTTTTTGATCAAGTTGGAGGGGTTAGCAAAAAACATCTAGATGATGCTGGTAGGTCTATGCTCCTATATAAAATTTTAGAGGAGAACAAAAAAGAGTTAAAATATTTTTCAACTATATCAAACCAAAAAGGTTTTGTTAGTATTTTAGGTGATATAGTCAGTGAATTGAAAAATTATGATATTACTACAGAAACGCTTAAAGAACTATACAGTAAAATAGAAGATAATAAAGGATTAAAAGATAAGCTTTATGATATCTCTCTTATATATGAAAAGTTGAGAGCGGCAATGGAAGAGAAGTATTTAGATCTTGAGGATGAACTTTCAATTCTTTATGGAAAACTAGATGAGTATAGAGATATTAATAATGCTTATGTTTATTTTGACGAGTTTTCATCTTTTACAACTCTTCAATATAACATAATAGAAAAAATTCTCTTAAAGGCAAAGGTATTATCTATATCTTTGATACATTCAAGTCAATATATCAAGAGTAATTCTGATGGGAAAATTGAAAGTTATTCCAATGAGGGTGATGTATTCTCAGTAACTAGTAAAACAATTAATAAGCTTATTGACATAGCGAGAAAGATAAACAGCCCTTTAGAATATAAAGAAATAGAATATAAGAAAATAAAAAGATTCAATAATCAAGAATTGATTCATTTAGAAAAAAATTTATATGCTTATCCACATGAAGAATACGAAGAAAAAACGAAAAAAATCAATATCAATATAAATGTAAATAGCTTTAATGAAATAGAGGAAGTTGCTAAAGGCATTTTAGAAGCAGTAAGAGATAGAGACTTTAGATATCGTGATATTGCAGTTGTAACAAGAAATTTAGATAGTTATGATGAAATGATAAAGGCTATTTTTAATGAATATAATATTCCATATTTCATTGACAAGAAAAAAGAAATTGAAAGCAACAAATTGATTGTGTTTTTAAAATCTGCTTTGGAAATCATCTCTAAAAATTGGAGTGAGGAAGCGGTATTTAAATATCTTAAAAGTGATCTTACGAGCCTTTCAAGAGAACAAGTGGACTTATTGGAAAACTATGCTCTTGCTAATGGTATAAGAGGAAAACGAAAATGGACTAAGGAAACTTGGGATTATGACTTTCCAAAAGAGTTATCTGGCGGTAAAGAGAAAGAAGAAATTTTAGAAGAGATTAATGAATTAAAAGCCCAAGTAGTTAATCCTTTATTAAAGCTTTATGATATATCAATCTCCAAAGCAAAGGTAAAGGAAATTTCTAAAATCATTTTTCAGTTTTTGCAACAGGTTGGGGCTTTTGAAAAAATTGAAAATTGGATACAAGGATTTAGAACTGAAGGAAAACAACTTTTAGCCAATGAGTATAGTCAAATATGGAATTTGATAATAGAAACTTTAGATATGTTAGTTGAAGTTCTTGGTGATGCAGAGATGTCTTTGGAGGAATACGAAAAAATTCTTAGTATTGGCTTTGAAGAGAATAAGATGGGACTGATACCTGCAACCATAGATCAAGTACTTGTGGGAAGTGTAGAAAGATCAAAAACTAATGGTGTAAAAATCTTATATATAATAGGAGTAAATGATGGTGTATTCCCAAGAAGTGTTAGTGATGAGGGGATACTCAATGATGAAGATAGAACTGTATTAATGGAAAATGGAATTACTCTTGCTAGTACTACTAGAGCTGCTGCTTTTGAGGAACAGTTTTTAGTTTATGAAACTTTTACTGCAGCTAGCGATGAAATTATAATTTCTTATCCAATAGCTGACTTTGAAGGAAAAGCACTTAGACCTTCAATATTAGTATCAAGGTTAAAAAATATTTTTAAGAAAATTACAATTAAAAGTGATATTTTAGATGTTGTTTCTATGGAAAAGGTTACTCTTCCTATGCCAACCTTTAATCAAATGATTTCCGCTATAAGGGCAAAGATGGAAGGTGCAGAAATATCAGAGTATTGGTCTGAGGTTTATAAATGGTATCATGACCAAGAGGAGTATAAACTTTTAAAAGACAGAATAATGAGAGGTTTTTATTATTCTAATCAAGGAGTAATAAAAAACAAAGAAAAAATAAAGAAGCTTTATGGAGAAGACTATAGTGTGTCACGATTTGAGACCTATGTTAATTGCCCTTTTAGTTATTTTGTAAATTATGGACTTAAGGCTAAAGAAAGAAAACTTTATAATCTCACGACATTAGATAAAGGAACTTTTCTTCATAATGTTATAGAAAATTTTTGTATAAGTGTTATAAAAGAGCATGCTTCCTTTGAAAATATAGATGAGGATTTTTGTCAGCAGTTTTCAGATAAGGTTTTAAAAGAGACATTAAAAATAGATAATTCTGTTTTAAATAGTTCAAATAGATATCAATATATGGCCAATAGACTTAAAAAGGTTTTAGTGAGAACTCTTATTACAATAACAAGGCAGATAAATAATAGTGACTTTAAACCTATAAGTTTCGAAGCTGAATTTGATGATAACAGAGAGTTTAGACCAATAGAAATCTCTTTAAAGGATGGAACTAAAGCAAAAATAAAAGGTAAGATTGATAGAATAGATATTTTGAAAAAAGATGATGAGTTATATATAAGAATAATTGACT
The DNA here is from genome assembly GCF_000145275.1 of Clostridium cellulovorans 743B. NCBI lineage: Bacteria > Bacillati > Bacillota > Clostridia > Eubacteriales > Clostridiaceae > Clostridium > Clostridium cellulovorans. The sequence continues at coordinate 2,186,881 of NC_014393.1, forward strand.
ATAAATCTAGTAGTAAAACAATAAACTTAAAGGATGTATATTATGGTGCTCAGCTTCAATTATTAGTATATCTAGATGCTATTTTATCTTATGAGGAAGAGGAAAAGCATGAGAAATCAATGCCAGGTGCTATTTTTTATTATAAGATAGAAAATCCTATAGTATCAAAAAAACAAAAACTCTCAGATGAAGAAATAGAAGAGGCTATTACGGAGAACTTAAAATTAAAAGGATTAATATTAAGAGATTCAGAAATAGCTAAAGCTATGGATAAAGAGCTAAAAGAAGGAGAAGGTTCTAAGATTATTCCTGTGACTTTAAAAAAGGATGGTCAATTAAAGGAAAGTACTTCTATAGCTACAAAAGAAGAGTTTGATATCTTAAGGAACCATGTTAAAAAGAAGCTTAAGGAAATTCTTGAAAATATGATTAATGGGGATATATCCATAGCTCCAAGAAAGCAAAAGGAAAGAACTAGTTGTGATTATTGTAAGTATAGTACTGTTTGTCAGTTTGATACAACTTTTTATGATAATGGTTATAAAAAGGAAGAAAATCTGCGAGAATCAGAAATTTGGGCAAGATTAAAAGAGGAGTGTGGTAATTTTGAAGAACATAGGGACTAGAAAATGGACTGAGGAACAAAAGGCAGCCATTGATACCCATGGAGTAAACCTTCTTGTTGCCGCTGCTGCTGGCTCCGGAAAGACGGCAGTATTAGTTGAAAGAATTATTGAACTAGTATCCAATAAAGAAGCAAAGACAGATATAGATAAGCTTTTGGTAGTAACGTTTACAAAAGCTGCAGCTGCTGAAATGAGAGAAAGAATAGGAAATGCATTAGCAGAAAAAATAAGTGAAAATCCTGATGATACTCATTTACATAGACAATTGGTGCTTTTAAATAAAGCAAATATTACAACTATGCATTCCTTTTGCCAAAGTCTTATTAAGAATTATTTTCATAAGCTTGATATAGATCCTGCCTTTAGGATAGGTGATGCTACAGAAATAGAACTTTTACTTCTTGAAACCATAGAAGAAGTATTAGAGGAATGTTATAAGGAAGAAAATATAACTATAGGTTTTCAAAGATTAGTGGAGGGCTATGGTAAAAATGAAGATGATAAATCCGTTCAAGATGTGATCATAAGGCTTTATAGATTTGTAATGGCTATGCCATGGCCAGAAAGTTACCTTGAAAAGGTTGTAGAAGCATATAGAGCCTTCGAGGAAACATCTCCATTTAAGACTTCTTTTGAGAATAGTGAATTTTCAAAGGAAATATGTAAAATTGTATATGACAAGGTGGAGCCGGACTTAAAAACTCTTAGGATATTGATTAGAGAAGTTGAAGCCCAGGAATCAATAAATCCAAACCTACCACTTTTAATTAAAGAAGAGGCTTATCTTTCTAATATAGTAAAAAATTCAAAAGAAGGATATGAAGCTTTAAGAAATATTCTTATGTCAGTAGAATTTGGGAGATTATCTACGAAAAAGACTTCTATACTTATCGAAACAAAAGAGCAGATGAAAAATGTGAGAGATCAATATAAAGAGACGATTTCTTCTATAATCGAGGACTTTTTTTATGATGATATAGAAGCTATTAACGAAGAATTTAGATTTATAGCCCCTATTATAAGTATATTAAAAGAGATTTTAATTTCAGTTATTCATACTTTTAAGGAAAAAAAACGGTCAAAAGGGATTATTGATTTTAACGATATGGAGCATTATGTTTTAGAACTTCTATGTACTAAAAATGATAAAGATGAAACAGTTCCTACAGAAGTAGCTTTAGAAATAAGGCGTAAATTTGAAGAAATAATGATCGATGAATATCAGGACAGTAGCTTTATACAAGAAGAAATTATGACCACCATATCAAGAAAAGATGAGGCTGTACCTAATATGTTCATGGTGGGAGATGTAAAACAAAGTATATATAAGTTCCGACAAGCAAAGCCTGAACTTTTTCTAGAAAAATATGAAACCTATGAAGAGTTAGATGGGGCGAGAAACAGGAAAATACTTTTATATAAGAATTTTAGAAGTAGAAAAGAAATTTTAGATGGAACCAATTTTATTTTTAAAAGTATAATGTCAAAGGAATTAGGAGAACTGGAATACACAGATAAGGAAGCTTTAAATTTAGGCGCTGATTACGTTACCTTTGAAGACGAAAGCCTTACCTTTGCAGAACCTATTGATGTAATTATTTTTGAAAAGCCTTCAGGAAATATTGAAATCCAGAAAGACACTGATGAAGATGCAGAGGATCTAGAAGAAATAAATGAGTTTCAAATGGAGGCTAAAATAATTGGAGCAGAAATCAAAAAAATCATGGGTAGGGAAGCTGGATATAGAAGAAAAAAAGTTTTTGATAAAGGGTCATATAGGGACGTTGAGTACAAAGATATAGTGATTCTTTTAAGGAGCACAGTAAATAGAACAGATGTGTTCTTAGAGGAACTAAAAAATCTTGAAATACCAGTATATGCAGATAGTACTTCAGGATTTTTTGATAATATTGAAGTAAAAACGATATTAGCATTACTTCAAGTTATAGATAATCCAAAACAAGATATTCCTCTTTTGGCAGTACTAAGATCACCAATTGGTGGTTTTTCAGATGATGAATTAATCGACATTAAGATTTCTATGGATAAAGAATATTGTTATTTTTTTGACAAGCTTAGTAATTATTGTGTAGTTGGAAGTGACAATGATTTAAGAGAAAAGACAAAAGCATTTTTAAGACGACTTAATGATTATAGATCAAAATCATTACATTTATCTTTAGTAGAGTTAATTTGGTTTTTATTTACTGATACAGGTTATTTAGCTTTTGTTGGAACTTTACCTAATGGAATGCAAAGACAAGGAAACTTAAGAATATTGTTTCATAGAGCAAAGCAATATGAAGCTACTAGCTATAGAGGTTTATTTAATTTTATAAACTTTATGGAGAAGATGAAAAACACAAGTAGCGATTTAGGGGATGCAAAACTCTTAGGAGAAAATGATAATGTTGTTAGAATTATGACCATTCATAAAAGTAAAGGTTTGGAGTTTCCTGTCGTTTTTCTTGCTTCTACTTCAAAACGGTTTAATAATAGAGAGCTAAATAATGAATTCCTATTTCATCATAATTTCGGTATTGGAATAAAATATACAGATTTCGAAAAAAGGATATCATATTCCTCTATTTTGAGGAATCTAATACAAGAAAAGATGAAGATTGAAAATTATTCTGAGGAAATGAGAGTCTTATATGTAGCATTAACAAGAGCTAAAGAAAAGCTGATAATAACTGGTGGGGTAAAAGAAATAGAGAAATCTATAAGAAAATGGGCCTTAAGTTGTGAAACTCAACAACATCAGGAGAACTTTTTTATAAATAGTTTAGAACAATGTGAGGAAGATGATAAAGTAAATAGTAACTCTTTAATAGAAAGTTCCTTAGAAGAAAAAATTTCAAAGGATATAATTATAAAAGCAAATAGCTATTTAGATTGGATAGTTTTTGCTCTTATGAGACATAAGTCAACAAATGAAATAAGAGAATTATATAATATCCATTGTAGTCCTTTAGTTTTGACAAATTCACCTTCAAAATGGAATATAAAGCTTTTAAATAGTGAAGATATTTTAGCGTTCAAGAAGAATGGTGCTCTTGATGATCAAATGGATTCAAGAGAGCAGCTATTTCAAAAAATAATTGAGGAAATAAGTGAAAAGGACACTGATCAGTATAAAGCTGAAATCCAAAGAAGACTTTCTTTTAAATATAAATATTCTGTAGCTACAGAAATACCATCGCTTCTTTCAGTAACAGAAATAAAAAGAAGGTTTAATGATATAAACCAAGGTGGAGAAGATATATATATTCCGAAGTTGTTAAAAACCCCAAGATTCTTAGAAGAAGAGAAAGCACTAACATCAGCTGAGAGAGGTACAATTGTTCATTTAGTTATGCAACACTTGGATTTAAATAGAGCATTAACAATGGAGAGCATAAATGAACAAATTTCTGAAATGATTAAAAGAGAGTTTATTAATGAAAAAGAAGCAAAAGTTGTTGATATAAGAAAGATTTTAAGATTCTTTTCTTCTACTATAGGTCTAAGAATGCTTAGAGCAGATAAAATATATAGAGAATATCCATTTAAGATTAGGGTTAAAAGTAATGAAATATTAAAGCTATCTAAAAGTGATGATGAGAATGAGGATATTATTGTTCAAGGGGTTATTGACACTATTTTTGTAGAAAATGATGAAATTGTTATAATTGACTATAAAAATGATTATGTAAATGATAATATAGTAGATACCATTAAAACTCAGTATAAGACGCAACTAAATTATTATAAAATTGCAGCTGAGAAAATTTTAAATAAAAGAGTTAAGAATATATATTTATATCTTTTTTATTCTGGTGAGGTTTTGGAGTATGATTTTTAGCTTTTAGGAGGTATAGGATTGAGTATTAGTGATTTTCAATCAGGAAAAAAGGTCGATGATTATTTTGTTATAAAATCAGTAAGCGTAAAAATATCCACTGCTAATAATAATAGGTATTTGGATTTTATATTTGTTGATAGCACAGGAGAAATAAATGGGAAATTGTGGAAGTGTACTGATGAAGATATTGAAGAGCTAAAGGAAAATTTAATGGTGAAGGTAAAAGGGTCAGTAATTGACTGGCAGGGAACTCTTCAACTTAGAATAGATAAAATAAGAAAGACTAACACAAGTGACAATGTTGATATTGGAGACTTTGTACCATCTGCACCTTATAAAAAGGAGGAGATGTATGAAGTTTTAATTCAGTACATAGGAAAAGTTAAAAATAAAGAGATTAAAGAACTTTTATCATATATGATTGATGAAAAAAAAGAAAAGCTTTTAGTTCATCCTGCAGCGATGAAAAATCATCACTCAATAAGATCAGGGCTTCTATACCATACAACCACTATGCTTAGAGCAGGAGAAAAAATTTGCGAGATCTATGATTTTTTAGACAGTGATTTAGTTTATGCAGGTGTTATTCTTCATGATCTTTTGAAAATAGATGAGATGGAAGCATCTTCTTTAGGAATAGTTTCAGATTATACTCTTGAAGGGCAACTTTTAGGGCATATTATTCAAGGAGTTAAAGCTATTGAAGTAGTTGGAGAAATGATGGGAGCCGATAAAGAAATAATCTCGGTTCTGCAACATTTGGTGCTTTGTCATCATTATGAGCCAGAGTATGGTAGTCCTAAAAAACCTATGTTACCAGAAGGGGAAGTATTACATTTCCTAGATGACTTAGATGCAAAACTTTTTGATATGAAAAAAGCATTAGCTTCAACAGAAAAGGGAACATTTAGTGAAAGTATTTGGTCCTTAGATAAACGAAGAGTATACAAAAAGAAATTCTAAAAAGCAGCCTACTAACAAAGATTAAAATTAATTAATGTTTTGTTAGTAGGTTTATTTATATATAAATTTCAAAAATGCTTCTACATTAAACCGATATATAGATAATAAAGTAACCTGTTGTGCTAGCAGATAAGTTTTCATTAAAAGGATATTTATACCATGATTTTAGGCAGTCCTATCCTATTGTCTCATATACTGTTTTTGGAAATTATTATCCGAATACTAATTCTTTAATCTTTGATATTTCTATACCTATATTAAAAAATTTATTTATAAAATAGCAAAGATTATGAGCTAATATTTTATTTGATATTCTTGTGGCAAATCCCCAAGTTGATTTTGTAAGAACCCTCTGCATATTTAATTGCTCGGAGAGCTGAGAAAAAGTAGTTTCTACTCTACGACGAGCCTTGAATATCAACTGCCTAAAAGGTTTTAAAAGTTTAGTTTTACTATTGTTACGATTTATTGTTAAAAGACGAATGTACCTTGTTTCTTTTAATTGCGAAGCAACTTTTTGACCTATATATCCTTTATCACCTATTAGTATATCAATCTCTGAATTAGCTGTGAGTTCCCAGACGACATCTCTGTCATCAATATTTGCTGCTGTTACAGTAAAATCTGTGATATAGCCATCGAGGGCTACTAAAGCATGTAATTTGAATCCATAATATGTTTCTTTTTTCGAAGCGCATCGCCCGTAGGCAGCCTCCGGCTTAAAAGCTTTATGGAAATGAGCTCTCCCAAACTTACACACAGGAATTGGCATACTATCTGCAATTCTCATTCGGTCATATTGATAGTTAAGAAATTTCGTTAACTCTTTACGAATTTCATCAATGACTCGAAATAATGACTTTCTAACTCTATGAAACCTCGGCCTACTACAAAAGTTGGGAAATAAGTCTCGTAGGTTTTTAGAGCAAAATCCAAACCATGCTTTTTCAGAGTCAATGGTTAAGAGTTCACCTACTAAAGAAATCGTAATTATTTCGCTATCAGTCATTACTGATTTAGCGATGTTACGACGATTTTTAATAAATGTTGGAGTTACTTTTTGGTAAAAGTCATCAATTATAACATAAGTGACAACAATAAAATCTTTTAAGTCATTTATTGTTATGGTAGAATCTTTATTAAACTCTGGCATATAGGTTAGCCTCCTATCATTAGATTAGTGGTGTTTTTTAATGATAGGTTAGCAAATATGCTGGAGTTTTTCTATTTGTAAGTATTGCCAGCGTATTTAACTAGCACAACGGGTTAAAGTAATTTAGATTTTTAATCAGAATATAGAGAGTATAAAAAATAATGTATATAAATAAAATAATTAGAGGATAATTATTATTAGTAAATAATTCTTCTGAATAAGTATTTACAATATGTAGTTAATGATGGTATAATTTATATACAAAGTATACATTCTTGGTGCTATTTATATAGTAAATTAAACCCTAAAACGTAAAAATGTCTTTATTTAGACATGCAGTTTGTGTTATAATAGTTTTGCCTAGTATGTTAATTATTTAACATATACTTTATTTAATAAAAAGTACCAAGGATTTAAAAGGAGGAAATTAAATTGTTTGAACAATGGAATGGATTTAAAGAAGGTTTATGGTGTGAAGAAATTAATGTAAGAAACTTCATACAAAAGAACTATGTAGCTTATGAAGGTAATGAAGATTTCTTAGCTCCAATAAGCCCAAAAACAAAAAGCGTATGGGAAAAAGCTGAAGCATTAATAATAGAAGAAATCAAAAAAGGAATTATCGATGTTGATACTGAAAAAGTCTCAGGAATAGACAGCTTTGGTGCTGGTTACATTGATAAAGACAATGAAGTAATAGTTGGATACCAAACAGATGCTCCATTAAAGAGAATGATGAATCCTTTTGGTGGATTAAGAATGGTTGAACAATCATTAGAAGCTTATGGATACGAAATGGATGCAAATGTAAACAAATACTTCCGTATGTTTAGAAAAACTCATAATGATGGAGTATTCGATGCTTACACAGACGAAATGAGAACTGCTAGAAGTGTTGGTTTAATGACTGGTCTTCCAGATGCTTATGGTAGAGGAAGAATCATAGGTGACTACAGAAGAATAGCTCTATATGGTATAGACTATTTAGTTGCACAAAAGAAGGCTGATCTTAAAGCATTAACAGGCCATGCTTCAGATGAAACAATCAGACACAGAGAAGAAGTAAGCATGCAAATCAGAGCTTTAGATGCTATTAAGAGAATGGCTGCTAGCTACGGATATGATATATCAAAACCAGCAACAAATGCTAAAGAAGCTGTACAATTCTTATACTTCGGATATTTAGCTGCTGTTAAAGAAAATAATGGTGCTGCAATGTCTCTAGGAAGAAACACTGCTTTCCTTGATATCTATATAGAAAGAGATTTAAACAACGGTGTTATCACTGAATTAGAAGCTCAAGAAATCATTGACCAATTCGTAATCAAATTAAGAATGGTTAGACATTTAAGAACTCCTGAATACAATGACTTATTTGGTGGAGATCCAAACTGGGTAACTGAATCAATTGGTGGTATGTCAATCAATGGTAAAACGTTAGTTACAAAGACTGCTTATAGATTCCTTCATACATTAACAAACTTAGGACCAGCTCCAGAACCAAATATGACAGTACTTTGGAGCCAAAGTTTACCAGAAGATTTCAAAAAATATTGTGCTAAAATGTCAATAGCTACGGACGCTATCCAATATGAAAATGATGACTTAATGAGAGACATTTATGGCGATGACTATGCTATAGCATGTTGTGTATCTGCTATGGAAGTTGGTAAGAGAATGCAATTCTTCGGAGCTAGAGTTAACATAGCTAAGTCTCTATTAATGGCATTAAACGGTGGTTTAGATGAAAAGAGAGGCGTTAAAGTTGTTGATGGCGTTCCAGCTATGACTGATGAAGTTTTAGACTACGCTAAAGTTAAAAAAGCATACTTTGATGTACTTGAAAAAGTTGCAGCATTATATGTTAACACAATGAACACTATCCACTACATGCACGATAAATATGCTTATGAAGCTGGACAACTTGCTCTTCATGATACAGATGTAAAATACTTCATGGCATTTGGTGTTGCGGGTGTGTCTGTTGTTGCTGACTCATTAAGCGCTATTAAATATGCTAAGGTTACTCCAATCAGAAATGAAGCTGGAATAACAGTTGACTTCAAAATCGAAGGAGACTTCCCTAAATACGGTAATGACGACGATAGAGTTGACGATTTAGCTGTAGAAGTTGTTACTAAGTTCTCTAATGAGCTTAAGAAACACCCAGCATACAAGAATGCTGAACACACTTTATCAGTATTAACTATAACTTCAAACGTTGTTTATGGTAAGAAAACAGGAGCTACTCCAGACGGAAGAGTTGCAGGAGAAGCATTTGCTCCAGGAGCTAACCCAATGCACGGAAGAGATGCTAACGGTGCTTTAGCTTCATTAAACTCAGTTGCTAAAATCCCTTACAGAAACGTTTGTCAAGACGGTGTATCAAACACATTCTCAATCATACCAAATGCCCTTGGTAAGGATGAAGAAAGCAAGAAAGCTAACTTAGCATCATTAATGGATGGATATTTTGCTCAAGGAGCATTCCACTTAAATGTTAATGTATTAAACAGAGATACATTAATAGATGCTATGGAAAATCCAGAAAAATACCCAACATTAACAATCAGAGTATCTGGTTACGCAGTTCACTTTAACAGACTTTCAAAAGAGCAACAATTAGAAGTTATCAAGAGAACATTCCACGAAAGCATGTAATATGACCGTAGGAAGAGTTCATTCCTTTGAAAGTATGGGACTTCTTGATGGACCTGGTATTAGGAACATTGTTTTTCTGCAAGGGTGTAATTTAAGATGTCTTTATTGTCACAACCCAGATACTTGGGCGTGCAATGGTGGTACAGAATATACACCAGAGCAGTTACTAAAGAAGATAGTAAGATTTAAACCATACTTTGAAAAATCAGGCGGAGGGGTTACCTTTTCAGGAGGGGAACCTCTCCTTCAATATAATTTCTTAATTGAAGCACTAAAGCTCTGTAAAGAAAATGGGATTCACACTGCGATAGATACAGCTGGTGTTGGTATGGGCAATTATGAAGAAGTTCTAAAATATACAGATTTAGTTCTTCTTGATATAAAACACTATGATGAGATAAAATACAAAGAGATTACTGGTAGAGATAATAGTGAATTTAAAAAGTTTTTAGAGGCATTAAAAAACTCAAACTCAAAAGTTTGGATTCGCCATGTAGTAGTACCAGGAATCAATGATACAAAAGAAGATGTTTTAGCACTTTGTGAGTATATCAAGGATATTCCTAGAATTGAGAAAGTAGATTTATTACCATATCATGTTCTTGGAGTGAATAAATATGACGTAATGGGTATAGAATATAGATTGAAAGATCTACAACCTATGAGCAAAGAAAAAGCAGAAGAACTTAAGGCTTTCCTTAAGGAAAACTGGAAGTCAGAGTAATTGATAAGAATTACAATAGCTTTTCAACTTTCTTTAAGTAGAGATTAAGAAATTTTAATTAATATGAATTAGAAATGCTAGATTTTTTATGAAGTTATCTTTGTATCAAAATCTAGTTTTTCAATATACTTTAATATATTATTGATTATTTATGGAGGTGTATTATGGAAAGGAATCAAGGATACGCTAAAAGTGATGTAAATACTTACCTAACTAAAGTCTATGGCTTTATGACTATAGCTCTTATAATAACTAGCTTAGTCGCTTATGCAGTTTCCACTAGTAACACTTTGATGTATGCTATATATGGCAATAGATTTAATATTATAATTTTATTTGTATGCCAAATTGCATTAGTTATTGCAATAAGTAGATTAGGAACAAGGATTAGTACTTTGGCTTCAACTTCAGCCTTTATACTATATTCTATTATCAATGGTCTAACAATTTCATATATTTTTATAGTATATGCTAGCACAACTATTTTTTCTGCCTTCTTCGTAACTGCAGGAACCTTTGCTGCAATGAGTCTATATGGATATGTAACGAAAAAAGATCTTACGACTATTGGTAGACTTGGTTTTATGGCGTTGATTGGGATAATATTAGCATCTTTAGTTAATGGATTTTTAATTAAAAGTTCAGGCTTTGATATTGTTATTTCAATAGTGTCAGTTATTGTGTTTATAGGGCTTATAGCCTATGATACACAAAAGCTTAAACAGTTGTATTACCAGGGTTATGGAACAACTAATATAGCGTTAATTGGAGCTTTGACTCTTTACTTAGACTTTATTAATTTATTTCTTAATATCCTTAGACTATTTGGTGGGTCATCACGAGACTAAAGCAATTAAAAAACATCTGACATTATTGTGTTGGATGTTTTTTAATAACTTGTTTTTAGACTTAAATTGATATAGGTTTATATTTGGAATATAATATTACTGTGTTTATTATGTAGATACCTACAGTAAGTTCTTAAGCTATAGAAAAATTCTAAGTATATTTCAATGTTATAAGACGATTAAATTTGTGAATGCCTTAATCTTTATATGTGAGATTTATAGATATATAAAAATTAAGATGTATATATGCTTCAACAATAATAATTGATTGTACAATGGTAAAAAATGAAGATTAGGAGAAGTGTTATGAAACCCTTAGCAGATAGATTACGACCACAAGTTATAGAGGAGGTCGTGGGACAAAGCCATTTAATAGGACAAAACAAAATTTTAACCAAAATAATTGAATCTCAGCATATTCCTAATATGATTTTTTATGGCCCACCTGGGTGCGGTAAAACTACTGTAGCGAATATTATTGCAAAAGCAACTAATAAGAGATTCTTTAAACTCAATGCTACTAATGCTTCTACTAAAGATATTAAAGAGATAATACTTGAACTTGATACTTTTATGGGGGCAAAGGGAGTCTTATTATATCTAGATGAAATTCAAAATTTTAATAAAAAGCAGCAACAGTCTCTTTTAGAATTTATCGAGAATGGTTCTATTACGTTAATAGCAAGTACTACGGAAAATCCTTATTTTTATGTGTATAATGCTATTTTAAGTAGAAGTAATGTCTTTGAGTTTAAAATGGTGAGTAGTGATGACATAGAAAAAGCATTAATGAGAGCAGTTGAAGTTCTCCAGAATGATTTTAAAAGCTCGAAGATTCTTTTAGAAGATGAAGCATTAAAATATATCTCAGCTATTGCTGGGGGTGATGTGAGAAAAGCTCTTAATGCATTAGAGCTTGCAGTATTTTCTTCAAAAGCTAAGGACAATATAATCAAGATTGATATAAATGCAGCTTATGATGCAACTCAAAGAAAAATAATGAATTTTGATAAAGATGGAGACGGTCATTATGATGTATTAAGTGCTTTCCAAAAATCTATAAGAGGAAGCGATGCAGATGCTGCTGTTCATTATTTGGCTAGACTTATAAGAGGGGGAGATCTTTTATCTATTTGTAGAAGGCTTATGGTAATAGCTTGCGAGGATATAGGACTTGCATTTCCATCGGCGATATCTATAGTGAAAAGTTGTGTTGATTCAGCACTTCAATTAGGTTTCCCAGAAGCAAGAATACCTTTAGCAGAAGCTACTATACTGCTAGCAACTTCCCCGAAATCTAATAGTGCAATTGTAGCTATCGATAGTGCTTTAGCGGATATTGATAACAAAGATATTGGAGATATTCCGTATCATTTAAAGGATTCACATTATAAAGGTGCTGATACGTTAGGACATGGAGTTGGATATTTATATCCTCATAGCTTTGAAAATAACTATGTCAAGCAACAGTATTTGCCGGACAACATAAAGAATGCTATTTATTATAAAGCAGGGAACAATAAATTTGAGAATAATATAAAAATGTATCTCAATAAGCTTATTAATGGATCTGATAAATAAAAGTTAATAGAGATCCTTAATATAAAGAATTCCAGCTTCAAGCTTTGATTTATCATCTATAATGATTTGGAAAGATGAATTTATAAAGTAATTAAAATATCGATATTATCAAAAATCTAAATCATTTTGAAGAAAGGCAATATTTCAGTTGGAAAACCTATATAGGTAACTTTACATATGAAAAAAAGGAAGAGGGTGCAAAAGATTGTTAAAAGAATTTAAAGAATTTGCTATGAAGGGTAATGTAGTAGATTTAGCAGTAGGTGTAATTATAGGAGGAGCTTTTGGAAAAATAGTATCATCCCTAGTGAATGATGTGATAATGCCTTTGTTTGGGATTATTCTTGGAGGGATAAATTTTACATCTCTCACTCTAAATATAAGAGGAACAGTTGTTAACTATGGAACCTTTATACAAAATATTGTGGACTTTATAATAATATCCTTTACAATATTTGTAGTGATAAAAGTTATAAATAAACTAAATAAGGATAGGCAAAAAAAAGAAGAGGTAAAAGAGGCAAAGAAATCAGAAGATATTGTTTTACTTGAGGAGATTAGAAACCTTTTAAAGGAAAATAGAAGAGTCTAGGATTTATTTTGGAAAAAGGAGTTACCCGTTAATCAATTAATGGGTAACTCCTTTTGTGCTTTATAAATTTAAAATGATGTCTATAAAATTTCGATTACTTCAACGTCATAACTTCCGTCTGGTGAAGTAACAGATACTTTTTTACCAACTTCTAATCTATGTAATGCCATACCTAATGGAGAATCTATGCTTATTTTCATATTCTTAGCATCAGCTTCTACAGAACTAACTAATGTAACAACTTCTATTTCATCGAAATCATAAAATTTTACTTTAGCGCTCTTATTTACATCAAAAACATTGGCATCAGTAGAAGCTTCGATTATCTCAGCATATTTAAGAATTGATTCTATTTCAGCAATTCTTGTTTCTGTTATACTTTGGTCATCCTTTGCTGCACTATAATCAGCATTTTCGCTTAAATCACCTTGAGCTCTAGCTACCTTAAGGGCCTCTTTTATTTCTACTCTTTTTACAGATTTAAGGTAATTTAATTCATCCTCTAATTTCTGTTTACCTGCTTCTGTAAGTTGTATTTTACTCATGTTACACCTCTCAAATTTCAATATGAATATAAACTAATTATAGTACTCTTTGAAGACTATAACAATCTATTTATTTTTAAATGTGTACTCAAACTTTATTTTTTGCAGTATAATAGACTAAGATGAAATGATGAGGTGATAATATGTGTAGAGTTTACCTTGGCACCGGTATGAAGAGAGAAGACTTTGAAAAATATTTTGAAGTCCATATTTTAAAAAATTTTTCATCAAAAGAAAAAGTAAGGATAATTTGGGATTATGATGCGACAACTTTAAACTTTAGAGGGTTTAAAGCAACAGTACTTAGAAGAAACTTTATGAACATAAGAAAATTAGAACTTGCTACCATAGATGTCAATGCAGATGTCGTTTTCATTAGTGAGTTTTATAAAATACCGTTTAAATCACAAGAAAAGATTTTAAAAAATATAAACGACAATAAATTTAAAAAGGTATTTATTATTTTAGACAAAAAAGAAAACGTTGACAAATATAATGAAGATTTTTTGGATGAATTCATTCATTATAATGTCAAGGCTGCGAATATATGAAATATATATAGTAATTAAAATTGTATATGAGTGAAAAAAGTAGTATAAGTTTATATATTACTTTTTTTATTTATGTATTTTAATTAAAATATGCATTGATTTTATCTTTTTAAAAGAAAATTTTAACGTGAATTTAAATATTTTATACGATAGTCACTTGGATAAACACCAACATTAGATTTGAACACGCGACTAAAATAAAAAGCATCCTTGTATCCAACTAATTCTCCGACTTTTTTTACTTCTAAATCAGGTTGATTTATTAAGAGATTTTTTGCCTCGTTAATACGAATTTTAGTAATATATTTAAGGGGAGTTTCACCAGTGTACTTTTTAAATATTTTACTTAAATATTCATTTGTAAATCCAAATTTATCAGCTATGCTATTTAGTGAAGTAATAGAAGCGTAGTTACTTAGAAAAAATTTTTCCATTAGTCCGCTTAAGCTTTCAGGTTTTAAGCTATGAGGATCAATTGAAAAATAGGCCCTATCTCTATTTTCAGAATCAAGTATTACAAGAATATTTTGCAAAGTACAATTAAGTTCTTCAAGCTTAATTGGTTTTAGTAGAAAATCCTTTGCTCCATATTTTAAAGCAGCTTGAGCATATTTAAAGTCATTATATCCACTAAGTATAATAGTTTTTATATGAGGATGATTTTGATTAACGTATTTTATTAGTTCTATACCATCAGATTGAGGCATTTTTATATCAGTAATAACTAGCGAGGGAGATAGCTCTTCAATAAGTGACTTAGCAACTTCTCCATTACTAGCTTCTCCAACTAATTCAAGAGGAATGGATAAAGAATTAATTTTTTTTATAATATTTTGCCTTATTAGGTGCTCATCTTCTACCACAATATATTTATATTTGTGTGTATTGCTCATAAAATTTCTCCTTGTCTAAATAAATTGGACCACCAATTATAAAAATAGTCTTACCTTGTTTAGAATTATCGATTTTAAAAATTAAATTATCATTATATAGAAGTTGTAATCTTAGATATATATTTTTTAGGCCCATTCCACCGATTTTGAGAGTTTTTAATTCTTCATTTTTATTTAAATTATTAAAACTGTATAAGAGATTCTCTTTTACTAAATCACTAAGACAACCACCATTATCTTCGATATGGATAAACCAGTTTCCATCTTTGGTACTAGAACAAATTTTTAAATTCCATGGAGGAGATGAACTAAATCCATGTTTAAAGGCATTTTCTACAATAGGCTGAAGTATTAATTTAGGTATTAAAATTTTCTTTGTTTCTTCTTCTATGTCAGATTCATATATAAAATCATTTCCATATCTCATCTTCATACATTCAATATACTTTTCTGTATAGAATATTTCTAAATCTAATGGAACTGCACTTTCATCAGAAACTGTAATATAACGAAAATAATCACATAAAGCATTACACATTTGAATTATTTCTATGTTCATATTTTCTTCAGCCATAATATTTATATTAGTTAAACTATTATAAAGAAAATGGGGATTAACTAAAGATTGAGTTGCTTGCAATTTTGCTCTAGTTTCGGCTGATTTTAATAATAAAATTTCATGTGAAGAGTCTTTTAATTTTTCGTACATTTCAGAAAAAGAATTATATAACTCGGAAATTTCAATAATATTACTATTAACTGGTGGTAATATTATGTCACTTCCATTCAGAACCCTATCAATAGTTACTTTTTTTGTTGCATTTGTAAGTTTGCTCAAAGGATAAGTTAAACGATATGATATAAAAAAACAAATTAATAATGTAAATATAATTGAAAAAGCGATGATCACCATAAATACTTGTTTAAAGGAATACAAAGATTTAAATACAACTTCTGTTGGTTCACTTGTAACGATTGTCCAATCATAGGAATCAATTTTTTGGTATGTCATTACAACATTTTCTTTATTGGCTATATTAACGAAATATCCAATAGAAGGATTTAAATCATTATTATTAATAAAATCCATATAGTTTATATTTTCATTGGAGTTATATGGATAAACCAATTCGTTATTTTGATTATATACGTAGAATGAAGTTGAAGGATTTTTAGACTTTAACTCTGATACTAATGAAAATACTACATTAGTATTTTGTAATACTTCAACAATACCTTCCGGTTCATTACTACCATTAAAAAAAAGCCTAGTTAATGATAGATATTTATCATTACTATTTTTATTCATTGCAGGATAATTGGGTAAATTTGAGATAGTTGTAATGACTTTAGATCCCTTTTTTTCAATAGTTGAGTTGTACCAAGGTAAAAGAGACAAGTTAACATTTGTAATACCTTGAAAATATCCTGAGCCAATGCATGTTCCATTTGAGGTATAAAGATTTACTTGAGTTGCAGATTGAAATGGTCCAATAATTGCTGTGATAATATCATATATAGCTAAAACGTTTTCTCTTGATTGAGAAAAATTTTTAAGTTCAATTTTATCAATATTATTTTTATCAATATTATTCTTTGCGAAGCTTGTAAAATTCTTTTTTATAGCATTTGAATATACTATGTTCATTGACAAAGTTGATATATTTTTTAGTTCCGTCGATATAGAATTATGAACAGATGCACAAAGAGTTTCTGACTTTACTTTTGCATCTGCATATATCTTTTTACTATAAAAAGTATAAAAAGATATAAAAAATAAAGATAACAGTATGATGACTAGAAGTCCATAAATCAAAAATAAATATATTTTCTGTGAGTAGTAAAATTTTCTGTTCATTATGATACTCCTTTCTCAAAGTATTATATATTAATGTTCAAAAAAGTGCAAAATAAAGTTCTCTTTTGTCTATGTATATTATTTTTTAACAATGCTAAGATGAAGATGTAGTCAATGTAAAGCATATCATTCAGTAGATAATATAAATAATACAATAAAATAGTGTAACACAAAGAATTAAGATTTTTATTATCTAGGGCAATGAGACTTATGCAATACTATAAAAGTGGGAGGTTTAATCTTATGAGAAAACGTTTAATTAAATTATTAACTGCTATCTGTGTTACAACAATAGCAATAGGGGGACTTGCAGGATGCGGAACAAAATCGGATAGTGATGCAAGTGGTTCAAAATCTTCTGGTAACGGTGAAAAGGTTACATTAACTTTTGGTTCACACCAATCTGGTCTTCCAACTTCTGGGGTGGTACAAGAGTTAGCAAAAACCTTTGAAGCAGAAACTGGAATAAAAGTTGATTTTCAAATTTCACCTGATGCACAATGGCGTGATTTATTGAAAGTGAAGTTAGATTCTGGTGAAGCACCAGACATTTTCTGTGCAGATGCAGATCCTTTAAATTTAGTAACAAGGGTTAATCCAGAAAAATATGTTGAGGATGTAACAAATGAGGAATGGGTTAAGAGAATGGACCCAAATGTTATTCCTTCAATTTCATATAATGATAAAGTTTACGGTATTACTTTTCCTGGTAAGAAAATGTATTTTTATATATACAATAAGGAAGTATTCCAAAACTTAGGCTTAAAAGTTCCTACAAATTATCAAGAATTTAAAAATGTATGTGAAAAGATAAAGGATTCTGGTGTTATTCCAATTTATGAAGGAACTCAAAATGGATGGCATCAAGTTCTACCATTATTTGAAACTGGAGCAATGTATCAACAAAAACATCCAGATTTATATAACAAACTTAATAAAAATGAAATCGATTTAGATTCAGTTTCTGAATTACAAACTATTATTGGGCAATTGAAAGAATTCGCTGAGTTAGGATTTTATGGAGAAAACTATTTGAGTAATTCTGTTGAAAATGCAAAAGAAGCAATAGCTAAGGGTAAAGCAGCAATGTTTATAGCTGAATCAGCATGGAGAAATGAAGTAAAAGCTGACTTCCCAGATTTTGATATCAATAAATTAGGTATCTTTGTAATGCCTTGGGGAGATAATCAAGCCATTGGTGTAAATCCGGCAAGTAATGCATACTTTATAAACAAAAAAGGAAAACATGTGGAAGAAGCAAAGAAATTCTTTGACTTTTTAGCCAAACCTGAAAATTTACAAAAACGTCTAGATGGACAACCAGGATTATCAGAATTATGTTGGCCTGAAATTAAATCTAAATATACAAAAGAAGACCAAGCTTATATAGATTCTTTAAAAAAGGGAATGGTTATGCAAGCAGGTGTTAAATATATCGACAGTCAATGGATGGATGTTGGTAAGGATTTGGAAGCTATGTATACTGGTTCTTTAACTCCAAAACAAGTTTTAGAAACAATTATGAATCGTCGTACAGAACAAGCTGAATTACAAAAAGATCCAGATTGGAACAAATAAGTAGTTGTAGTTATAGTAGTTGTAGCTATATAAATAAGGTTTCTCTTGGAAGAAACCTTATTTATCAAAATGGAGGGATTAGAATGGACAAGAAAAAGTTATATCCATGGTATTTCACAAGTGGAGCTTTAGTTATTTTCTTTTTACTTTGCTTTTTGCCTGGAATAATTGGTATATTATATTCTTTCACTGATTGGAACAATTTTACTGATGAAATAAATTTTATAGGGTTAAAGAATTATATAGAGATATTTAAAGGAAAACCAGAGTATCGTATGTATTTATGGAATACAGTGGTGTTTACAACAATCACAACAATAATGAAAACTGTAGTGGGATTAGCTCTAGCACTATTATTAACGCAAAAAATTATTAAATTCAAAAACTTTCACAGAATGGTAATTTTCTCTCCTCAAGTAATGTCTTACTTAGTAGTAGGACTTGTCTTTAAAAGTATACTACATCCAGATACAGGTTTTTTGAATAATTTTCTTAAATCTGCAGGATTAGATTTTTTAGCAATGAATTGGTTAACGGATTTAAAAGTAGTATTTGCAACTGTTATGTCAGTAGATACTTGGAAAGGCATGGGATACATAATGGTTGTTGTTATCGCAGGATTAATGTCTATTTCTCCTGATTATTATGAAGCTGCAAATATTGATGGTGCTAATTTTTGGCAAAAGTTTCGTTCAATAACATTGCCATTATTAAAACCAATTATTATAAATGTAACTATATTAAATGTAACATACGGATTTAGAGTATTCGACATGATTTATTCATTAACAAATGGTGGTCCAGGAAATGCGACAGGAGTAATTAATACAGCAGTATATAAGGAATTTTCGAAGGGCAATTATGCTATGGGAACTACCTTATCTAGTATATTGTTCTTTGCATTGATGTTCTTTGTATATTTCATTATAAAATCTATGGAGAAACAGGAGGTAGAAGTGTAATGGGTAGATTAAGGAAACTAATTGGAAGTATAATAGGAAATTCAATAACTATTTTTATCAGCTTATTAGTGTTAATTCCAATGATAGTTTTACTTCTTAATTCCTTTAAAACACAAGGAGAATCAAATAAAATGTCTCTTGCGTTACCTAAGGAGTGGGTATTTGCTAATTATAAAACAGTAATTGACCAAGGTAAACTAGTATCATCTTTTTTTAATAGTCTTCTATATGCTACCGGTAGTGTCTTAATTATTGTAATTGTAGTTGCCGCTGCAGCATTTGTCATAGCGAGAAATCGTAAAGGAATTAATAATTTTATATACTATTTTATTCTTTCTGGTATAGCTATACCAATAAATAACGTTGCGTTAATGAAAGTATTGCAAGCGTTAGATCTTGTAAATACAAGAATAGGTATCATACTTGTTTATGCTGCCATTAATATTCCACTTAGTTTATTTTTATCATATGGTTTTATTTCAACGATCCCTAGAGAAATAGATGAAGCGGCTGTTATTGATGGGTGTGGGCCGATAAAATTATTTGTAAAAATAATTTTACCATTATTAAAGCCTATTATTTCAACTTTATTTGTTTTAAACTTTATGGCTATTTGGAATGACTTTACAATGCCTCTTTATTATTTAAATAACTCTAAACAGTGGCCAATGACTTTAGCAGTATATAATTTTTTTGGAACATTTGAAAATTCATGGAACTTAGTTAGTGCAGATATTGTACTTACTTTACTGCCAGTATTAATTGTATTTATATTAGGACAAAAGTATATTGTTGGTGGGGTTTCAGCAGGAGCAGTAAAAGGGTAATAAATTTAAAATAAAAATACAAACTAGGAGTGTTTTTACTTCCTAGTTTGTATTTCGTTACAATAAACTTGAAGTTAATAAGACCTAAAAATTTTCAAATAAAATTTAATTAATAATATAAATTAGATATTAGTTTTAAAGTTCTATTGCACATAAAGAAAATTCTATTAATGACTCTTCTGTGTAGCTATTATTCCCCATAAGCTTAAATATTACTTCAGAAGTCTTATAGCCCTCTTTATATCGTTTCAAAGAGTTTAATATACGTTTCATATGGTTAGGATTTATATCTAGAAGTAAACTTAACTTATCCAGTGTATAAAATTCTAAAGGGAGTAATTCATAAAGCTTTTCTTGCATTTCTATTCTATAAATTAAATTGATTTTTTCATTTTTATGAGGACCTATTCTCCCACGATGGTGTTCGGGGCATAGATATTTAAAATTAAGAGGAAAGTCTTGTCCACCTTCGCTTTTAAAAATTATATGGTGTTTATCTGCAGGTTTTTTGCAAATTTCACAGTAATACAAATAGTTCCCTCCCATTTCAAGATAGATTTCAATAACCTCTAAATTTATTTCTTTTTTAATATAATTATAGAGTATGGTTTTTTCGTTTTCAATAAGATATTATAGGTAAAAGTCAAAAGCTAAGCTATAAGAGTTATAAAATTGGATATACTATTTTTGTGGAAAGGAGTGAAAGGATATGGGAACTAATATAAAAGGTAAGCATGAAAAAGCTATGGAACTTGCTAGAGATCTTTTAAATCAAAATGTTGGGATGACTGAAATTATTTCACGAACTGGTTTAACTCAAGATGATGTGCAAAAGGAACAAAGAAAAATGAGGAATCAAAAAAAATAATAATGAATTTCAGGCTGCTTTATGATGATTAGAAATCACTTAAGCAGTCATTTTTGTTATATATTTTCATGTAAAATGTGCAATAGAGAAACAGTTATAAAGATATTTATTTCATACAATTGCAAAAGAAAATGTATATTAAAAGTTGGAATTGCTAAGTTTTATATTTTGATAAAATAAGATGTATATCAATAAAAATTATCAAATTATTATATTTTATTTGGATTATTACATGAATCTTTTTAAAAGTATATGTAATATTATAATAATGTTAAGAAATATAGTTGACAACTTTACTCGGATTTGATATTATTGTAACAAATTCATAGTAAAACACTCAACATTAAGAGGTGATAAAATGAAGTTGTCTACTAAAGGACGCTATGGAGTCAAAGCTATGTTTGATTTAGCTGTTCATTATGGTAGTGAACCGATTTCTATAAAGAGTATTTCAGATAGACAAGGTATATCTGAAAATTATTTAGAACAGTTATTTTCTACACTTAGAAAGGCTGAACTTATAAAAAGTATTAGAGGCGCACAAGGCGGTTATATGTTAAATAAATTACCGGCGGAGATAACTGTTGCAGACATTTTCGATGTTCTTGAGGGACCTATAGAAGTGTCTGATTGTATAGATGAAAATTGCTGTTCCAAAATAGGTTCTTGTGGTACTAGAGGGTTGTGGATAAAGATTAAAAACAGCTTTGATGAAGTGACTCAATCAGTAACATTACAAGACATGGTTGATGATTATAATAAGAATAAGATAGAGGAGTGAGGAATATGAAGAAAGATATAATTTATATGGATTATGCAGCTACTACACCAACGAGATCAGAAGTTGTAGAAGCAATGCTTCCTTATTTTACTGAAGGTTTTGGAAATCCTTCCTCTTGGTATTCATTGGGTAGAGAGAGCAAAAGGGCTATTGATGAAGCAAGAGAAAAAGTTGCAAAGGCAATTAATGCAGATGCAAACGAAATATATTTTACTGCTGGTGGTTCAGAAGCGGATAACTGGGCAATTAAAGGAATAGCTTATGCTAATAAGAATAAAGGAAATCATATAATAACTTCAGCTATAGAGCATCATGCAGTGTTATATACTTGTAAGTACTTAGAAAAACAAGGATTTAGAGTTACATATCTCCCTGTAAATAGTGAAGGTATTGTTAATGTAGAGGATTTAAAAAAGGCTATAACTGATGAAACCATTTTAGTAACTATAATGTTTGCTAATAATGAAGTTGGTGCTATACAACCAATTAAGAAAATTGGTGAGATATGTAGAGAAAATAAAATTTATTTCCATACAGATGCGGTTCAAGCAGTAGGACATGTTCCTGTGGATGTAAAGGCTATGAATATAGATATGCTATCTTTAGCAGGACATAAATTTTACGGACCTAAAGGGATAGGAGCACTTTATATAAGGAAAGGTGTAAAAATAGATAACCTGATTCACGGAGGAGCTCAAGAGAGAAATAAAAGAGCTAGTACTGAAAATATACCTGGAATAATTGGTATTGGTGCTGCTGTTGAGCTTGCTGTTCAGGAATTAGAAGCAGAAAATGAGAGAATAATCGTCTTAAGAGATAAACTTCTAAAGGGACTTTTAGAAAAAATTCCTCATACAAAGATAAATGGACCAATTGGAGAGGATAGACTTCCTAATAATATAAATTTAAGTTTTATTGGGATTGAGGGAGAAGCAATGCTTTTATTGTTAGATGCCCAAAAGATTTGTGCATCAACAGGTAGTGCATGTGCTTCAGGTTCATTAGATCCATCGCACGTACTTCTTGCCATGGGACTTGAACATGGGGTAGCTCATGGATCTATAAGACTCACATTAGGAAAAAAATCAACAGAAGAAGATGTCGATTTTGTTATAGAAAAGCTAAGTGAAATAGTAAAAAGATTAAGAGATATGTCTCCTTATTGGGAAGACTATATGAAGAAGGGAGTATTATAGGATTATGGAATATAGCGAAAAGGTAATGGAACATTTTACAAACCCTAGAAATGTTGGAGAAATAGAAAGTGCTGATGGAATAGGCGAAGTTGGAAATCCAAAGTGTGGCGATATAATGAAAATTTATCTTAAGGTTGAAAATGACATAATAGTCGATGTTAAATTTAAAACCTTTGGATGTGGATCTGCAATAGCTTCTTCTAGTATGGCAACAGAACTTATTAAAGGTAAAACTTTAGATGAAGCATGGCAACTATCAAACAAAGCTGTAGCAGAAGCACTTGATGGTCTTCCACCAGTTAAAATGCATTGTTCAGTTTTAGCGGAAGAAGCAATACACAAGGCGATCAATGATTATAGAGTAAAAAATGGATTAGAACCAATTGCTACAGAACATCATTCAGATCATATTCATGAAGAAGTGCATGGTCACTAAAATTTAAAAGTTAGGTAAGTATGCAAAGAGTATAATTTTTTATATCTCTTTGCATTTTTTGTGTGGAAAAAGCACAAAATAGTAAAAGGTGATACTATGTACAGATTAAAAAGTGTTTTAGCTAAAAAAGTAAAAGATTTAGATGGAAAAAAACTTGGTGATGTAGCTGATATATTAGTTGATTTCGAGAAAAAAATTGTTGTTGGTTTTAAGTTGTCAAGATTATCCGTTTCTAAAAAAAAGAAATATATCTTAATTAGTGATGTTATAGCTTTCGGACAAGAAATAATAGCTAGGAATTCGATATGTGGTGAGTATTTGTCATTTAGTGAAATAAAGTACTTAGATATAATCGATGTAGAAGGTTCTATTTTAGGGGTCTTAGAGGATTTAATTATAGAAGAGGAAACAATGGAGATTAAGGGATTAATAGTATCATCAGGGTTCATTAATAGTTTATTATATGGGAAAAAAATATTATCTCCTCACAAGGTGATAATTGGAAATGAATACATACTGTTAACTGAAAGTATGGGATCAACTAAATTTATTTCTAAAGCTCATTTATTAAAGGGAGAAAATCAAAATGATAAACATAAAGGTTAATGATAAGCTTAAGAATAGTTTTAAGCCGATGATAACTATATTTACAATTATATTACTCTTCTACTTTAAGTTTACGAGAGATGTTATATTTGTATTCTTTATGGCTTTTATTCTTTCATATTTTTTGAAACCAATTCATTTGAGTATTTCCCGAAATGGCAAATATAAGCGTTTATGCGCTGGAGTTTTAGTTTTAACTTTTTTTTCAGCAATCATTTTTGTAATAATGTTTCTATTACCGCTAATTGTAAGAGAAAGTAATAATATTGTAGGAACCTTGGCTGTGATGGAAAAATATATACAACAAATAAATTCAAAGATGGAATCGATGAGAGGAAATAAGTTGGTTCAATCTGTAATTATAAATATATCTTCAAATTCCGAGAATTACATAAAAACTCAAGGAGAAAAAATAGTTAACTTACTGATTAAATTAGGGCATAGTTCATTGGAATATTCGATAGTTCCTATAGTAGTATATTATATTTTAGCGGATTCTGAATTGATATTTAAGAGATTAACAATGATGATATCACCTAATTATAGAAAGGTATATAAAGAGATATTTTCTGATATTGATAGGATATTAAGCAAGTACATAATTTGTCAGTTCATTTTATGCTCAATAATAGCAATTCTTACATTTATCGTTTTAGCTATTTTTCATATTAAATATCCTTTCTTATTAGCATTAATTAATGGCTTTTTTAATATAATTCCTTACTTTGGGCCAATAATTGGGGCTATACCAGCAATTCTTGTGGCAGCGCTTCAATCTCATAATAAAGTTATTTATGTAGCTATATTTTTATATTTAATTCAACAAATAGAGGGAGATTTGATCTCGCCTAAAATTACTGGAGAATTTGTGGATTTACATCCCATGGTAGTACTTCTTTTAATTATTATTGGAGGGAAGGTTGGAGGATTTATTGGAATGGTTTTAGCAGTTCCTGCAGGTGTGATTTTGAAGATTTTGTATGAAGACATAAATTATTATTTGTTCTAAAATATTGACATAATTAGTACATTCAAATATAATTTAGTCATCAAGTTATTCAAAATTTTTTAATATGTATTCGTTTAGCGAGATTTTGGATATCTTAATTATTGAAGACTAGAATATTTTTAAGTGTTCTAATTGTGTCGGATATTATAAATAAATTTTTATTTAGTGCAATAAATTTATATAGGGTGACATAGAAAAGGATGAGTAAATCTATCAAATCGTTTAGAGAAAAAGTGGTTGGTGAAAACTTTTCGATAAGAGGATTGAAGCTACCTTAGAGTCGTACATATTAATAAGAGACACTTTGTGTAATTAGGGTGGTACCACGGAAATGCTTTTCGTCCCTTTAGGGATCGGAGGCTTTTTTTGTTTTTAAAAAGACTTTATTATTTATTGCTTTAAGGCTCTAAATTAATGTTATATATGTTTTAAGTGAATATAATTTAATGAATTTAATTATTCATTGTTTATATTAACTTTGTAGTGATAGCACATAATTTAAGATGTAGCTTCCTCTTTGAAACTTATATTTTAGAAGATTATGAAGGAGCTTCAATGGGAAATATACGAATATTCAATGTACTTAAGGAGGAAATGAACAATGGAATTTATGGGATTAAATGAATTAAGGGAAGCGTATTTGAAATTTTTTGAAAGCAAAGAGCATTTAAGATTGCCAAGTTACTCCTTGGTTCCTAAGAATGACAAAAGTTTACTTTTGATAAATGCAGGGATGGCACCTCTTAAACCATATTTTACAGGACTTAGCAAACCAGAACGAAATAGAATAACAACATGCCAAAAATGTGTTAGAACTGGTGATATAGAGAATGTAGGAATAACATCTAGACATGCTACTTTTTTTGAAATGCTTGGTAATTTTTCTTTTGGAGATTATTTTAAAAATGAAGTAATTCCTTGGGCGTGGGAGTTTGTTACTGAAGTATTAAAAATGCCAAAAGACAAATTATTCGTGACTATTTATCTTGAGGATGATGAAGCTTATGAAATTTGGACGACTAAAACCGATGTTGATAAGTCTCATATTTTTAGATTAGGTAAAAAAGATAACTTCTGGGAGCATGGTGCAGGTCCTTGTGGTCCATGTACAGAAATACATTTTAACAGAGGAAATGCAGTGGTTACTACTGCAGAAGAATTTGAAGCTGCTGCTGATGAAGATAAGATAATTGAGTTTTGGAATTTAGTATTTACTCAATTTGATGGTGATGGTGAAGGAAATTATGAAAAACTAAAGAGTACTAATATAGATACTGGAGCAGGACTTGAAAGATTAGCTGCTATCATGCAAGGAAAAGAATCTATTTTTGAAGTAGATACAATGAATAATATTTTAACTGAGGTTACAAAGGTAGCTGGTATTAAATACGGTGATAATGCTAAAAATGATATTTCTATAAGAATAATCACAGACCATGTAAGAAGTGTAACTTTCTTAATTAGTGATGGGGTTATGCCTTCAAATGAAGGAAGAGGTTATGTACTTAGAAGGCTTTTAAGAAGAGCAGCTCGTCACGGAAAACAGTTAGGTATAAAAGAAGCTTTCTTATGTAATATTTGTGATGTTGTAATAAGAGATAGCAAAGAAGCTTACCCTGAACTAGACGAGAAAGCTGATTATATTAAAAAGGTTATACGTCTTGAGGAAGATAGATTTAGAGAAACTATAGATTCTGGCATGGAAATATTAATGAGCTATGTTGAAGAGATGAAACAAGAGAATTCTGATACTTTAGCTGGTGAAAAAGCATTTAAACTCTATGATACTTATGGGTTTCCAATTGAATTAACACAAGAAATTTTAGAAGAGATGAACTACAAAATCGATAAAGATGGCTTTACAAAAGAAATGAATGATCAAAGAGAAAGAGCAAGAAGTGCCAGAGAAACAAGCAACTATATGGGAACAGATATAAAGGTATTGGACACAATTTCTCAAGATATAAAAACCGAATTTGATGGTTATGGTAAGACTAAATTAACTTCTAAGGTTGTAATGATTATTGAAAATGACGAATTTGTCAATACTATTGAAGAGGGCCAAAAGGGGATAATCCTTGCTGAAGTGACACCTTTTTATGCAGAAATGGGTGGACAGATTGGCGATACTGGAGAAATATATAATGAAAATTTCAAAGCAATTGTTATAGATACAAAAAAGAATATATCTGGCAAAATTGCACATTATGTTGAAATAAAAGAAGGAAAATTGACATTAGATGAAGAAATAATATTACAGGTAGATGAGAAGAGAAGGGATGAAATCAGAAAAAATCACACAGCTACACATATGATTAATAAGGCATTAAGCTTAGTTTTAGGTAGTCATGTCCACCAAGCTGGTTCTTTAGTAACAGCAGAAAGATTAAGATTTGATTTTTCACATTTTACTGCAATGACTGAAGAAGAAATTTTTAAAGTTGAAAAGCTTGTAAATGATGAAATTGAGAAGCTTACTGAGGTAAATACAGAAGAGATGAGCCTTGCTGTGGCTAAAGAAAAGGGAGCTGTAGGAATATTTGATGACAAATACTCTGATGTAGTTAGAGTTGTTAATGTAGGTGATTTTAGCTCTGAACTTTGCGGTGGAATACACATCGACAATATAGGGAAAATTGGTTTAGTTAAAATAACGTCTGAAACAGGAATTGCGGCAGGTACAAGAAGAATTGAGGCAGTTGTTGGAGCAAATGCTATTCAATACATGGAAGAGAAGGCTCAGTTGTTAAAAGAAGCCTCAGCACTTCTAAAGACTATGCCTAATGAAATAGTTCAAAGGATACAACTTCTTCTTTCAGATGTTAAAGATAAAGAAAAAGAAATTGAAAAACTAAAGAGTAAACTTGCTAGTGGTGAAGAAGAAAATATTTTAGCTTCTGTAAAAGAAGTAAAAGGAATAAAAGTTGCAGCTTATGCACTTAAAGGTATAGATGCTAATGGTTTAAGAGAGCTTGCTGATAAAGTAAGGGATAAAGTGGGCGACGGATTAGTTGTACTTGGAAGTGTTATGGATGAGAAGGTTTCTTTAGTAGCAATGGCAACGAAAGAAGCAGTAAATAAAGGTATACATTGTGGCAAGATAATTAAAGAAATTTCTGCTATCGTCGGCGGCGGTGGCGGTGGAAGACCAGATATGGCACAAGCTGGAGGTAAGGACCCAGCAAAAGTAGAAAAAGCAATAGGTGAGGTTCTAAATATAGTAGATACATTAGTGAAATAGTATACATTTTTCTAATATTGATTTATAATTATATTAAGAAACTCGGCAAAAAAGTAAAGGGGTGAGCTATATGGCAAACACCAATAATGAATTCACTATTGAATTTGATGCAGTAAAAAATCAAAAGGATTTAACAAAAGCGGTATTAGATGAGGTTTATAAATCTTTAGAAGAAAAGGGCTACAATCCAATCGATCAATTAGTAGGATATCTTATATCAGGTGACCCGACATATATTACTAACTATAATGGAGCACGTTCATTAGTTAGAAAGTTAGAAAGATACGAAATACTTGAAGAGGTTCTAAAAGCTTATCTTGATTTAAAATAAAAGTGCCGTCAAGGCATTTTTATTTTTAATAATGGAATAATAAAGGAGAGAACAATGAGGGTTCTAGGACTTGATGTGGGCAACAAAACTATAGGCGTAGCAGTAAGTGATCCCTTAGGATTTACAGCGCAAGGTATTACAACCATAAATAGGAAAAATATCAAAACAGATATTGAAACTGTTGTTAATTACTGCAATGAATATACGGTGGATACGATAGTAGTAGGTTTACCGAAAAATATGAACGGAACTCTTGGACCTCAGAGTGAGAAGGTCATGGCTTTTGTCGAAAAGCTTAAGAAGAACACAGATATAAACATTAAAATGTGGGATGAACGTTTAACAACAGTAGCAGCTCATAAGGCAATGTTGGAAGCAGACTTATCTAGAGCAAAAAGAAATAAAATCGTAGATAAGGTAGCAGCTACATACATTTTACAAGGTTATTTAGATAGTATATAAGAAGAGGTGGAGTAGATGGAAGAAAAGACAGGAACTATAGTTTTAAGTGACGAAAATGGTATAGAAACTGAATTTGAAATTATAACTAGATTAGTTATAGAAGATACTAATAAAGAATATGTTGTGGTAATTCCAGTAGATGAAGATGAGGATGTAGACCCTATTGCTTTAAGAATAGAAGAAACTGAAGAAGGTGACTTTTTATTTTTACCAATAGAAGATGATGAAGAATTTGAAATGGTTTCTGAAGCTTTTGATCTAGCTAATATTGATGAAGAGTAAAGTGATATGAGTATGTTAAAAAGAAGGCAGGAAATGGAGAATATCCTCCAATACTTAAAAGAAAAAGGGTATAAGTTAACTCATCAAAGAAAAGTGGTACTTGAAGTTATAATTGATAACGTTGGCAATCACTTAACTGTTGAGGAATTATACGAACTTGTTAAAAAACAGTATCCAGATATAGGACTTGCAACAGTTTATAGAACTATTCAGTTGTTGGAAGAAATGGGATTAGTGTTAAGATTAGAACTTGACCATCATGGTATAGCAAGGTATGAACTTGTAAATGAAGCTGAGAATCATCAGCATCATCATTTAATATGCAATAGGTGCAAAAAAGTTACTGAAGTAGAAGAAGATCACCTAGAGATTCTGGAGAATGAAATAGAAAAAAAATATAATTTTAAAATAGAAAATCATAGTTTAAAGTTTTATGGTTTATGTGAAGAATGCAAAAGGAATTCTTAACAAAGGAGGGGAAACATGCGTAAAGAAAAATCAAGTGAAAAAAGTAAAATTAAAATAATACCTTTAGGTGGAATTAGTGAAATCGGCAAAAATATGACCTTGATAGAGTATAAGGATGAACTTATTATAGTAGATTGTGGGTTAAAGTTCCCAGAAGATGAGATGTTTGGTATTGACTTAGTTATACCAGATATAACTTATTTGCTTAAGAATAAGGATAGAATAAAAGGAATATTTTTAACACATGGACATGAGGATCATATAGGTGCACTTCCATATATTTTGAAACAAATTAATATACCAGTATATGGGACAAAACTCACCTTAGGTATAGTAGAAACAAAATTGAAAGAACATAATTTATTAAGTACTGTAGAACTTATTAAAGTTGCCTCAAAGGACATAGTTAAGTTAGATAAGATATCTGTAGAATTTATTGGAGTAAGTCATAGCATAGCAGATGCTTGCTCTATTGCGATTCATACGCCACTTGGAGTAATACTTCATACCGGAGACTTTAAGATTGATTTTACACCTACAAGAAAGGTATTTCCGGATTTAGCGAGGTTTGCAGAATTAGGAAGAAAAGGTGTTCTGTGTATGCTAGCAGATAGTACAAATGTTGAGAGACCGGGATATACTAAATCTGAAAGTGTTGTTGGTGAAACCTTTATGAATATTTTTTCAAAGGCAAAGGGAAGAATAATAGTTGCTACTTTTGCTTCAAATGTTCATAGGATTCAACAAATTATTAATTCGGCAGAAAGGTATGGAAAGAAAGTAGCTGTTTCAGGTAGAAGTCTTGAAAATGTTACAGGTGTAGCTTTAGAACTTGGGTATTTGACTGCAGAAGAAGACACTTTGGTAAGTGTAGATGCCATAAATAGATACAATGATGATAAGGTAGTTATTGTAACTACTGGTAGTCAAGGTGAACCAATGTCTGCCTTATCTAGAATGGCATATAATGAACATAGAAAGCTTAATATAAAGTCTGGAGATACTGTTATTTTATCTGCATCACCGATACCCGGAAATGAAAGACTTGTTTCAAGAGTAATAAACCAATTATTTAGAAAAGGTGCTGATGTTATTTACTCTGGTATTGCTGAGGTTCACGTTTCAGGGCATGCTTGCCAAGAAGAGTTGAAATTGATGCATACATTGGTTAAGCCTAAACATTTTGTACCTGCTCATGGAGAATATAGACATCTTAAGAAACATTGTGAACTTGCTGTGGAACTTGGTTTGGATCCAAATAGAACATTGATCCCAGAACTTGGTGATATAATAGAAGTTTCTAGAGATGGAATAAAACGTAATGGGACAGTGGTATGTGGTCAAGTGTTTGTAGATGGTCTTGGAGTTGGAGATGTAGGAAATATTGTTTTAAGAGATAGAAAACATCTTTCACAAGACGGTATACTAACAGTAGTAGTGACTATAGAAAAAAGTAGTGGTAGTGTTATAGCAGGACCAGATATAATATCTAGAGGTTTTGTATACGTAAGAGAATCAGAAGATTTAATGGATCGAGCAAGGGCTATTGTCAAGGAAGTTCTTCAAAAATGTGAAGAAGACAATATAACAGAATGGTCAACTATAAAAGGAAACATAAAAGAAGCTTTAAGAGTTTACTTATATGAAAAAACTAAGAGAAAACCGATGATTTTACCAATTATTATGGAAATATAGCTACTTAAATTGAAGAAAATGTTATGTGATTTAAAAAACATCACCGCTTTAATTGACATTTACATTCATTAGCATTAAAATGATATAGGAAAATATAATTGGATACTTTCAAGTATCCAATTTTTTTAAGTATATATATGTAGAAATGTGCTATAAATTGGAGGAAGATTGATGAGCCTATATACAAGAGAAGATATAAGAAACATAGCAATAATTGCACACGTTGACCATGGTAAAACTACGTTAGTAGATGCATTATTTAAGCAAAGCCACGTTTACAGAGAAAATGAAAAAATTCAAGAGAGGGTTATGGACTCAAATGATCTTGAAAAAGAAAGAGGAATAACTATTTTATCTAAGAATACAGCAGTAATGCATAATGGAGTTAAAATAAATATAGTAGACACTCCTGGTCATGCTGACTTTGGAGGAGAAGTTGAACGTGTTTTAAAAATGGTAGACAGCGTATTGCTTCTAGTAGACTCATACGAAGGACCAATGCCACAAACTAAATTCGTTCTAAAGAAAGCTTTAGAATTACATTTAAAACCAATTGTTGTTATAAATAAAATAGATAAACCTGACCAAAGGGCAGAAGAAGTTGTTGATGAAGTAATTGATTTATTTATAGAACTTGGTGCTGATGATGATCAATTAGAGTTCCCAGTTATATACGCTTCTGCAAGAGCTGGAATAGCTAAGGGTTCTATGGACGACGAAAGTGAAACTATGGAGCCATTATTCAATGCTATTTTAGAACATGTTGAACCACCAAAGGGAGAATTAGATGCTCCACTTCAAATGTTGGTAACAACTATTGATTCAAATGAATATGTTGGAAGAATTTCAGTTGGAAAAATTGAAAGAGGTTCAATTAAGAAAAATCAAAATGTTGCTCTAATAAGAAGAGACGGTTCAATTTCAAATAACAAAATCTCTGCACTTTTTGTTTATGATGGATTAAAAAGAGTAGAAACTGACCAAGCATCACTTGGTGATATAGTTGCAATTGCTGGATTAAGCGATACAAATATAGGAGAAACTATAGCTGATTCAGCAAATCCAGAAGCACTTCCATTTGTAGAAATTGATGAACCAACTATAACTATGAACTTTATGGTTAATAACTCACCTTTTGCTGGTAAAGAAGGAGATTTTGTTACATCAAGACACTTAAGAGATAGATTACTTAAAGAAACAGAAACAAATGTATCTTTGAGAGTTGAGGAAACAGATCAAGCGGAAGTTTTTAAAGTAAGTGGTAGAGGAGAATTACACTTATCAATACTTATTGAAACTATGAGAAGAGAAGGCTATGAATTCCAAGTTTCAAAACCAAGCGTTATAGTAAAAGAAGAAGATGGAGTAAAACTTGAGCCAATTGAACGTCTTACAATTGATGTTCCAGAAGAATTTATGGGTGCTGTTATAGAAAAACTAGGACCTAGAAAAGGCGAAATGGTCAATATGACTTCAGCAATCAATGGTTATACAAGAATAGAATTTGATATACCATCAAGGGGTTTACTTGGATATAGAAGTGAATTTATAACTGATACAAAGGGTAACGGAATAATGAACTCAGTACTTAAGGACTTTGAACCTTATAGAGGAGATATACCAGAAAGAAGCAGAGGGTCTCTTGTTGCTTTTGAAAACGGAACAGCAATAACTTATGGATTATTCAACGCACAAGAAAGAGGAAGATTATTCATAGGAGCTGGAGTCGATGTATATGGTGGTATGATAGTTGGTGAATGTTCAAGAGCTCAAGATATAGATGTAAATGTTTGTAAGAAAAAACACTTATCAAACACAAGATCATCAGGAGCTGATGATGCTTTAAAACTAGTACCTATTACTGAAATGACTTTAGAACAATGTATTGAATTCGTTCAATCCGATGAATTAGTTGAAATTACACCTAAAAATATTAGACTAAGAAAAAGATTATTAAATGCTGAAGAAAGAAAAAGAGCAAATAGAAGCTAATAATCTAAAAAGGCGTGAGTACTATGGGGAGAAAGTTAAAACTAATATTTTTTATATTAATAGTTTTAGTGGGATTAGTGACAGTGTCAGGTGTTGTTTACTATGAAAGAGTCAGCGAAAAACCTTTTAATGTATCTGAAGAAAAAAAGATAACTGTAGAAGAAAATTCAAATTTCAATAGCATCATAGATGAACTTACTTCAGCAAATCTTATAAAGAACAAATATATATTAAAAATATATCTAAAATTGAATGATATAAATAGCAAGGTAGTTCCGGGAACTTATGAAATAGGTGAGAATCTCTCCTTTAAGGATTTTATGACGAAAATAAATAACGGAGATATTGACGAGGAATTAATCAAAGTAACAATTCCTGAAGGTTATACTGTTGATGATATAAGCAGTTTATTAGAGAAGAGTGAAATAATTAATGCTAATGATTTTAAGGCTGCTGTTAAAGCGTATAATGTTCCAAGTTATATCAAAATATCAAAAGATAAACGATATAATCTTGAAGGTTATTTATTTCCTAACACATATCAATTTAAAAAAGGAGAAAGTGGAGAGAATATAATAAAGGAACTTCTTAAAACTTTTGAAGATACACTGAGTACTATAAAATCTCAAGCTGGTGGAAAAATAACAGATGAAAATTTAGATTCTGTAATGACTATGGCTTCAATGATAGAAAAAGAATCTAGACTAGATGAAGAAAGAGCAGTTGTTGCATCTGTTATTAATAATAGACTAAATAAGGATATGATGCTTCAAATAGACGCAACAGTACTTTATGCACTAGGGATTCATAAGGATGTTGTGACTTTTGAAGACCTAAAGGTAGGATCACCCTTTAATACGTATTTTATTAAGGGGTTACCAGTAGGTCCTATCTGTAGTCCGGGAGAAAAATCAATAATGGCAGCACTTAATCCATCACAAACTGATTATTTATATTATGTGCTTTCAGTAGATAAAACATCACATTATTTCACAAATAATTACGATGATTTTGAGAATAAATTAAAAGAATTAGGTTATTAATGGAGGTTATTAATGAACGGTATAACTTTTGACTATATGGAAGAGTATTTAAGAAATTTAATTCCTGAGAATCAGGGACTTTTAGGGGAATTAGAAGAGTATGCAAAAGAGAATAGAGTTCCTATAGCTCAAAAGGAAACAATTAACTTCTTAAGAACAATGATAGCTATTAAAAAACCCAAAAGAGTCTTAGAGTTAGGTACTGCCATTGGATACTCCGCTATTACCATTGCGCAGACCTTCCCTTGTGAAGTTACAACTGTTGAAAGAAATCCTGAGATGGTAGAACTTGCAAAAAAATATATAGAAGAAGCAAAACTTCAAGATAAGATAAAGGTTGAAGTTGGGGATTGTATGGATATTTTAGAAAAACTTCAAGAGCCTTTTGATCTGATATTTATGGATGCTGGAAAGGGTCATTACAATCACTTTCTTCCTCATTGTTTAAGACTATTAAATAGAGACGGTATTATAATTGCAGATAATGTTCTATTTAGAGGTATGGTAGCCAATGATCAACTTGTTAGTAAAAGAAAAATTACTATAGTGAAAAGAATGAGAAAGTATCTTGATATTGTTTCAAAGGATCCAAACCTTTATACATCTGTAATACCTATGGGAGATGGTATTGCAGTAACTACAAGGAGGGAATGACATGAAGAAACCAGAACTTTTAGCACCAGCTGGTAATTTAGATAAACTTAAAGCTGCTATAAACTTTGGAGCAGATGCAGTGTATTTAGGTGGAACTAGATTAAACTTAAGAGCTTTTGCTGATAATTTTACTACAGAAGAGTTAATTGAAGGTATTGAATTTGCTCATTCAAGAGGTAAAAAGCTTTATGTAACATTAAATGTAATTCCACATAATGAAGATTTGGTTGGAATTGAAGATTATTTAAAAGAATTATATGAATTAGGTGTAGATGCTATAATAGCAGCGGACCCAGGAATTATAATGATTGCTCAAGAAACTGTTCCAGGTTTGGAAATTCATTTAAGCACTCAAGCAAATAGTGTAAATCATAAGTCAGGAGTTTTCTGGCATAAAGCTGGTGTAAAGAGAATTGTTATAGCAAGAGAAATGAGTCTTAAGGATATAAAAGAACTTAGAGAAACCTTACCTGAAACTTGTGAGATTGAAGCCTTTATTCATGGCTCAATGTGCATGTCTTATTCAGGAAGATGCTTGTTATCAAATTATTTAACAGGAAGAGATTCAAATAGAGGTACATGTGCACAACCATGCAGGTTCAAGTATCATTTAGTTGAAGAAAAAAGACCTGGGGAATATTTTCAGATAACAGAAGATGAACACGGAACATACATTATGAACTCTAAAGATTTATGCATGATTGAACATATAGAGGAATTAATGGAATCAGGGATTGATTCCTTTAAAATTGAAGGAAGAATGAAGAGTGCATACTATGTTGCTTCAGTGGTTAAAGCTTATAGAGAGGCAATAGATAGTTATCTTGAAGATCCTTCAAATTATAAATTTAATCCAAAATGGAATGAATATCTTTTAAAACCTAGTCATAGACCATATACAACTGGTTTTTATTTTGGTGATGATGAAGTAAAACAGCATTATGAAAGTGCTTCTTATATTAGGGAGTTCGATATTGTAGGTGTTGTTAGAGATTTTGATAAGGATACTAAAATTGCTACAATTGAACAGAAGAACAAAGTATACAATGGTGATGTTGTAGAAGTGCT
The DNA here is from genome assembly GCF_000145275.1 of Clostridium cellulovorans 743B. NCBI lineage: Bacteria > Bacillati > Bacillota > Clostridia > Eubacteriales > Clostridiaceae > Clostridium > Clostridium cellulovorans. Next base: position 2,223,219 of record NC_014393.1, read on the forward strand.
AGTTCCAAAGGGGGAAAACTTTACCATTACTTTAGCTGATATGAGAAACAAAAAAGGAGAAAGTATCGAGAGTGCTCCTTCTGCACAAATGATTTTTACAATTAAATGTGACAAGGAACTTCAAAAGGATGATATGCTTATAAAAAGTAAGGGTGATAACAAATGAAGAGACCAGTTTTAATTGGAATTACTGGTGGTACTGGTTCGGGGAAGAGTACTATTTCAAGAGAAATATGTAGTAAATTTCATGAAAATAATATAACTATGATTGAACAAGATTCTTATTATAAAGATCAAAGTTCTTTATCTTTTGAAGAAAGGATAAAGACTAATTACGATCATCCAGATGCTTTTGATACAGAATTATTCGTAGAGCATTTAAAGGATCTTATTCAAGGAAAAAGTATAGAAAAACCTCAATACGATTTTGAAAAACATAATAGAAAGCTAGAGACTGTCTTAGTTGAGCCAAAACAAATTATTATTGTTGAAGGGATTTTAGTGCTTCAAGAGAAAGCTGTTAGAGATCTTTTAGATATAAAAATATTTGTAGATACGGATTCAGATGTTAGAATAATAAGAAGACTAGTGAGAGACATAAATGAAAGAGGAAGAACATTAGATTCTGTCATAAATCAATATCTTAATTATGTAAGACCAATGCATCTGCAGTTTACAGAACCTTCCAAAAGATATGCAGACATAATAATTCCTGAAGGTGGTCAAAATCTTGTTGCCATAGAGTTATTAGTTGCAAATATAGAGCGTATAATTAATAGTATATAATATATATAAAGCGTTTGTGAAATTAACTTAAGTTTAATTCACAGATGCTTTTATATTTGAAGCAAGTTTTAGGTTGATTTTGCATATTATAACTATAAGCACTTTTAGGAGGATTGACATTGTTAACCTTCAGTTTAATGAACTTGATAGTAAATATGACCATGTTATCTGGCTATATTAGTAATGGGAATTCATTCCCTAAGCCTCTAGAAGAAGAAGAGGAGAAATATCATTTACAAAAGCTAAAGGAAGGTGACTTGCTATCTAAAAGTATTTTAGTTGAAAGGAATCTAAGATTAGTTGCACATATTGTGAAAAAATATTCAGGTGTAGGGAAAGATTCAGATGAATTAATATCAATAGGAACTGTTGGCTTAATTAAGGCTATAGACTCCTTTAATGTTGATAAAGGAACAAGACTTGCGACCTATGCAGCAAGATGTATAGAAAATGAACTCTTGATGCTTATAAGAAATAGCAAGAAAACAAAAGGAGAAGTATATTTGCAAGATCCTATAGGTGTTGATAAAGAAGGTAATGAAATTTCGTTAATGGACGTGCTTAGCAGCGAAGAAGATTCAGTTATTGAAATTGTTGAGAATAATATGCAGATAGCTAAACTATATGAAGAGATAGAAAAATGTCTAAAAGGACGAGAAAAAACAATAATCCAAATGAGATATGGACTTATCAATGGAAAGCCAAAGACACAAAGAGAAATAGCACTGCTTTTAGGAATTTCTAGGTCTTACGTTTCTAGAATAGAAAAAAGAGCTCTAAAAAAATTATACAAGTATTTATCAGTAAATGTTAATGGTTAAAAAGCATCCTATTTAAGAATTTTTTCTTAAATAGGATGCTTTTTTAAGAAAAAAGTTTATTATATTATAAATTCCCCTTGATTTAAGATAGATATATATATTATTATTATTAATATATAATAATAGATAAAATGTGACGGGGGATAAATACGCATGGACTTAAATGAAATGCTAAATAAAGTAGCGGAAAAAAGAGCATCGGATTTACACTTGACTGTTGGTGTACCACCAATGATAAGGGTAAATGGGGAATTGACTCCACTTGGTTCTGATATTCTTAAACCAGATGATACAAAAGCTTTTACTAAGCAAATATTAGGCGATGAAAGTTATGAGAAATATATAGAGAATGGGGAAATTGATATTTCATATTCTATGAGTGGTACTGGTAGATATAGAGTAAATATATATAAACAAAGAGGTAGTGATGCTCTAGCTTTAAGATCAGTAGGGCTTGCTATTCCATCTCTTAAATCTTTAGAAATGCCATCTATACTAACGGAACTTTCAAATAAAAAGAGAGGTCTTGTATTAATTACTGGGCCAACTGGTAGTGGTAAAACCACTACGTTAGCTGCGATGATTAATGAAATAAATGCTTCAAGAGCTCAGCATATTATAACTCTTGAAGATCCAATTGAATATATGCATAAACATAATAAATGTATTGTTAATCAAAGAGAAATAGGAAAAGACAGCAAGAGTTATGCAGATGCACTTAGAGCTGTTTTAAGAGAAGACCCGGACGTAATATTGATTGGAGAAATGAGAGATCTAGAAACCATTTCAATTGCTATTACAGCAGCTGAAACAGGACATTTAGTATTATCTACTCTTCATACAATTGGAGCAGCAAAAACAATAGATAGAATAATTGATGTATTTCCTCCACACCAGCAACAGCAAGTTAGAGTTCAGCTTTCAGCAGTACTACAAGGAGTAGTATCACAACAATTGGTTCCAACAGTTGATGGAAATGGTAGAGTAGCAGCGTTAGAAACTATGATTGTTACTCCTGGAATACAGAACCTAATTAGAGAAGGAAGATCACATCAAATTCAATCTTCTGTACAAACAGGAAGTAAATATGGAATGAAGACTATGGATATGTCTATTGTAGAATTATACAAGAAGAAAATCATTTCGTATGAAACAGCCATGTTATTTGCAGTAGAAAAGGATATGGTTGAGAGAATGATTACATTATAAAAAAAGAGCCTTAGGCTCTTTTTTTAAAATGAAAAATAATCTATGATTTTTGGACAATTAGATGGAAAACTACCTAAAATCTTTTTAGTCGTTGTTTCGTCCTTTATAATATTCTTACTGGTTTTAACAGATGAAGAATTAGTATTCATACGTATTTCCTCCTATTTGTATAAATTTATATGCTTTAGAAATAATACAAATAGGAACTTTACAAATAGGATTTATAATAAAAAACCTGGGAAAACATGATTATTACAACCTTTCATAAAATTCTCTTGCAATGTTGTTTTTCCTATTTCATTATATCATTAATCAAAAATTCAATCAATTTTAAAAAAAACGTATAAAACAGCTAAAAAATCAGTTAAATCTATTTTATTTCAAAGGAATATATGTTATATGTAGTTTTACTCATAAATCCTGTATTTTTATTCACTATTCATATATTTGAGAGAAAATGAGGTTGTTGTAAAAGAAGATATTTACTTGGAAATAAAAAAATAATTATTTGACTCAATGATAAATACTATAATTTTGTTATAGTATTTCTGATTACTTTGTGCTAAAATAGTTCTTGGATTAGGGGGGATAATCAGTGCAATTAATTACTGATATTTTATTAAGCATAGGATATTTCTCGTCAAAAGTAGTGTTTATAATTTCATTATACTATGTTGTAATGTCGATTTTTGGATTATATAAAGGCAAAAAGAAGGCAGATTCAGTGCCTACTAAAAGATTTGCATTAATAATCGCTGCACATAATGAAGAAATGGTTATAAAATATAGCATAGATAGTTTGAAAAAGTTAGATTATCCGGAAGAGCTATATGATATATTTTTAATCGCTGATAACTGTGATGATAAAACTGCTGAAATTGGTGAAAAATCAGGTGCGTTAGTTTTTGAAAGAAAAAGCATCGATAAAAGAGGAAAAGGATATGCTCTTGAATGGATGTTTGCAAAGTTATTTAAAATGGAAAAACAATATGATGCTGTTGCAATTTTTGATGCTGATAATTTAGTTTCAAGGAATTTCTTAAAGGAAATGAATAATAAACTTTGTGAAGGATATTCTGCTGTTCAGGGATATCTTGATAGTAAAAATCCTAACGATTCATGGATTACAGGTGGTTATTCTATAGGATTTTGGCAAGCAAACAGAATGATGCAACTAGCTAAATCGAATTTGAACTTTTCAAATCAGATTGGTGGTACTGGATTCTGTATAACTGTTGATACTCTTAAAAAGTTTGGATGGGGTGCTACTTGTTTAACAGAAGATTTAGAGTTTACATGTAAGCTCATCTTAAATGGTGAGAAGGTTGGTTGGGCTCATGATGCGCTTATTTATGATGAAAAACCAATAACATTAAAGCAATCTTGGAATCAAAGAAAACGATGGATGCAAGGATATGCAGATGTCGCAAGCAGATATTTCTTTGAGTTAGTTAAAAAGGGAATCAAGAAAAGAAGTTGGACGATGCTTGATTGTGCATTATATAGCATTCAGCCATACTTCACTATACTTATAGGAATATCTACTCTATTCATTTTTAGGAATTACATAAATGCTTTCATTTTTGATAACCTAAATAAGGTGTTTGATATTTCAAGTGTTCCGAGTATGATTTTTACAATTGCTTCTTTAATAGTAGCTATACTTTATACACCTTTTGTACTATGGCTTGATAAAAAACTTACCTTAAAGACTATGTTATGGTATGTGCTTTACCCAATATACACTTTAACTTGGGTACCTATCTCTATTCAAGGGATTATAGACAGGAATAAAAAGGAATGGTCTCATACTTCACATACTCGAAGTGTAGAGATTTCAGAGTTAGAAAAAATATAAAGGGTGGGATTCCACCCTTTTGTTTTTTTATGAACAAATATTAATATATTTAAAAAAAAGATTAACAATATTTTTATAAAATGACTTAAAAAAAAGAGGAATATTGATGAGCATGTTGAATAAATAGCAATGTGGGTTCTCTTATTAAGGAGGTTAACTTTAATGAGTGATTATATTGTGGGGTTAGATATTGGATCATCTAAGGTATGTATGGCTGTTGGAAGAACGCAGGTTAATGGCGAAATTCAGATAATAGGTCTTACCTCAGTTCAATGCGAAGGTATCAAGAAGGCTGTGGTGGTGGATATAGATAAAACTTCACAAGCTATTCTAGAATGCAAAAAACAAATAGAAAAGATTGTGGATATAGATATTAAGGAAGTTTTTTTATCTTTACCTAGCTCAATTTGTCAGTTAGTTTGGAATAAAGGGATTGTTGTTATATCTTCTGACGATAAAGAAGTCAAAGAAAGTGACATTGAAAGAGTATTAGAGTCAGCTAAAATGATCACAGTTCCTAATAATATGAAGATAATAGGTGTTGAACCTCTTCAGTATATAATCGATGGATACGAAAATATTAAGGAACCAATAGGAATGAGCGGTAATCGCTTGGAATTAGATTCTTTTGTAATCTTAGCAGAAGATACTGTTATAAATAATCTGTTTAAGAGCATAACAAAAGCAGGTATTATTATAAAATCCAATGTTTTTCAACCTACAGCTTTATCAAAAACTGTGCTCAAGAAGGGTGAGTTAGAAATTGGTGCAGTAATTGTTGATGTAGGTTCTGAGACAACTGATATTTCCATCTTTAAGGATGGAAAGCTGCTATTTAATGAATCGTTGACTGTTGGTGGGAATACAATAACTAGCGATATATCTTTATGTTTAAAGCTTATGATTAATGAAGCCGAAAAGTTAAAGATAATGCATGGAGATTTATCTATGCAAGAAGTGAATAACAAAATTAAGATATCTGGAGCCTATAATAACGAAGTGGAAATTGAACAATCATTATTAAATGAGATAATTTATGCAAGGGTAGAAGAGATTCTATTAATGATTAAAGAATCTATAATAAATAGTGGTTATTATGATGAATTGTCTGGTATAGTAATTGTAGGTGGAGGCCTTGGAGCTTTCAAAGGAAGTCTTGAACTTACGAGAAAGATATTAAATAAGCCATGTAGAATTGAAAATGGTAAGTTTATAGGTGTATCAAATCCTATATATGTTGGTGCTATCTCTGTCGTTAATGATGTTTATGAATATTATAGTCAACAGTTTAAAGAAATTGCTTGTGACGACGATAAAATAGATGAGACGATTAATGAGGAAATAGAAGATTCAGATAAAATGACAGGAATTATTTCTAAGTTTAAACGATTTATAGAAGAATTTTTTTAGAAACTTGAATTATAGGAGGTTGTCGTTGTGTTAGATTTTGATGTGGACTCTCAACAATTTGCCCAAATTAAGGTAATTGGTTGTGGTGGTGGTGGTAATAACGCCGTTAATAGAATGATAGAAAGTGGACTTAAAAATGTTGAATTCATTGCTGTAAATACAGATAAGCAAGCATTGACATTATCTCATGCAGCGCAAAAAATTCAAATAGGTGATAAATTAACCAAAGGTCTTGGCGCTGGAGCAAACCCTGAAATTGGGATGAAGGCGGCAGAAGAAAGTCACGAAGAAATTGCACAAGCACTTAAAGGAGCTGACATGGTTTTCATCACTGCGGGAATGGGTGGTGGAACAGGAACTGGTGCTGCACCAGTTGTTGCTGAGATAGCTAAGTCAATGGGAATACTTACTGTTGGTGTAGTTACAAAACCATTCCCTTTTGAAGGTAGAAAAAGAATGGTTCATGCAGATATGGGAATAAAGAATCTAAAGGAAAAGGTTGATACTCTTGTAACAATTCCCAATGAAAGATTACTTACAATGGTTGATAAAAAGACAACTTTACTTGAATCTTTCAAATTTGCAGATGAAATTTTAAGGCAAGGTGTTCAAGGTATATCTGACCTTATAACTGTGCCAGGTCTTGTAAATCTAGATTTTGCTGATGTAAAGACTGTTATGTCAGATAAGGGTCTTGCTCATATGGGTGTTGGCAGAGGAAAAGGTGATAATAGAGCTGAGGATGCATCAAGAGAAGCTATTTCCTCACCACTTTTAGAAACAACTATAGCTGGAGCTACAGGTGTCTTAATTAATGTAACTGGTGGAGCAGATTTAGGATTACTTGAAATAAGTGAAGCAGCTAATATTGTTCAAGAAGCAGCAGATCCAGATGCAAATATAATTTTTGGTGCTGTAATAGATGAAAGCTTAAAGGATGAGGTAATAATTACAGTTATAGCTACTGGTTTTGAGAGCGATAAAATAGAAAAACCTATTTTCAAACCAGCTCCTACTCCAGAAGTACCTCAAAGTGCTGTTGAGAATGAAGTAGCTACTACAACTACAACAGGCTATACATCTGATAATATAGAAATACCTGCTTTTTTAAGAAGAAGAAAAATGTAATTTAATAAAAAAAGATGCTTTGTAGCTTTATGCTTTCAAAGCATCTTTTTTTATTTAAAATTATAAAATAATTCTTAACTTGAATTGTTGACTAATGGTTAAATATCATCAGACAGTAAAATTATTTTATATAGAGGTATATTATTTTAAGGTTTATCTATATAAATTCCTGTGTAAAAAATATAATTTTATAGAAAAATATAGGGCATTAAAAATTTTAAAATTAGTAGGATATGACATTTTTCTAAGTTATATGTATGTATAATAAAACATAAAGGAGGGCTACGGGTGAAAGTATATATAGATGTGTTATTAATACAGAATCTTATAGTAAACTATTTTTTATTGTTTATTACAGGTAAAGTTGTAAGAACTAAGTTCTCCTTTTGGAGGTTACTTTTAGGGGCTTTTTTAGGCGCACTTTACATAATAACATTTTTCTTGAAAAATAAATATCTAACAACTATGCCCGTAAAACTAATAGTTCCTCTAATTATGATATTAATATCTTTTCCAAAAGAAAAAATTAAATTTTATTTTAGCACTACTATAACATATATAATTTTATCTATGTGTCTTGCAGGGATATGCATATTTTTAGAGGGAAATAATCCAAATGCGTTAACTTACAAGGGATATTTAATTAATTTCTCATCAAAAGGATTAGTTCTTTCTTTAATAATACTTTTTTTTATTGGAGAAAGAATATACACATTTATTAAAGGCCAAATACAAATAAAAGCATTAGTATATGAGCTAGATATATATATACAAGGAAAACTATATTCAATGAAAGCTTTTTTAGATACAGGTAATGAATTGAGAGAGCCCATCACAAATCTACCTGTGATAATAGCTGAAGAATGTGACTTTCAAGAGCTTATAAGTAATGAGAGGGATTTTTATGATATACCATATCAAGTTGTATCTGGGAATTCAGGAAAGCTTAAAGGTATAAAGGCTGATTATATTATAATTAAAAATTCAAAAGGTGAAAGACAGAAGAAAATAGCAATGATAGCTTTTACAAAGGGGAAGCTCAGTGATGATAATAGCTATAATAGTTTATTATCTAGAGGGATTATTTGATTTCTATAGTGAGGTGACACATGAATAAACTGTTGATACTATTAAATAAAATAATAACTAGGTTTAAGCTAACCTTCTCAAAAATTTATTATATAGGTGGAAATGATGCACTGCCTCCACCACTTACAAAAGAGGAAGAGGAAGAATTAGTAGGTAAGTTAAGCACTGGTAAAGAAGCTGTAAGATCTGTACTTATAGAAAGAAATTTAAGACTTGTAGTTTATATTGCAAGAAAATTTGAAAATACAGGAGTAGGAGTCGAGGATTTAATTTCAGTAGGTACAATTGGACTTATCAAGGCTGTAAATACCTTCGATCCAGAGAAAAAGATTAAGCTTGCGACCTATGCTTCACGTTGTATAGAAAACGAAATACTTATGTACCTTAGAAGGAATAGTAAGGTTAAGGCTGAAATATCTTTTTATGAGCCATTGAACATTGATTGGGATGGCAATGAGTTATTGTTATCAGATATTTTAGGTTCTGAAAACGATAATATATATAATCTTTTAGAAGATGAGGTTGATAGGCAATTGCTTTCCATAGCACTCAGAAAGCTTAATGAAAGAGAAAAACAAATAGTAGAATTAAGATATGGATTAAATGGATGCAATGAGAAAACTCAAAAAGAAGTTGCAGATATGCTAGGAATTTCTCAGTCTTATATATCGAGATTAGAAAAAAGAATAATTCGAAGATTAAAAAAAGAAATAAACAAAATGGTATAGTTTGTTTTTAGTATAATTTTTAATTCTGTAGGAGATACTTTAAGTGTTAGTATTCTGAAGGGATTGATACGATATGATAAACAAGGTTGAAATCTGTGGCGTGAATACCTCGAAACTACCGGTTTTAAAAGAACACGAGATGAGAGAATTATTAGACAAGATGAAAGCAGGAGATTATATTAGTAGAGAAAAGTTCATTAGAGGAAATTTGAGGCTTGTACTTAGTGTTATTCAAAGATTTAATAATAGGGGGGAGAATGCTGACGATTTATTTCAGGTTGGCTGTATCGGACTTATAAAGGCTCTAGATAATTTTGACTTAACTCAGAATGTAAAATTTTCAACTTATGCGGTGCCTATGATAATAGGAGAGATAAGAAGATATTTAAGAGATAATAATTCCATAAGGGTAAGTAGATCCTTAAGAGATATAGCCTATCGTGCATTGCAAGTAAGAGATAAACTTTTGACAGAAAATAACAAGGAGCCTACAGTATATCAAATTGCTAAGGAACTAGATGTAGCAAAAGAAGAAGTAATTTTTGCATTGGATGCAATACAAGAGCCGGTTTCACTTTTTGAACCTATATATCATGATGGTGGTGATGCTATTTATGTTATGGATCAAATCAGTGATAGTAAAAATTTGGACGAAAGTTGGTTAGAGAATATAGCTATAAAAGAAGCTATGAAAAGACTTAGCGATAGAGAAAAGCTAATATTAAATATGAGGTTTTTTGATGGAAGAACCCAAATGGAAGTTGCTGATGAAATTGGTATATCTCAAGCGCAAGTATCAAGGTTAGAAAAAAATGCACTAAGACATATGAGAAAGCATGTATAAAAAATAACTCCTTCATTTTTAATGAAGGGGTTATTTTTTTTTATTATCGTCATATTATTATAATGAAAAGAACATTAATTTTAGGGGATGGTATAATGAATAAAGCTATGTTTTCTATAAATAATGTAAGACAACTTGAGGTTATAGATATAAACTCAGGAACAAAACTTGGTTATATAAAAGATTTAAGAATAGACTGTGACAGATATAAAGTTGTATCAATAATTATTCCAGATAATAAGAAACAATCCACATGGTTTAGTAAAAGTGAAGATATAGAAATTTCATGGGAAAAAATACATAAGGTAGGACAAGATGTTATTCTTATAGATGGAGAAGAATATATTGATGAAGAGTAAGGTGTGTAGTCGTATTTACTAGGTATATAGACATATATACGGGGTATATAGAACTATATACCTTATTTACCTTGTATGTTAAACTTAAGTTAATAATTAAGAAAAAACAAGTTAATGTTTTATGATAGTGATATATTTATGTTGGAGGGGTAGTATGCAATATGACATAAGCAAAATTTTTATTGAAAGAAACTATGGAAAGGTAAAAATTGTTTGTACCAATGGAGAATCAAAGTTTGATATGTCTCTTAAGAGTGGTGAGTTTATAAAAAATATTGAGTATATAAAAAAAATATATAACGTAAAGTCCATAGGATACTTAAATCAAGTTCATAGTACAATAATTAAAGAGTTTGATGGAATACCTTCAGAAGGAGATGCTATTATAACAGATAAAAAGCAAGTTGCACTTGGGGTCTTTACAGCTGATTGTGTACCTGTTTTATTATTTGATGAAAAGAAAGATGTGATAGCAGCAATTCATAGTGGATGGAGAGGGACTTATGATGAGATTACATTAAAGACTCTTATAAAAATGAAAAAAGTATATGATGTTAATGGCGAAGATATTGTAGCTGTAATTGGACCACATATTCGAAGCTGCTGTTATGAGGTAAGTGATGATTTAATCAATAGTTTTAAAAGTAAAGAAATCTATAAAGATATTAATATAAATAATGGTAGAAACTTAGATTTATCGTCATGTATAAGCGCTCAATTAAAACAGTTTGGTGTAAAGGTGGAAAATATAATAGATATGGAGCTTTGCACAAGATGTGATGAAGATATTATCTTTCATTCTTACAGAAGAGATAAAGAAAAATCAGGTAGAAATTTTTCTTTTATATTTATAAGTTAGAGAGGATGTAAAATTGATGGCTAAAGAAAAGATACTTATTGTTGATGATGAAGAACATATTGTTGAATTAATAAAATATAACTTAGAAGCTGAGGAGTATAAAGTTTTAACTGCTCATGATGGAATTGAAGCTGGAAAAATAGCTAAAAAAGAAAAACCATCACTTATTCTCTTGGACTTAATGCTTCCAGGTATAAGTGGAATGGAAGTATGCAAAAAAATAAGAAGGGATGATGAAATTTCAGAAATTCCTATAATTATGCTTACAGCTAAGAGTGATGAACTTGATAAAATTCTAGGACTTGAGCTTGGAGCAGATGATTATATTACTAAGCCATTCTCAATTAGAGAACTGTTAGCAAGAGTTAAAGCTGTTCTAAGAAGAACTAATACAGTAGCAGTTTCAACTAATTCTAGATTTGGAGAGTTAACTATAGATTTTAGTAAATATGAAGTGAGAAAAAATGATATTAAAGTAGATTTAACCTTAAAAGAATTTGAACTACTAAATATTCTAGTTAAGAATAGAGGAAAAGTTTTGACTAGGGATGTATTACTAGATAAAATTTGGGGTTATGAGTATATTGGAGAAACTAGAACAGTGGATGTTCACATAAGGCACCTAAGGAAAAAAATTGAGGATGATGATAGTAGTCCAAAATATATAGAAACTATCAGGGGAATTGGATACAGGTTTAGTTACGATGAGGAAACTGTATGAAAAAGAAACTAATAACATATTTCATTTTATGTTTAACTATTATAACTTTAATTTCCGGAATCCTTTTTTATATTATAGGAAACATGCAAGAGAGAAATAGAACCAAGGATAATTTGCAAAAAGATAATGCTATGCTAATACAATTATACAAGCAAAAAAATCTTTCAATAGATGAGTTGATAGAATTATTGTCTAATGTATCAATTGATTTAGGAAGATATACATTGATTAGCCCTGAAGGAGTGGTTGCATATGACTCAGAATCTCTAGCTGCTGAAAAAGTAAATCATAACGATAGAATAGAGGTTATCGAAGCTAGAGAAGATGGCGAAGGGTATTCAACAAGATATAGTGAAACGTTGAAAGAAAATATGATGTATTATGCAACAAAATTAGATAATGGATATATTTTAAGAACTTCCATGCATATGGAAGGGGCATTTGAGATAGAGAAAAATTATCTTAAATATTATGTGATTGTATTATCACTTTTATCTGTTGTAACAATATATATATCAACTTCTTTAGCTAATAGATTAGTTATGCCAATAAAAGAACTTCAGATGACTGCGTCTAAGATATCCAGAGGAGATCTTGAAAGTAGGGTAAAAATTTATAGCCAAGATGAGGTTGGGGATTTAGGAAGAGTTTTTAATATTATGACTTCTAAGATGGAAGCAGCTATCAATAAGCTTACAGAAGAGCAAAATACACTACAAGCTATACTGGAAAGTATGGAGAGTGGGGTAATTGCAATAGATGACGAGGATAGAGTAATACTAACCAATCTTTATGTAGAAAAAATTTTTGGTATCAAAACTAATGTATTGGGAGAAAAAATAATAAATTTAGTAAGGGATATAGAAATTGAGAAAATTATCAAGGCTAATAATAATGTACCAAAAGAAATAGAAATAAGACATCCACAGCCTAGAAGTTTAAGGATAAAAACTGCTTATATACGAAAAGGTTATGAAATAATCGGAAGAGTTGCCGTGGTTCAAGATATAACAGATATTAAGAAATTAGAAAATTTAAGATATCAGTTTATGGCAAATGTTTCTCACGAGCTGAAAACACCATTAACTTCTATCAAAGGTTTTGCTGAAACTTTGAGATATGTAAAAGAGGATGATAAAAAGGAAAAATTTCTAAATATAATTAACGAAGAAGCAAATAGGTTGACATCCCTTATTAATGACATTCTAACTTTATCTGATATAGAAACACATAAAGACAAATTATATGAGGATATAGAAGTAAATGCAATAATAAAAGATGTATTTTTACTACTTAAGCCTATTGCTGATGAAAAAGAAATTCAATTAACTTATGATATATCAGATACAACTGTAATTGTATCTGGAGAACAAAATAAGTTTAAACAAATGCTTATAAACCTCATCGATAATGCAATAAAATACTCAGATAGAAATGGTTTTGTTAAAGTTCAATGCTTCTTAAAAGAGGACTATGTAGTTATTACCGTTGAGGATAATGGGATTGGAATTGAAAATATTTGTTTAAATAGGATTTTTGAGAGGTTTTATAGAGTGGACGAAGCTAGATCAAGAGCCAGAGGTGGGACAGGTCTTGGATTGGCTATTGTAAAGCACATAATACTTGAATTTAAGGGTACAATAGATGTAGAAAGTGAGATAGGAAAAGGAACAAAATTTATTGTGAAAGTTCCTAAAGCTTAAGTGTATTGTTAAATTTTCTTAACAATGGCGTAATATTAGCTTAACTGATGTTGAATATAATTATTATTGTAATCACAATAACTATGAATTTAATTGGAGGAATTACAATATGAAAAAGAAGACATTACTTATAACAACTGCATTAATGGCAATGACAATGTTTGCTGGAGTATTAAGTGGTTGTAGCGATGACAAGGCGTCTACTGATAATAAGGAAAGTAAGACAGAAGATACAAACAAGGACAATTCTAATTATTCAGGTTCAATTACTGCGGCTGGATCTACAGCGCTTCAACAATTAGTTGAAAATACTTCTAAAAAGTTTATGGATAAATATCCAGATTGCATTATCAATGTTCAAGGTGGTGGTTCAGGTACAGGTGTTAACCAAGTAGCTGAAGGTAATATTCAAATAGGAAATTCTGATGTTCCAGCAAAAGATAAAATAAAAGATGAAGCTAAGGCAGCGGAATTAGTTGATACTAAGATTTGTGCTCAAAGCTTTGCTATGGTAGTAAGCAAAGATAACAAAGTTGATAATTTAACAAAAGACCAAATAGCTAAAATTTTCTCTGGTGAAATCAAGAACTGGAAAGAAGTTGGTGGAGAAGATGTTGCAATTGAAATTATTAACAGACCAGCAACATCTGGTACAAGAGCTGTATTTACAAAAACAATTATGGGTAGTGTAGCTGTTAAAGAAGATCTTGGAACAGCACAAGATTCTTCAGGAACTGTCGTTACAGCTGTAGAAGGTTCAAAAGGTGCTATAAGCTATCTTTCATCTTCATACGTAACTGATAAAGTAAAAATAAAAGCTTTAAAAATTGACGGTGTTGAAAATACGGTTGCAAATATAGCAGCAAATAAATATCCATTCTGGTCATATGGATACATGGTTACAAAAGGCGAACCTAAAAATGAAGTAAAAGGATTCATAGATTTCTTAATGAATGATACAGAAACAATTAAAAGCATGGGATATATTCCTATGAGTGAACTAAAAAAATAACCAAAGCTATGGTTGGTTTGAAAAAACCAACCATATTTTACAAAGCCTTTATATGAGGAGTGTGACTATGGAGAAAAATCATACAGTTATTGCAGCTAATAGCAACAGTAAGAAAATGAGAATGCTTAAGAACATCAAAAATGAACAAATTGGAAGAACTTATGCAACATTATGTGGATTGTTAATTGTAGTATTAACTTTGTCCATAATGTTTTTTGTAATTTACAATGGTCTGCAAATATTTATAAAAGACAAATATACTATAGGACAAATACTATTTTCTAAAGAATGGAGTATGGAAAAAGGGGAATTTGGAGCTGTAATATTTATAGTAGGATCAGCTTTGGTTTCAATTGGAGCAGTTATTTTAAGTGCACCAATTGCTGTAGCTGTTGCTATATTTTTAAATCATATCTCTAAAGGATATGGGAAAAAGCTAATTCAAGCTTCTTTAGAACTTTTTGTTGGAATTCCATCGGTTGTCTATGGACTTTTAGGTATTTTATACCTTGTTCCCTTTATAAAAAATGTTACCAGTGGTACTGGGTTTAGCTTGCTTGCAGGAATTATAGTTTTAAGTATTATGATTTTGCCAACAATTGCTTCGCTTGCAGCAGATGCCATAAAAATTGTACCGCATGAATACATTGAGGCATCCTATGGACTTGGCGCAACTAGATGGCAAACAATTAAAAAGGTAGTTTTACCAGCAGCATCTAATGGAATATTTACAGGGATAGTTCTTGGTTTAGCAAGAGCTTTTGGAGAGGCTTTAGCTGTTCAGATGGTTATCGGAAATACAATTAAGATACCAGATAGCATATTATCTCCTACGACTACTTTAACTGGAATCCTAACTATGAATATGGCAAATGCAATAAAAGGAACGCCAGAATATCATGCACTTTGGACCTTAGCTGCATTACTTTTAATTGTATCGTTCATATTTATATTAATAATAAGAGCTATAGGTAGAAGAGGAGAAGTTAAATAATGAATGCTAAAACCTACGATAAAATATGGACTTGTATTTTATATATAATAGCTATTTCAGTAGTAACCCTACTGACAGTATTATTAGGAGCTATAATAATAAGGGGATGGGGATTTCTAGACTTTAAGTTTTTATTTGGGAAAGCTAATGCTTCAGAGGCTGGTAGTGGTATAGGACCACAATTATTCAACTCCTTCTATTTGCTTATATTATCTTTAGCAATAACTATACCATTAGGAATAGGTGCTGGTATTTATCTTTCAGAATACGCTAAAGAAGGAAGGTTACTAAACTTTATAAGATTATGTTTAGAAACAATGTCTTCTCTTCCATCAATCGTTGTTGGATTGTTTGGGTTATTAATCTTTGTAAATACTACTAAGTGGGGATTTACGTTAATTGGAGGAGCTTTAGCTATTGCAATTATTAATCTACCATCATTAACAAGGGTAAGTGAAAATGCTATAAAAGCAGCAGGAAAAAGTGTTAAAGAAGCTAGTCTTGGGCTTGGAGCTACAAGGTGGCAGACTATTAAAAAAGTGATATTACCTTCTGCAGTTCCTCAAATTCTAACAGGTGTAATTTTAGCGGCAGGAAGAATATTTGGTGAAGCAGCTGCACTTATATATACTGCTGGAATGAGTGCACCATCTACAAGGATAGCAGCATCAATGACTAGTAAAGCAAATCCCTTTAATATATTTAGACCAGCAGAAACTCTTGCAGTGCATATTTGGAAGCTTAATTCAGAAGCTTTAGCTCCAGATGCAAAGATTGTAGCTGCTAAGTCAGCAGCAGTGCTTATAACAATGGTTTTAATTTTTAATATAGCAGCTAGAATATTAGGTAAGAAAATTCATAGTAGCTACACAGGACAAAAGTAAGGAGGCAATAGCATGAGTATAATATCCACAAGAGATTTGAATTTACATTATGGTGCAGCCCATGCACTAAAAAGTATAAATATGGAAATAGATAAAAATGCAGTTACTGCCCTAATCGGACCATCCGGTTGTGGAAAGTCAACATTTTTAAGAACTCTTAATAGGATGAATGATTTAATTGATATAGTGAGAATTGATGGCGAAGTAATTTATGAAGATGAGAACATCTATAATAAAGATTATGACATAATTAATCTTAGAAAAAAGGTAGGAATGGTGTTTCAAAAAGCAAATCCTTTTCCTATGTCGATATATGACAATATAGCTTATGGACCAAGAATACATGGAATAAAAAATAAGGCACAATTAGATGAAATCGTTGAAAAAAGTCTTAAAGGGGCTGCACTTTGGGAAGAAGCAAAAGACAGATTAAAGAAAAGTGGACTTGGATTATCAGGGGGGCAACAACAAAGATTATGTATAGCAAGGACTTTAGCTGTTGAGCCAGAGATAATTCTAATGGATGAACCTACATCAGCATTAGACCCTATTTCAACTTTAAAAGTTGAAGAGTTGATGGATGAGCTAAAGAAAAAATATACGGTTATAATCGTTACACATAATATGCAACAAGCTGGTAGAGTTGCAGATAATACAGCTTTCTTCTTAAATGGAGAAGTTGTAGAGTATGGAAAAACTTCTGATATATTCTATAATCCAAGGGATAAGAGGACAGAGGATTATATAACCGGAAGATTTGGATAAGAATTAACACAGGGGGGAATTATCAAATGAGAAAATCTTTTGACATTAGTATTAAAGAATTACACAATGACCTATTAAGAATGGGTTGTGAAACTGAAAAACAAATTTATAATGCAGTAAAAGCATTGCAAACTCAGGATATAAGCTTAGCTAATAAGGTTATAGCTGAGGACGATATTATTGATGAAATGCAGAAAGAAATTGATGATAAAGCCATAAGGCTTGTAGCTATGCAGAATCCTTTAGCTACTGATTTAAGAGATATTTTCTCTGCTACTAAAGTTAGTTCGGATTTAGAAAGAATGGCAGATCATGCAGTGGATATTGCGAAAATCGCAAAAAAGCTTTCTAAAGAAAATTATATAAAAAAGCTTCTAGATATACCGGTTATGGCTGATTTAGTTGTAAAAATGATTACAGATGGTGTAGATGCCTATATCAATGGAAATATGAAAGATGCATATGATATCGGTAAAAGAGACGATGATATAGATAGCTTCTATAAGAAGATTTTTGATGAGTTTTTGAGTTTAATAAAGACAGATACTGATAAATCAAACCAGGTTGCACAATTTTTATTTGTAGTAAAGTATTTAGAAAGAATTGCAGACCATGTTACAAATATTTGTGAACAAACTATTTACGTATGTACTGGAAATTATAAAGACTTAAATGAATAATTATTTTAGTGTGTTTTAATGAAAATTAGGACACGCTTTTTTCTTTTTTGTACAAATTGTAGAGAATGGATTTGGATAAAAATGCAAGTGTTAAAAGTAAGTAATAGCTGTTAAAAGAAATTAACAATTATTACTTTTATGAGCCATATATGTAACAATTAAATTAATTACTATGGACCTTCAATGCAACATATAGCTACTATCAAAATAAAAAATATTTTCTTTAAGTATTGAATTATAATGTACAGCTATATAGCTGAGAAGATAAGTGAGGTTCTTTGGCAAATATCCTAAGTTACCGATAATCATAGTTTCAAACAAAAGATAAAAATTATTAAGTGCATGCATTTTATAACTAACATTATGGAGGCATATTTATGAAGAAAAAATCTAATGAAACAAAGAAGTCTAAGAGAAAAGGTAGAGTTAGATCTATAAAAGTTAGATTAACTGCTTATTTTGGACTTTTATCCGCAGTTGGATCCATTATTATCATAATAATATCTTTAGCTTTATTTAGTAATAGTATTGAAAACAACTCAAAGAAATTACTTACGGATTTAGCAATACAAACTACAGAAACTATTGAAGAGAAAATCAATGGTCAACTTAATTCATTAGAAGTATTAGCGAATAATCCAAGTTTTAAGGACATGGATGTTAGTAAAAATGAAAAATTAAGCATTTTACAGAAAGAGGTTGATAGAACTGGAGTTATTAAAATAGGGATTGCTGATTTGAACGGCAATATTACTTATAATGATAGAATAACTAAAAATATAAGTGATACAGAATATTTTAAAACAGCTGTTGTTGGAAAAGCTGTTGTTAGTGAACCTATAATTGATACAGCTGTAAGAAATTCAGAGATTAACTACGCTGTTCCAATAAGAAATAAGGACAATAAGGTTAGTGGTGTACTTGTTGCTATGCGGAACGGAAATGATTTAAGTAATATAACAGATAATCTTATAATAGCAAATGGAGGAAGTGCGTTTATTATAAATAAACAAGGAACTCTTATTGCTCATGAAAACAAAAATCTAGTTTTTGATAGGATAAATCTTTTAGAAGATAAGTCAATAAATAAAGTCGGTGATTTAGGAATTGTTGCAAAGGACATGTTAAATAATATTGCTGGTACAGATAAATATAAAAATAATGGTGTTCAATATATGATTGCATACTCTTCAATTAATAACACTGGTTGGTCTTTAGGAATAACTATGAGCAGAAATGAAGTTTTAAAAGAAGCACTTAATATCAGCTCATTGCTTATTGTTATAGCGATTATAATATTAGCGATATCCTCAATAGCTATATTATTGATATCAAGGAGATTTTCAAAAATAATATATAGTAATGTATCTTATGTCCAAGAAATTGAACAAGGTGATTTAACAATTGATATAAATAAGAAACTTTTATCTAGAGATGACGAGCTAGGCGATATGTGTAGATCACTTAGTAATATGCAAGGTTCTCTTTTAAATATAATAAATCTAATAAGAGAAAATTCCAATAAAATTGATGCTAGTTCAATTAATCTCTTTAAGTTATCTAATGAAGTATCTTTTGAATCCAGTACGGTTATTACTTCTATAGAAAGTGTATCAGAGATAGTAGATGATCAAAATAATCTTTTAAAAGATATAGTCTCTATATTAAACGTTTTTAATGAAGAATTCAAAAGAATGATTGAATCAATTGAGAAGATAGATACTAGTGCAAAGTATATAAAAGATCTTGCTGATGATAGTGGAAATGACATGGGCAACGTTGTAAGTTCACTTGATATAACTACAATTGAATTTAATAAGCTTGTTTCAAAAATTGTTGAAGTTAATGAAAATGTTGAAAGTATTTCTCAAATAGCAAAATTAATAGACGAGCTGTCTAAACAAATTAACTTATTATCATTAAATGCATCAATTGAGGCTGCTAGAGCTGGCGTACATGGACGTGGGTTTGATGTGGTTGCAAAGGAAATACGAAAGCTTGCAGATGTAAGCAATGACTCAGCAGGTAATATTAATAATATAATTAATAAGATCGTAAATGATACAAAAGCTATGGTAAGTACTACAAAAGAAGTAAGTGATGAGTTAGATGTGCAGAAGGATAATATCCATTTAGCTTTAAAATCCTTTGTTACAATAATCAAATCAGTAGATACAATACACCCACAAATAGAAAAGACTATAGAAGTATTAGAAGCTGTAGAATCAGAAAAAGAGCAGATATTAGAAAAAATCTTTAGGACTACGGATTTGTCTGAAGAAATACTTATGAAGACTATCAATATAAAAACTTCTTCCGATAATGTCAATATGGCAAGCAAAAAAGTAGATAGTTCTTCAAACGATTTAACTTCTCTTACTAATGAAATGAGAGAGATAGTTAATTATTTCGATGTAAAGTAGAAGTATATTTTATAAGTAATAACTAAATAATATATATATAATTACTATATTTAACTTTCTATAATTATTTATTACAAAAATAATGTGATATTTTCAAGTTATACATAATATAGTTACAAATCAAACGACTAAATGGAGTGATAAGCATATGCTAAAATCTTTTGATATAAGTGTAAAAAACCTTCATAAGGATTTATTAGAAATGTCTGATGCTACAAAAGAACAAATAAGTTTAGCTGTAACTGCATTAGTAAATCATGATTCAGCATTGGCGATTAAAGTTATGGACAGTGACGATGTTATTGATAATCTACAGAAGGAAATAGACGACAAAGCTATAAGATTAATCGCAATGCAAAATCCTATGGCAACAGACTTGAGAGGAGTTTTTTCTGCTACCAAAGTAGCCTCAGATCTAGAACGTATGGCTGATTATGCTGTTGATATAGCAAAGATTTCTGTTAGATATCAAGATGAAGGGTTTCATAAGATACTACAAAATATTCAGAAAATGACTGGGTTGGTTTGTGATATGATAGGTGAAGGTGTAAATGCTTATTTAAATACTAATGTAGATGATTCTTATACAATCTGCAAAAAGGATGACGAAGTTGATGATATCTTTAGAGATATCTTTGGAGAGGTATTAGGTATAATAGCGAGGGGAGATAACGCTACAGAACAGTTACCACAATTACTATTTGTATGCAAATATTTAGAGAGAGCTGCTGACCATGTTACTAATATATGTGAGAATACCATTTATCTTGTAACGGGAGTGTATCTAGATTTGAATAAATAGGAGTTGGGCATTAAGTTGCCTTACTTCTTTTTTAGTTTTATACAAGTTATTAGTAAATCATTTCTTGACTATCTTTAAGAAATAATGTTATAGTACATATTGACTTAATATACCTAAAAGTAGGTGAGAACGTGAGAAATATTATCAGTAAAGTCGATAAAGATAGTATCGGTGAAGAAGTCGGTATTGAAGCAGGGGATAAACTGCTATTGATTAACGACACAGAGGTAAAAGATATTATAGATTATAAGTATCTCATAGTGGATGAAGATGTTGTCATTACTATTGAAAAAGCTGATGGTGAGATATGGGATATAGAAATTGAGAAGGAATTTGGAGAGGATATAGGATTAGAATTTAAAGAGGGTATAATGGATAAGCCTATGAGCTGCCATAATAAATGTATATTCTGTTTTATAGATCAATTACCAAAGGGTATGAGAGAAACACTATATTTTAAAGATGATGATTCTAGATTATCATTTTTACAAGGGAATTTTATAACCTTAACTAATATGAAGGATGATGACATAGATAGAATAATACGTTACAGAATTAGTCCAATAAACGTTTCTGTACATACAACTAATCCAGAACTAAGAAGAGAAATGTTAAACAATAGATTTGCTGGGGAACTTATGGAAAAGCTTAAAAAGCTAGCAGATGCAGGGATAACTATTAATACTCAAATAGTACTTTGTCCAGAAATAAATAATGGAGAAGAGCTAGTTAGAACTATTAATGACTTATATAGTTTATATCCAGCTGTAAGAAATGTTGCAGCAGTTCCTATTGGTATTACAAAGTTTAGAGAAGGATTAAAGGAACTGAAAGTTTATGATAAGGAATCTGCAAATAGTGAGATAGAAACAGTTAACAAATTGCAAGAACAATTTTATAAAGAGATTGGAGAGCCTTTTATTAGGTTGTCTGATGAATTTTATATTTTAGCAGAAAAGACTATTCCGGAAAAAGAGTTTTATAGTGAATTCGAACAGTTAGAAGATGGAATTGGTGTTATAAGGATGTTCAGAGATAACATTGAAGATGCTGTTGATAGTTTAAAAGATAACATATGTGGGCATTTTACAATACCAACAGGAGTATCTGCGTATAAGGAGATACAGGAAGCTGCTTTAAAAATTATGAAGAAGAGTCCTAAGGTTAGAATAGACGTAGTTAAGATTATTAATAATTACTTTGGTGAAACTATTACTGTTACAGGACTTATAACAGGAACTGATTTAATAAATCAGCTTAAGGGTAAAGATGTGGGTACTCTTATTATGAGTAATGTGATGTTTAGAAAAGGTTATGAACTTGGTGATTATGAAGACAATATTATGTTAGATAACTATACCATAGGTGATATACAAAATACATTAGGTACAACAGTAAAAATTACTGATTATACCGGAGAAGATTTAATAGAAATAATTAACGAAAATAGTCAGGAGGAATAATAATGGGAAAACCGATTGTAGCTATAGTAGGAAGACCAAATGTCGGTAAATCTACTTTATTTAATAAATTAGCAGGGAAAAGAATTGCCATTGTAGAAGATAAGCCAGGAGTAACTCGTGATAGAATATATGCTAGCTCTGAGTGGGTTGGACAGGAGTTTACTATAATTGATACTGGTGGTATAGAGCCGAAATCTGATGATATAATTTTAGCTCAAATGAGAAGGCAGGCACTTATAGCTATAGAAACAGCTAATGTAATCATCTTTATTGTAGATGGAAAAAGCGGACTTACAGATACAGACAGAGAAGTTGCTCAAATGCTTAGAAAAAGTAAGAAATCAATTGTTCTTGCTGTTAATAAAGTTGATAGTATTAAAGAAGAAGAAAATAAATTTGAATTCTACAATTTAGGTCTTGGAGACCCTGTAGCAATCTCTGCTTCTCAAGGTCTTGGACTTGGAGATATGCTAGATATGGTTGTTGATAATTTTAAAGATATTAGTAATGATGAAGCGTCAGAAGAATACATAAAAATTGCAATGATTGGAAAACCAAATGTAGGGAAGTCTTCGCTGATAAATAAATTATTAGGAGAAGAAAGAAATATAGTAAGTAACATCCCAGGAACCACGAGAGATGCTATAGATAGTCCTCTTGAAACAGAAATAGGTAAGTTTATGCTTATCGACACTGCTGGTCTTAGACGTAAGAGTAAGGTTAAAGAGGAAATTGAAAGATATAGTGTTATAAGAACCTTAACAGCAATAGAAAGAGCTGATGTATGCATCCTTATGTTAGATGCAACTGAAGAATTATCAGAGCAAGATGAGAAGATAATTGGATATGCTCATGAACTTAATAAAGCAATAATGGTTATAGTGAACAAATGGGATCTTATTGAAAAAGATGATAAGACTATGAAGAAATTCACTGATGATCTTAGATTTAAATTATCATTTATGAATTATGCTCCATACTTATTTATTTCTGCATTAAGTGGCCAAAGAGTACATAAGGTATTAGAGTTAGCTAAAAAGTGCTATGACAATTATTCTAAGCGTATAGCAACAGGAGTTTTAAATGATGTTATTAGTGAAGCAGTATTAAGACAAGAGCCACCAGTAACACACGGAAAAAGGCTTAAGATATTTTACGCAACTCAAGTTGATGTTAAACCACCAACCTTTGTTTTCTTTGTAAATGATTCTAGTGCATTACATTACTCTTATGAAAGATATTTAAACAATCAATTAAGAGAAAATTTTGATTTTGAGGGGACTGGAATAAAAACTATTTTTAGAGAAAGAAAAGAATAATATTTAATGATAAAAATCATATAATTAAATATATTAGAGTATGGTTATGCATTAATTGTATAACCATACTTTTTTGCTATTTATATAAAAATATACTTATTTTTGTATCTTAGAAAAGGATTGATATGCGTGATATGCTTTGAACTTTTGGTTTTAAGAATTTTATAAAAGTAAAGAAGATATAAATCTATAACAATAATTAAAATAAATAAAAAAATCTTTAAGAAAAATTTCTCAATAAGTAATTAATGTTGTATAGGACTAATATATATATAATGTTAGTATTAGAAAATGGGAGGGAAGGTTTTTGGAAAACTTCGATATATATAAGGATATAGCCGACAGAACCCAAGGGGATATTTATGTAGGAGTTGTTGGACCTGTTAGAACAGGAAAATCTTCTTTTATCAAAAGATTTATGGATTTAATGGTTTTGCCTAATATTGAAAATGCCTATAAAAAAGAAAGGGCTAAGGATGAATTACCACAAAGTGGTTCAGGCAAAAGTATCCATACTATGGAACCTAAATTCGTACCAAATGAAGCTGTACCGATTTCTTTAGCAGATGGTTTAAATTTCAAGGTAAGAATGGTGGATTGTGTTGGCTATATTGTTAAAGGTGCTTATGGATATGAAGAGGATTCAAAACCTAAGATGGTAACAACCCCCTGGTCGGAAAAGGAGATGCCTTTTGAGTTAGCAGCAGAGATTGGAACAAAGAAAGTTATAAATGATCATTCAACTATAGGTATAGTAGTTACGACAGACGGTTCTATTGCAGGAATAACAAGAGAAGAATATGTAGATGCAGAAGAGCGTGTTGTAAGTGAACTAAAAAACATTAATAAACCATTTATCATTGTATTAAATACAACTAATGTTTTTAGTCCAGAAGCTGTTAACCTAAAAAAAGAGTTAGAAGAAAAGTATGATACTCCAGTTCAGCTTGTAGATGTAGTAAATATGCAACAAGAAGATATTACAAATATCTTTAATAAAATACTAAAGGAATTCCCAGTAAAAGAAATAAACATTGATATGCCTGAATGGATAGAAAAATTAGAAGTTTCACACTGGTTAAAATCAAATTTCTTGAACATAATAAAAGATTTGAGTAAGAGTATATCAAAAGTAAGAGATGTAAGAAATTCTCTAGAAGCTTTTGAGACACTTGATTTCTTAGATTCTTCAAAAGTTGAAGAAATGAATATGGGTGATGGAACTGCAAGAATTGTCTTTAAACCTAAAAAGAGCGTATTTTATAATGTACTAAGTGAAGCTTGTGGATTTGAGATAGCTAACGAAAGCCATTTATTATCAACAATTAAAGATTTTTATAAAGCAAAGGTGGAATATGACAAGATAGAAAAAGCTTTAAATGATGTAAAAGAAAGCGGTTATGGATTAGTTGCACCACAACTTACAGAAATGAAGCTTGAGGAGCCTGAGTTTGTAAAACAAGGTGGAAAATACGTAGTTAAGCTTAAAGCAAGTGCTCCTAGTTTGCACTTAATTAGAACTAATGTGCAAACAGAGATTTCTCCAATAATGGGCTCTGCAAAAGAAAGTGAAGAAATGTATCAATCCTTGCAGAAACAATTCGAAGATGATGCTTCTAAGATATGGGAAAGTAATATCTTTGGTAAATCATTAGAAGTATTAGTGAAGGAAGGACTTCAAAATAAGTTGTTTAAGATGCCAGAGGATGTGCAATTTAAGATTCAAAAGACCTTAGAGAAGATGATAAATGAAGGTAATGCAGGCCTAATTTGTATTATACTATGAAAATAATTTTGCTAAGGTAGGAATGGACAGAAAGTAAAGAGGTTTTATCAAGATGAAAGTGTTAATTTAAAGCTAAATTGTGCTTTAAGCTTAAGGACTTCATTTGATAAACCTCTTTATTTTTATTAATTTAACACTTCTTTGATGAAGGTAAGAGCATTCTTATAAAATATATTCTCTATCATATCGTAAGAATAACCATGGTTACTTAGCGCTTCTCTTAGTTTATACATTTCGCTGACGTCTTCGATTTCTAAGGCGTTGTCTATCCCGTCGAAATCACAACCTAATGAAATAACTTGTTTTCCGCCTGTTTTGTACATATGATCTATATGAAGAAGAATGTCATCTATTCTAGTTTTAGGACTATCACCTAAGAAACTGCTGGCAAGATTTATACCGATAACGCCTCCTTTATCAGCTATAGCTCTAATCATAGGATCTGTTAGATTCCTAGGATGATTTGTTATAGACCTACAGTTTGAATGTGAAGCGATAAAAGGTTTTTTACTTATTTCATTTACGTCAAAAAATCCCCCATCAGATAAATGGGATACATCTACAATAGTATTGTAATGGTTCATTGCTTCTACAAGCTCTTTCCCGAATTTAGTTAACCCCTGGTCTTTATATGTGAAGTTAGCATTAGGATAACCTATTTCATTAGGATAATTCCAGGTTAAGGTTATAAGTCGTACTCCAGCTTTATAAAATTCAAAAAAATTATCTAAGGAGCCTTCTAATATACCACCTTCTTCTAAGGTTAAAAAAGCGGTGATTTTATTTGTTTGTTCATTTTTTATAATAGATGCATAGTTTGTACCTAAGCTAATTAAAGTTTTGTTTTCATTTATTTGATCATTGAAAGAATTTAAGAGTTCCTTTCCGTATTCATAACAACTATTGTGAGTCTTTGCATTTACATAAAGAGCAAAAAATTGTGCTAATGAATTACTTTTTATTAATTTATCAATACTAACATGGTGTTCATTGTCTTTAAGGTTTCCTTTTGAAGGATTTTCATGAATTTTTGAAATTGTATCGCAGTGAAAATCTATAAGTTTCATAGTTAATCTCCTTATGAATAATATTTTGCTAATTTAATAGTATTAAATTTAAAAGGTTTTACAACAACTAGTAAGAGATTGTTAAAAAAAGATCTATATATAGTATAGGAATTACAAAAAAAATTCTGAAAGTCAAAATAGCTATGCTTTTATTATATGGTATTTTATAATATTATAGTAAGTAAAAAATAAATTGGATATAGTGAAGCGAAAAATAATGAGGTGATAGGTTTGAAGAAGGTTGCAGTAGTTTTTAATGGTGGTACTATTTCTATGGTTGTTGATCCTACGCTTAAAGCAGCAGTGCCTAATTTAACAGGGGAAGATATAATGTCAAAGGTAACGGGCATAGAGAAATATGCGGAAATTGAAGCACATAACTTTTCAAACAATCCTGGTCCTCATATGACTCCCGAAATAATGATGGAAATGTCAATATATATAAGGAAATTACTTGAAAGAGAAGATATCTGTGGTGTAGTTGTTACTCATGGAACGGATACTTTAGAAGAAACTGCATACTTTTTAGATCTTACTATTAAAAGTAAGAAACCAGTTATTATAACAGGTGCTATGAGAAATAGTTCGGAATTAGGGTATGACGGACCAGCTAATCTTTCAGCAGCCATATGTACTGCTATATCTGAAGAAGCTAAAGACAGAGGAGTTTTAGTTTGTCTAAATGATGAACTTAATTTAGCAGAAGAAGTTACAAAAACTCATTCTATGCATTTAGATGCATTCAAGTCTCCAAACTTTGGTCCTGTGGGTATAGTAGATAATAATATTGCATTGTTCTATAAAGATACTATAATAAAGCAAAATATCTTGACGGAGACTTATGAAGAAAAGGTTGCATTGATCAAATGTTGTGTGGGAATGAATAGCGATATTTTGGAGTTTTATATAGATAAAGGTTATAAGGGAATAGTTATAGAGGCTTTGGGCAGAGGGAATGTACCTCCTGACATGGTAGAGGGAGTAGCAAAAGCAATAAAGAATAATATTGTTGTTGTAATTGTATCAAGATGTTTTCAAGGAAGGGTACTGGACTCCTATGGATATCATGGAGGAGGTAGAGAGTTAAGAGATATTGGAGTAATATTTGGTGATAATCTCCCAGGACAAAAGGCTAGGATTAAGTTGATGTTAGCCTTAGGGGTAACAAAGGACATCCAAGAAATTAAGGGAATATTTGAACAAGGATATTATAAATAAAGATTATTTGACCTTAAGGTATTCTTGAGGTCTTTTTGCCGTTTAAAAATATACTTAGCAAAGTTATAAGTGCAAGATTAAAATACTAAATTCGTCGATTTTGCATAAGTGTATAAATTAGGTTTAATAGTAGAAAACTTATAATAATTAAGTTGCAAACATATATTAGAGATCTGTAAAGTAACCTGTATATACTTTAATACGAAATATTATAAAAATTAAAAGGCGAACATTCGCATATTCTCTTGACATAATGTACAGAGAATGATATTATTCAAAGGTACTATTTTTATGCGTTATTTATCTAAATTTATTGTAAACAAACTAAGGAGGAAATCTTATGAATAATTTTTTAGAACGTTATTTTAAGCTTAAAGACAGTGGAACGTCTGTAAGAACAGAAGTTTTAGCAGGACTCACAACATTTTTAACCATGGCTTATATCATTGCTGTTAATCCTGGAATGGTATCCCAAGCTACTGGAGAAGGGACTGTGGGTGCATTAGTTACAGCTACCTGTTTAGCCTCTGCTTTTGCATGCATATTAATGGGTCTTTATGCTAACTTACCTTTTGCTTTAGCACCTGGAATGGGCTTAAATGCTTATTTTACATATTCAGTTTGTTTAGGAATGGGTGTTTCTTGGAAGGTAGCTTTTGGAGCTATATTCGTAGAAGGAATTGTTTTTATTATTTTGTCACTTACAAATGTTAGAGAAGCAGTTGTAAAAGCAATACCATTAAGTTTAAAAATGGCTGTTACTGTTGGTATCGGTTTATTTATTGCCTTTATAGGTTTTTCAAATGCAAAGATTATAGAAAGTAATCCTTCAACCTATGTTCAGCTAGGTAGCTTCATTACTGCTCCTGTTTTGATAGCCGTTACAGGACTACTTATAATAGTAGTGTTATCTAAAAAGAATATAAAAGGTGCAATACTTTGGGGAATAGTTATAAGTACTGTTTTATCTTGGATCTATGCACTTATTAATCCTGGTGCTGCGAACTATTATGGTATACATCTACCACTTAAAGTGTTTGAATATGAATCATTATCCCCATTATTATTTCAAATAGATTTGTCTTACCTATTTGATTCAGAAAAAGTTTTAAATTTCATAATTATATTATTTACTTTTCTATTTGTTGATTTCTTTGATACAGTTGGAACACTCGTTGGAGTAGCTTCAAAAGCGAATATGCTTGATGAGAAAGGTAACGTTCCAAGAGCAGGAAAGGCATTGTTAACAGATGCCATTGGTACTACTGTAGGTTCATTAATTGGTGCTACAACAGTTACAACATATGTTGAGAGTTCAACTGGAGTTGCAGAAGGCGGAAGAACTGGTCTTACTGCTATTGTTACTGGAATTTTATTTTTTCTAGCTATGTTTTTCTCACCAATATTTATTGCAATTCCGTCTTGTGCTACTGCACCAGCACTTATCTATGTAGGATTTTTGATGATGCAAGAAGTTACTAAGATTGACTTTAAGGATATTACACAAGGATTTCCTGCTTTTATAACTATAGCAGCTATGCCATTAACATATAGCATTGGTGATGGTTTAACTTTAGGCGTATTGTCTTATGTATTCATAAACTTAATACATAATATGACTGTTAAAGACAAAAGGGATAAGCATCAAGTGTCAATTGTGATGATAATTTTAGCAATTATATTTGTCTTTAAGTTAGCATTGCCACTATTTGAATAATAATAAATATAAAGGTGCTTACAAGAGTTTGTAAGCACCTTTTAAAATATGATAAATTATATATTGTATTAATTTTATAACTTGGTTTAATTACAAAGCGTATAGGATTTAAGTGGAAAGGTATGATATAGTAGAATAATATTAATTTGATTTTAAAATAGAAATTGTATAACAGATATAAATTTCTATTGCATAGATATGATAAGTTAAATATAATACAATATGAAAGCAAAACAAAGAAATACTTAAATTAATAGAGAAAAATCAAAAAAACGTTATATATCCAGAGGATTTATGATATAATTTTTTATGTTATATTTCAGTACGACGTGTTTTTAGAAGGGTGAGTACTATGATGAAAAGCATGACCGGCTTTGGAAGAGCCAACGAGGGAAATGAGAACTTTGCATTCACAGTGGAAATGAAGGGTGTAAATCATAGATATTTAGATTTAAATATCAGGATGCCAAGAAGTATTCTTTCACTGGAGGATAAAGTTCGAAAGGTACTTCAAGAAAAGCTAAATAGAGGGAAGATAGATGTATTTATAACTGAGGATAATTACAATAGCAATGCTGGAATCCCAATGCTTAATGAGGCATTAGCTCGTAACTATATCACGTCTCTTAATAAATTAAGAGATGAGTTCTCACTTAAAGATGATATCTCTGTTTCTTTAGTTGCTAAGTTTCCAGAGGTGATTACACTTAAGCAAGAAGAAAAAGATATTGATGAGATTTGGTACATACTGAAAACCACTTTAGAATGTGCAGTTAATAATTTTCTTTCTATGAGGGAAAAAGAAGGTCAAAAATTGAAAGATGATATTTTAGTAAAGATTAAATCTATTGAAGGATCTTTAGCTAAGATAGAGCCTTTATCATCTTTAACTGTAGAAAATTATAAAATTAGGCTTCAGGATAGGGTTACAGAACTTTTAGGTGATGTAGAGTTAGAACCTTCAAGAATTGCTCAAGAGATTGCAATTTTTGCTGATAGAGCTTGCATTGATGAGGAAATAGTTAGGCTTAAATCTCATATACATCAGGTTAAAGACACTTTAGAGCTTAAAGAAGCTGTAGGTAGAAAATTGGACTTTATTATCCAAGAGATGAATAGGGAAACTAACACAATATCATCTAAAGCTAATAATATAGAAATAACCAATTTAACTATAGCAATAAAAAATGATATTGAAAAAATAAGAGAGCAAGTGCAGAATCTTGAATAGTTGAGGAGAGAAGAAGATGGGAATAAAATTAATTAATATAGGTTTTGGAAATATCGTATCAGCTAATAGATTAGTAGCAATAGTAAGTCCTGAATCTGCCCCAATAAAAAGAATAATAACAGAAGCTAGGGATAGAGGGATGCTAATTGATGCAACCTATGGAAGAAGAACTAGAGCAGTTATAATCACTGATAGTGATCACGTTATCTTATCAGCAGTTCAACCAGAAACAGTGGCTCATAGACTATCTACAAAAGACGAAGAAGCTGTAGATGAGGTTGATGAATAATGGTAAATGAAACAAAGGGTTTATTAGTTGTAATTTCTGGACCATCAGGTGCTGGAAAGGGCACCATATGCAAGAAGCTTATGGAAAAAAATAACTTTTGGCTTTCTGTTTCTGCTACTACTAGAAGTCCAAGAGCTGGGGAAGAAAACGCAAAGAGTTACTATTTTTTAACAAGGGACGAATTTGAAGAAAAGATAAAATGTAATGATTTTCTTGAATATGCTGAAGTATATGGTAATTTATACGGAACTCCTCGTTCAAGTGTTATGGAAATGATTGATAATGGCAAAAATGTTATATTAGAAATTGATATTCAAGGAGCGCTTAAGGTTAAAGAAGCATTTCCTGAGGGAGTATTTATATTTATTCTTCCTCCATCTATGGAAGAACTTAAGAATAGAATAATAGGCAGAGGTAGTGAAACACCTGAATCGCTAATGACAAGATTTAAATCAGCCTACAAGGAAATAAACTATGTTTCTAAATATAACTATGCTGTAGTAAATGATGAAGTTGCTCTTGCTGTTGAAAAAATTCAAGGGATTTTAGTAGCAGAAAAGTGCAGAGTTGATAGAATAAAAGAAGATATATTAGATAATAAGGAGGGAATTGTTCATGAGCAATTCTATGATTAATCCATCAATAGTTGAATTAACAGACAAATCTGGTGATAGATATTCACTAGTTGTAATAGCATCAAAGAGAGCAAGATTATTAATCGATGGTGATGAACCACTAGTAAAGGTTACTTCTAAAAAGCCTTTAACTGTTGCAATAAACGAAGTTAATGAAGGAAAAATTCAGTTTGAAGCTCCTCAAGTTGAAGGACTCAAATAAAGAGGCGATTAGATTATGAAGAAAAAGACTATTGTTCTCGGTGTTAGTGGAGGAATTGCAGTTTATAAAGCATTAGATGTTGTTTCAAAGCTTAAGAAAAAAGACTATGATGTCCATGTGATTATGACTAAGAATGCTATGGAATTTGTTACGCCATTATCATTTCAATCGATAAGTCAAAACATGGTTATTACAGATATGTTCGCTGAGCCAAAAGCTTGGGAAATTCAGCATATTTCTTTAGCTAAGAAAGCAGATTTAATGGTTATAGTTCCTGCAACGGCTAATATAATTGGAAAGGTAGCTAATGGAATAGCTGATGATATGCTTAGTACAACAATAATGGCTACCAAGGCACCAGTTATATTTGCTCCAGCTATGAACACTAATATGTATCAAAATCCAATAGTACAAGAAAATATGTCAAAGCTTAAAGGTTATGGCTATGAGTTTATCGATACAGTTAAAGGAAGGCTTGCTTGTGGAGATGTTGGAGAAGGGAAGCTAGCTGATACTGAAGATATTGTTCAATATATAGAAAGTAAGTTATATGATATAAAGGACTTGTCGGGTAAAAAAGTTATGATAACAGCTGGACCTACAATTGCTCCTATCGATCCAGTTCGCTATATAAGCAATTATTCATCAGGAAAGATGGGTTATGCTATAGCTGAAGAAGCAAGAGATAGAGGGGCTGAAGTTGTTTTGATTTCAGGAGATGTATCTATTCCTGATATTAAGGGTGTAAGGATTATAAAAGTAAAGACCAATCCAGATATGAAGGAAGCAGTATTAAAGGAATTTGATGATGCTGAAATTATAATAAAAACTGCTGCGGTTACAGACTTTAAGATTAAAAATTATTCTGATATAAAGATCAAGAAAAAGGACGAAGGTTTAACCTTAGAACTTGAGAAAGATACAGATATTTTAAAAACTTTAGGTTCTATGAAGAAAAATCAAATTCTTGTTGGT
The DNA here is from genome assembly GCF_000145275.1 of Clostridium cellulovorans 743B. NCBI lineage: Bacteria > Bacillati > Bacillota > Clostridia > Eubacteriales > Clostridiaceae > Clostridium > Clostridium cellulovorans. Next base: position 2,256,196 of record NC_014393.1, read on the forward strand.
TTTGCAGCTGAAAGCAATGATGTTATAGAAAATGCTAAAGCAAAGCTTGATAAGAAAAACCTTGATTTTGTTGTTGCTAATGATATCAGCGTTAGTGATTCTGGATTTAACAGTGATGATAACAAGGTTACTATAATATCTAGAAACGGTGAAGAACTTCATCTTGAAAAGATGAATAAAAGAGCCGTTGCGAAAGAGATATTTAATAAGATACTAAAAAAGCGCTAACAGCGCTTTTTTTAATATATCGAGGTGTAATTATGGCAAGTTATGCACAAGTTATAATTAATAATGAGTCGTCCATGGTTGATAGACCATTCACTTATAAAATTCCTGAGAGATTGAAAGATAATCTAAAGATTGGCCACAGAATTAAAATTCCTTTTGGAAAAGGAAATAAAAAGATTGATGGATTCGTATTTTCCTTATTAGACCAATATATTAGTAATTATGAGATAAAAGAAATTGAATCAATAGAAGATGATTTTACTGCTTTTGAAGAAAGAGATATTCCTTTAATTGAGGAAATGAGAGAACGATATCTTTGTACCTATATTCAATGTATAAAGGTAATCGTACCTGCTGGAGTTTTTGAGGGTTTAAAACTAAAAAAATCAAAGACAGTATATATAAAAAAAACTTTAGAAGGAAAATATAAAAAAGAGCCTTATGATAGAATATATGGAATAGTTAAAGAATCACAAGGAATCTTTACAAAGAGTCAATTAAGTAAAACATATAATATCTCTTTATCATCGATTAATACTTTAATAAAAAACGGATTTATTCAGGAACTAGAAGAAGTGGTTGATAGGTTTGATCAAAGGAATTATGAATTCTATGAAAGAAAAAATTTAAATGATAATCAAAGAGAAGTAGTTGAAACAATACTTCATAGTGATGAGAAAAAATTCTTGATTCATGGGATTACAGGAAGCGGAAAAACAGAAATATACATGAATTTGGTAGAAAAGACCATGGAACTTGAGAAAGATAGTATTATTCTTGTTCCAGAAATCGCATTAACACCGCAAATGGTTGAGCGATTTAAAGGACGATTTGGTAATAAAATAGCTGTTTTTCATAGTAAGCTTTCTAATGGAGAAAGATTTGATGAATGGATGAGGGTGAAAAACAGAAAGGTCCAATTAGCTATTGGAGCCAGATCAGCAATATTTCTTCCATTTAATAATTTATCACTGATAGTAATTGATGAGGAGCATGAAAGTAGTTATAAATCAGATAGTGATCCTAAATATCATGCAAGGGAAATTGGTGAAATTCTTCAGAAAAATCAAGGAGTAAAACTAGTCTTAGGTTCTGCAACTCCTAGTGTAGAAACTTATTTTAAGGCAAACTCTAGAGAATACCATCTCTTAACTCTTACCAAAAGGGCAGATAAAGCTACGTTACCTGTAACAGAAATTGTAGATATGAGAGAAGAATTGGTTAGAAAAAACAAATCTATGTTTAGTGGAGCTCTTTTGAGAGCTATTGATGAAGCTTTATCAAAAAAAGAACAAATAATTCTATTTTTAAATAGAAGAGGATTTTCAACTTTTGTATCTTGTAGAAAATGTGGTTTCGTATTTAAATGTAGAAATTGTGATATTTCTTTGACTTATCATCACCATAATGATACTTTAAGCTGTCATTATTGTGGCTCAACAGAAAAAACTAAAAAAATATGTCCTAAATGTGGAAGTTCTTACGTAAAATATTTTGGTGCAGGTACAGAAAAAATAGAAGAGAATATAAAAAAATACTTTCCTAGTGCTAAAACTATAAGAATGGATTTTGATACCACGAGAAAAAAAGATGCTTATGAAGAGATATACAATAGTTTTAAAGCTGGAAATGCCGATATACTTATTGGAACTCAAATGATAGCTAAAGGATTAGATTTTAAGAATGTAACCTTAGTTGGAGTTGTAGCTGCAGATATTTCTCTTAACCTTCCGGATTTTAGGTCCGGAGAAAGAACCTTTCAATTACTTACGCAGGTTGGTGGTAGAGCTGGAAGAGGAGAAAAATCAGGGAAAGTTATTATTCAGACTTATACCCCTGAAAGCTATAGCATTATAGCTGCATCAAATCATGATTATGAAGGATTCTACCAAGAGGAAATTAACTTAAGAAAGACTATGAACTATCCACCTTTTTCAAAGGTGTTTTTAATAAATATATCATCAAAGGATGAAGCTCTTTTGATAAAAATCAGCCATAGTATAGGTCAAGAAGTAAAGGAAAAATTAAAGGATTATGAAAAAATAGAAATTCTTGGACCTTGCCCTTGTACCATTGGGAAAGTAAAAGAAAACTATAGATGGCAGATTATACTTAAGGGAGACATTGAAAACAAATTTGCAATATCAATAAAAAATTTATGCTATGAAAAAATAAAAAATCATAAAGGTGATATAAAGATAAGTACTGATTTAAACCCATTATCACTACTTTAAAGATGATTTTCTAAGACAGTAATGGTATAATTTAAGAAGTATAAAATTGAGCCTATAATAAAGAAAAATTATTAAATTTATATATTATTTACTTCAAGGAGGATAAGCGTAATGGCAATAAGAAATATAAGGACTGTTGGAGACGCAGTTTTAAGAAAAAACAGTAAAAATGTAGAGGTTATTGATGATAGAACAAAGGTATTAATCCAAGATATGATTGATACTATGTATGATGCTGATGGAGTTGGTCTTGCAGCGCCGCAAGTTGGGATATTAAAGAAAATATTTGTTATAGATATTGGAGAAGGTCCTATTGTTTTTATAAATCCAGAAATATTAGAAACAGAGGGAAGTTATGTTGATTCAGAAGGATGTTTAAGTATACCAGGAGAATCAGCAGAAGTTGAGAGACCTTATAAGGTTAAAGTTAAAGCTCTTAATGAAAATGGAGAAGAGTTTATATTAGAAGGAGAAGAATTACTAGCTAGAGCTATTTGTCATGAAAATGATCATCTTTATGGTACGTTATATATAGATAGAGCTTTAGAAAGTGGTGAATAATATGAATATTGTTTTTATGGGAACACCTGAATTCGCGGTTCCTTCATTAAAGGCGCTAATTGATAACTTTAATGTAATAGGAGTATTTACTCAACCAGATAGACCAAAGGGAAGAGGTAAAAAACTTGGAATATCGCCAGTAAAAGAGGTAGCCCTTGAACATGGAATTCCAGTGTATCAACCTGAAAAATTGAGAAAAGAGACTGACTTTGTAGACAAATTAAAAGAGATTAAACCAGACTATATAATTGTAGTAGCATATGGTCAAATACTTTCTAAAGAAGTTTTAGACATTCCTAAATATGCATGTATAAATCTTCATGGATCTTTACTTCCAAAGTTTAGAGGAGCAGCGCCTATTCAGTGGTCAGTTATTAAGGGTGAGAAAGTCACTGGTAATACTACAATGCTTATGGATGTAGGACTTGATACTGGTGATATGCTGCTTACTGATAAGGTAGAAATAACTGACTATATGACAGCAGGACAATTACATGACTTGATGATGGAGTCAGGTGCAGAATTGCTTGTAAAAACTATAAATGAATATACACTAGGGAATATTACAGGAATAAAACAAGATGATTCTCAAAGTTGCTATGCTTCAATGCTATCTAAGGAAATTGCTTTAATAAAATGGGATGACACTGCAGCAAATATCCATAACCTTATTAGAGGATTAAATCCATGGCCTATAGCTTTTACTAATTATCAAGGCGTAGTTATGAAGATATACGAATCAGAAGTATTGAAAAATGAAGCCTCAAGTAATGAATGTGGTAAGATTTTAAAGGTTTCAAAAGATGGGATAGACGTAGCTACAAAAGAAGGAATATTGAGATTAAAAACTGTTCAATTTCCAGGAAAGAAACCTTTAAAAGTAGAAGAATTCATAAAAGGGAATAAACTAGAGATTGGTGTAATATTAAATTAAAGAGATAAAGGAAAAAAATATGAGTAATCCAAGAGAAACAGCGGTTATTATATTGAATAAGGTCTTTAATGAGAGAGGTTATTCAAATATAATTATAAATAAAGAGCTAAACAAAAGTAATTTAGAAAACATTGATAAAGCATTAGTTACAGAAATTGTTTATGGTACAATACAGTATAAATATACAATAGATAAAATCATAGACCATTTTGTAGGGAGAGGCACTAGCTCTGTTGATAAGAAGGTAGTAAATATTTTAAGAAGTGCTATATATCAGATAAGGTATTTAGATAAAATTCCTTCTTTTGCTGTGGTAAATGAAGCCGTAGAACTTTCTAAAAAGTTAAGTACTGTAACATCAAGTAAGTTCATAAACGGGGTTTTAAGAAATTACATAAGAAAGACTAATGAAAACTTTTATAATAAGAATAACTTGGTCGATAGATTATCCTTTGAATATTCTTTTGAGCCTTGGATGGTAAAAAAGTTTATAAGTCAATATGGAAATAATATCGCTGAGAAAATTCTTAAAGGATTAAATGAAAGACCATCAATTACTGTTAGAGTAAATTCTTTAAAGACAACCTTCGATGAAGCTTATGAAGAACTTGAAGCGTTAGGTTATTCTGTTGAGGAAGGGGTTATTGCACCAGAAGCAATAAGGATATTAAAGGGAAAAAGCATAGAGAATAATCCTTTGTTTATAAAAGGAAGCATAACTGTTCAGGATGAGAGTGCAATGATTGTGGCATCAGCTTTAGAACCTAGTAAAGATGATGTTATATTTGATATGTGTAGCGCACCAGGCGGGAAAACAACTCATATAGCTGAACTTTCAGAGGATAAGTCAAAAATTAAAGCTTTTGATATCTTTGACCATAAGTTGAAGCTTATAGAGGAAAACATAAAAAGGCTTGGAATAACCTCTATAGAAACTGAAATTAAGGATGCATCTATTCATGACGTTCTTTTAGATGATTCTGCGGATAAGGTTTTAATAGATGTACCGTGCAGTGGTCTTGGAATAATGAGAAAAAAGCCAGAAATTAAATATACAAAGAATGAAAAAGACTTAAAAGAGCTGGTTAAAATCCAAAGAGATATTATGAGAAATGCAGCTAAATACGTAAGAAAAGGTGGAGTGCTAGTGTATTCTACTTGCACATTGAACCTAGAAGAAAATCAGGAAAATATAAGGTGGTTTCTTGATAGGCATGAAGATTTTATGGTTGAAAAAGTTGACTTTGGAAAAGGTGAAAATCTGATTTATGGTAAAGACAATACATTGACCATATTGCCTAATAAGTATATGGATGGTTTTTTTATTGCTAAACTAAAAAGAATACAATAGGTGATAAGATGAGAAATATTTTGGATTACTCCCTAAAAGAACTAAAACAATGGATGGAAGCTAATGGTGAAAATGCGTTTAGAGCTAAACAAGTATTTGACTGGATATATAAAGCGGTAGCTTCTTTTGATGAAATGAAAAATTTGCCTAAGAATACTAAAGAAAAGTTAAAAGAATACTTTTTTATAGGTATACCAGAGATAACTCATAAATATGATTCTATAAATAAGGATACAGCTAAATACCTTTTAAAGCTTAGTGATGGTAATGTAATTGAAGCTGTTTACATGAAATATAATTATGGTAATTCTGTATGTTTATCTACTCAAATTGGGTGCAGAATGGGGTGTAGCTTTTGTGCCTCAACTATAGGTGGAAGAATAAGAGATTTAACTTCAGGTGATATCTTAGGTGAAATCCTTGCTATGGAATTCAATGAAAAAGAAAGAGTATCAAACATTGTATTAATGGGTAGTGGAGAACCATTCGATAATTATGAAAATGTTACTAAGTTTTTAGAGTTAGTTAATTCAAAGGATGGACTAAATATTGGAGCAAGACATATAACTTTATCAACTTGTGGACTTGTACCAGGAATAATAAGATTTGCTGACCTTAAGAGTCAAGTAACACTAGCAATTTCTCTTCACGCACCTAATGATGAACTAAGAAAAACGATGATGCCTATTGCTAATAAATATTCAATAAAGGAAATATTGGAAGCTTGCAATTATTACATAGAAAAGACAAACAGGCGAATCACCTTTGAATATTCTTTAGTTAAGGATGTTAATGATACCGAAGATCACGCAAGAGAGCTGTCAGCTTTATTAAAAGGTATTCTATGTCATGTGAATCTGATACCAGTGAATGTTGTAAAAGAAAGTGGATTTTCTCGGCCTTCGGATAAAGCAGTTATGAAATTTAAGAAGATATTGGATAGTAATGGAATAGAAGCTACCATCCGAAAGGAAATGGGGGCTGATATAAATGCTGCTTGTGGTCAACTGAGAAGAAATTACCTAGAAAAAAGAGGGTCAAATGATGGTTTTTATGTTGAGTGATGTAGGGAATACAAGAGAAATTAATGAGGATTTTGTATGTCATTATGAAGATGATAGGATAAGAATATATGTTATTGCAGATGGAATGGGTGGACACAATGCTGGTGATGTGGCAGCAAAATTGGCATCAGAAGCCGTTGTAAGTTACGTGAAGGAAGCTGCAGACATAACTGATCCTATATATTTATTACAAAGTGCTTTTAAATTCGCAAATGATGAAGTCTTTAATGCTTCAGTTAGTTCAGAAAAGCTAAATGGAATGGGAACAACTTTGACTGTTGTGTTTATATATAGAGAGGTAATACACGTAGGACATGTTGGTGATAGTAGTTGTTTTGCGATAAAAGGAGAAAAAATAAAAAAGATTACAAAAGATCATTCTTTTGTGCAGTATTTGATAGATACTGGTTCTATCACAAAGGAACAAGCGAAATCACATCCTAGAAAAAATCTTATAACTCGAGCGATTGGGACTAAGGAAGAGTTAATTGTAGATACTTATCAGTTACCTATTTCTTTAGCAGAGTATATTGTCTTATCTACTGATGGATTAACAAACTATATAGATGAAGAGGAAATATGTGATTTGGTAGTTAATAATTCTATAGAAGATGCTTGTACTCAAATGATAAACATCAGTAAGGAACGTGGCGGAAAAGATAATATAACAGTTTTAATTGTAGGAGGTATGTCCTAATGATAGGTTCAATTTTAAATTCGAGATATGAAGTCCTTGAAAAAATTGGTGAAGGCGGAATGTCCTTCGTATATAAGGCAAAGGATTTAACACTTCAACGAATGGTAGCTGTTAAAGTATTAAAGAATGAATTTAATAATGATAAACAATTTGTAGAAAAATTCAAAGCTGAAGCTTTAGCTGCTGGGGGACTTCATGACAACAACATCGTAAGTATATATGATGCAGGAACACATGGATTCTATAACTATATTGTTATGGAATATATACATGGAAAAACCTTAAAGGATATTATAATTGAAAGAGGCCCTTTAGAAACAAAAGAAGTGATAGAAATAGCTATGGATATAACAAAAGCCCTTGATTGTGCTCATAGAAATAACATTGTCCATAGAGATATTAAACCACATAATATTATAATGACTGATTATGGGATGCCTAAAATCACAGATTTTGGAATAGCTAAAGCAAGTAGCAGTGCTACAATCGCGCACACAAGTAGAGTAATGGGATCTGTGCATTATATTTCACCAGAGCAAGCAAAAGGAGAAATTGTCGACGCTAGAAGTGATTTATATTCTTTGGGAATAGTAATCTACGAAATGGTAACAGGAAAAATGCCTTTTGATTCAGAAACAGCAATAACTATAGCTATAAAACATATACAGGATGAAGTTGTTGCCCCAAATATGATTAATCACATGGTTCCATATGCGTTAAACAAATTAATTATGAAACTTCTTGAGAAGGATCCAACTAATCGATATCAAAGTGCTAAGGAGCTTCTAGTAGACTTAAATAAGCTGAAAGATGGTACTATGATATTTCCTGTAGGAACAAATCAAGAAGAACGGGAATATACAAAAGTTCTTAAACCAATGTCTGGGATGAATAGTGGAGTCAATAAAGTATATACTGAAAATATATATGATGATGATGATGTAGAAGAAGAACGAGCTATTTCTAGGTCTTCAGATAAGGACACAAATAGTAGGAAAAATAATAACAAGGCTAATATTGATAAGAAGAAAAAAGGTATATTAATTGGTTCTATTACTGGGTTAATAGCACTAATCTTGATCGTTGCTATTGTTATAGGAACTCAGCTTGCAAAGACTAATGAAAAGGTCGTTGAGGAAGTAACTATTCCTGAAATATCAAATATCCAACAAAAAGATGGAATAAAAAAATTAGAAGAACTTGGGATAAAGTATGAAATAACAAAGGTTAACAGTGAGAATGCCGCAGGAATTATAATTTATACTAATCCAAAGTCAGGGACTACAATTAAAAAAGATAGAGTAATTGAATTAGGCGTTAGTCTAGGACCAGAAGAAGGAAAAGTTCCTTCAATTGTTAACCAAGATAAAGACACCGCTATAAAAACTATTAATGATAATAAGTTCCAACTTGGAAAAATTGATGAAAAATATAGTGAAAGTGTTGAACGAGGAAAAGTTATCGATCAAGACCCATCGCCAAATAGTAAGTTGGCAAAAGGAAGCCCTATAAATATCGTTATTAGTTTAGGTCCAGAATATACTAATTACGATTTGAAAGGAAAAACTGTTGAAGAAGCTAAGGCTCTACTTAACGGTTATGCTTCACTAAACGTAACAACCCAAGAGTCAAATAAAGAAGCTGATAAAGAAAATGATGACAAGATTATAGATCAAGACAAGACAAGAGTAAAACAAGGTGAAACAATTACAGTAAAAGTTATAAAATATGCTGAACTTACAAAAACTTTGGAAGACTATACAGAGGAAAATTTAAAGGATGTTATGGAAGATTTAAATAGCATGGGCCTTGGATTAAAGGTTACATTAGTAGCGTCTAGTTCAGCAGGTAGTACACCAACAAAAGAATCACAGTATGAACTATATAAAGTAATTAGTCAAGACCCAGCTTCAGGTAAGGATGTTAAAAAAGGTGATACTGTTAAATTGAAGGTTGAGTTGATTAAAACACAAGATAAAGAGGATACGCCTACTAATAACAAAACTACAAACGGAACTACAAAAACAAACTAATGCAAAGATTATAGGAGGTTATATGAAAGATAACACAGTTAGTGGTATAGTAACAAAGGGGATTGGTGGATTTTATTATGTACAGGTAGAGGATAAAATCATTGAATGTAAGGCTAGAGGTAAATTTAGAACTCATAATATTTCACCTTATGTAGGAGACGTGGTTGAGTTAAATATTGAAGAGGACAAAGGTTTTATTATCAAGATATCTGAGAGAAAAAATTTGCTTTTGAGGCCAGTTGTTGCTAATGTAACTCAAGCTTTCGTAGTTTTTGCACTAAAAAATCCTGATGTAAATTTAACGCTTTTAAATAAGTTTCTTATTCTTTGTGAATACAATGAAATAAAACCGATAATATGCTTTAATAAAGTTGATCTTGTTGACAATCCAGAAGAAGAATTGGCAGTTAAAATGATTAAGCAGACTGGTTATGATTATATATTTTTGAAGGCTAAAGAAAAGTATAATTTAGAACTAGTCATGGATCATTTAAATGAGAATATTTCTATATTTTGTGGTCCATCTGGAGCAGGGAAATCTACTCTGTTTAATGGAATGGTAGGAAAGCCATTAATGGAGATCGGAGAGGTAAGTGAAAAGCTTAAAAGAGGAAAACATACAACAAGACACAGTGAACTTATAGCTTTTCATCAGGGGTATATAGTTGATACCCCTGGATTCTCTTCCTTAGAATTTGATTTTATTGATGAAGTAGATTTAAAGAATTATTTACCTGAATTTAAGGAATATGAAGATCAGTGTAAGTTTTCTGGTTGCAACCATTATAAAGAGCCTAAATGTGCTGTTAAAACAGCTGTAGAGGAAGAAAAGATACATAAGAGCAGATATGACTTTTATATAAGCTTATATGAAGAACTAAAAGGTAGGAGGTACAAGAAATGATAAAGATTTCTCCGTCAATATTATCGGCGGATTTTTCAAAGCTTGGTGAAGATGTAATTAATTTAGAAAAGGCTGGTGCTGATATGATACACATAGATGTTATGGATGGAAATTTCGTCCCTAACATCTCTTTTGGGATGCCTGTAATTAACAGCATTCGTCCTTTGACAAAGGCAACCTTCGATGTTCATTTAATGATTGAGGAACCATCAAAGTATATAAAACAATTTGTAGATCTTGGTGGAGATATAATAACTATTCACTATGAAGCAGATAGACATATAGATAGTACTATTAACATGATAAAGTCTTATGGTGTTAAAGCTGGTGTTGCCCTTAATCCAGGTACTAGTACGAGTTTATTAAAGGATATTATTAGAGAAGTGGATATGGTACTTATTATGACTGTTAATCCTGGCTTTGGAGGGCAAAAGTTTATTGAATATACTTTAGAGAAGATACGAGAAGTAAGGGAAATGGCTGATAAACTAAATCCGGATTTGTTAATACAAGTAGATGGAGGCATTGGAAGAGAAAATATAAGAAAAGTTGTAGAAGCTGGTGCTAACGTAATTGTTGCGGGTTCTGCGGTATTTAAGGAAAACAGAATAAAAGAAAATATTGAAGCTTTGAGAACTGCATGTATATAGAGAAGGTTTTAGTTATATGTGGTGGAGATATGCCATCTCAGGAACTTTTAGAAGCTGAAATTATTAGCTCACAGTATGTAATTGCAGCTGATAAGGGTGGAGAGGTTTTATATAAATATAAAAGGTGTCCGGATTTGCTTGTAGGTGATTTTGATTCAATAGATAATAAAACTATAGATTATTTTAAGCAGCGAAATACTCCTATAGAAAAGTATCCTATGGAAAAAGATTTTACAGATGGAGAAATGGCAGTGGAGAAGGCTATTGCTATGAATCCGCAGGAAATCGTCCTTTTAGGTTGTAATGGTGCTAGACTTGATCATGTTTTTTCAAGTATAGGACTATTATATAAAGTTTTAAAAAGTAATATTAGAGCATACATAAAAAATGATAATAATACTATATTTCTAAGCGATAGAAGTACATGTATTAATCCTAAAAAAGAATATGCAGATAGGAAACTTTCAGTTTTACCTTATGGTGCGGAAGTTACGAATTTAACTATTAAGGGTGCTAAATACCCTTTAAATAATTTCCAACTTCGCATAGGTGATATGCTTACGGTATCAAATGAATTTATTGGGTGCCAAGTTGATATAACTTTTGATAGTGGAATATTAATAATTTTTCTTAGCAAAGACTAAATTTATTTAGTCTTTGCTTTTTTTATGTAACTATTTACGATCTTCAGCATATTATGGAAATGAGGTTATGTTAACAAAGGGCAAGATTGTAGAGGTATTTATGGTATTAAAGGGGGAAAATCTATGCGAATAATTGTTATAAAATTACCTAAACTCTTTTCAAAGTTCGTAAGAATTTTCTATAAAAGGTGAAAGGATTATAGAAAATAAAAAACACAGATATTAATAATATCTGTGTTTTTTATTATATAGCGCGTTCTACTTTACCAGATCTTAAGCATCTAGTGCATACATGAACAGATTTAGTAGCGCCCTTTACTACAGCTCTTACTTTTTTTATGTTTGGAGCCCAAGTTCTTTTACTTGCTCTATGTGAATGGCTGTATTGTGCACCTGAAATTACACCTTTTCCGCAGATTTCACATTTTCTTGACATAGAATACACCTCCTTAGTCAATAATGTATAAGTTTTTTCAACTCAAACAAAATTATTTTATCATAAATGTTTATGTTTAATCAATAGAAACTTTTAATTATTAGATAAATTTGCTAGAATAATATAGATATCTTATTGAATGTTTAGTAATATTAATATAAAATTAGTGTAAGGTAAAATTAAGGAGGGGTTTATATGATGAATATAACCAATAGTAATGGAGATATTACCTATACTGATGAAGTCTTAGCTCAAATCGTAGGCTTATCTACCATGGAGTGCTACGGCGTTGTTGGTATGGCAAAGAAAAATGCCACTGAAGGCTTTTGGGAATTAATCAAAGGAGAAAGCCTTTCAAGAGGAGTTAAGATAGCAAATAGAGAAGATGCCTTAACAATTGAATTGTTTATTATAGTTGAATATGGAACAAAAATTTCAGTTATAGCAAGCAATATAATTCAAAGGGTTAAATATAACATGGAAAATTTAACAGGTTTAAGAGTAGCTACTGTAACCGTAAACGTTCAAGGTGTCAGAGTATAAGGAGGCAATAAAGCAGGTGGAACATTTAAAGATAGATGGACGACAATTCTATAATATGATATTAAATGGATCGAATAAATTAGAGGAAGATAAGGAATATGTTAATGCACTTAACGTTTTTCCAGTGCCAGATGGTGATACAGGTACAAATATGTCTATGACATTTAGAGCAGCGGCTACTGAAATTATCGGAAAAGAAAATCTTCCATTAGGCGAAGTTGCAAAACAACTGTCAAGAGGTGCACTTATGGGTGCAAGAGGAAACTCAGGTGTTATTCTATCACAAATATTTAGAGGAATTGCCAAAGGCTTAGAAAAAAAGGAAACAGCTACTGCTAGAGAATTTGCTTTGGCCATAGTGGAAGGCGCTCGTTCAGCCTATAAAGCGGTTATGAGACCTACAGAAGGAACCATACTAACTATAATAAGGGCAGCTGGTGATGCTGCTGAAAAGAGTAAAGAAACTGATATTACTAAATTATTAGCTGAAGTTTGCAAGGCTTCAGAAGATATGTTAAATAAAACACCAGAAATGCTCCCGGCATTAAAAAAAGCTAATGTCGTGGATGCTGGTGGTATGGGATTGCTTAAAATACTTGTTGGTATGTATGAAGCTTTAAAAGATGATTTAAATGTATCTCTTATAGGCGAAGTTGCAGTTAAAAAGTCTCAAGAACCTACAGGTAATATAGAGGAAACTGAAATTACTTTTGGATATTGTACTGAATTCTTTATAGTTTCAGATACACTTAATCCAGAGAACTTTAGACGTGAGATTGAACCATATGGAGATTCTATAATCGTAGTTGGTACTGATGGGCTTATAAAGACTCATATTCATGCAGAAGATCCAGGAAAGGTTTTATCCTTAGCACGTGCTCACGGTCAATTGTCTAAAATAAAAGTTGAAAACATGAGAGAACAACATACACAGCTTCTTGAGTCAAAGGAAGAGGCTTCGAAGGAAGTTATAACAGACATAGAAACTAAAGAAAATAAACCATATGGATTTATTTCTGTTTCAACAGGTGAAGGAATTAAAAATTTATTTAGTGAAGAACTGGGTGTTGATGTTGTTATCGAAGGTGGGCAAACTATGAACCCTAGCACTCAGGATTTTTTAAGTAATATAGAAAAGCTTAATGCAGATGTAATTTATATTTTGCCTAATAATAAAAATATAATTATGGCTGCAAATCAAGCTGCTGAAATTACTGATAAAAAGGTCTATGTTATTCCAACTAAAACAATTCCCCAAGGTGTAACTGCTCTTACTACATTTAATCCTGAAGCTTCATTTGAAGACAATTGTTCAGCTATGGAAGAAGCTATTAAAAACGTTAATACAGGTTCCATTACTTTTGCTGTAAAAAATACAGAGATTGATGGTAAGGAAATTAAAGAAGGAAATATACTAGGTCTCGTTGAAGGAAGAATTGAAGAAGTTGGATATGATCCATATGAAACTTGTGAAGCTATTATTAAGAATATGGTAACTGAAGATAGTGAACTTATAAGTATATACTATGGAGAAGATACTGATGATGATAAGGTACAAGAATTAGTAGAAAAGCTTGAAGAAAAATATGCTGATCTTGACATCATTAGTTACGAAGGAAATCAACCACTTTATTATTTCTTAATTTCTGTTGAATAGTTATAAAATGTTTATTAAGTTAAAAATCTTATATTTTAATCTACAAGATGAAAAATTAATAGAGTTAAAAAAGCGACATTGTCGCTTTTTTTATTTAAGCATCTTAAAATAGTAGCTATCTATTGTAAAGCTAGAAGCTAGATATATGAATCTTAGATGCTTTAATAAACTCTTGTGTATTGGGGTGATAAGTTGGATATATATAGCGATATTAAGAATTTAAAAGGAGTTGGACCTAAAGCTCTGCAGTTATTAAATAAGTCAGGTATATACAATCTCCTTGATTTACTTTTATATTTCCCAAGAGAATACGAAAATATAACAAGTTCAGAAGATATAACAAATATAAATGGTAAAGAAAAGTTGAAAATAAAGTGTAAGGTGTTAAGAATATTCCCAGATAAAAGAACTAAAACTGGTAAAACCATTACTACTATAGCATTTAGTGATGGGGAAAATACCTTTTACGGAAAGTGGTTCAATCAGCCTTATGTAAAGAAGAAATATTTTATCGACAAGGAATATACCCTAATAGGTGAAGTTAAAAAAGTAGGAAAGGATTATGAAATAAGCAATCCTAAGGATTTTAAGGAAAAAGAGGATAAGGAAAAAAGTGATAAGAATATAATTCCTAAGTATCCGCTAAAAGCTGGATTAACAAATAACTTTTTTATAAAATTAATAACCAGTATTCTAGAGGCTATGTTTATAAGAGAAAACTTGCCAGAATGGATAATTGAAAAGTATAAGTTATGTTCCTTAGATTATGCTATAAGAAATATTCATTATCCGAAAGAAGAAAATGCCTTAAGAGCTGCTGAGAGAAGATTAAAGTTTCAAGAACTATTTACATATTCTTTGAAAATACTGATGCTTAAAGAGTATGTTAAGTCAAATAAAGAGGGGATTGCATTTAAAATAGCACCAGAACTTGTTGATTTAAAGAATTCACTTCCTTTCCAGTTAACAGATGCTCAAAGTAAAGCAGTAAGGGAAATACTTTCAGATATGAAGAAGCCTACACCGATGAACAGATTATTGCAAGGAGACGTAGGTAGTGGAAAGACTATCGTAGCGTTAATAGCATTGTTTAATGCTGCGAAGAATCAATATCAAGGGGTTTTAATGGCGCCTACAGAGATATTAGCAAATCAACATTATCATGAGTTTATCAGAATAATGGCTCCTTTTAATATAAAAATAGAACTTTTAACAGGAAGTACTACTAAAAAACAAAAAGAAAGAATAAAGGAAGAAATAAAAGGAGGGAAAATAGATATTTTAATAGGAACTCATGCCTTGATAGAGGATGATGTACAGTTTGAAAATTTAGGTATTATAGTTACTGATGAACAACATCGGTTTGGAGTTATGCAGAGAAATAAGCTTTTTAATAAAGGTAAAAATATTGATGTATTAGTAATGACAGCTACACCAATTCCAAGGACTTTGGCTTTATATTTATATGGTGATTTAGAGGTTAGTATAATTGATCAATTGCCACCTGGTCGAGAGAAAATTGAAACAAAGCATGGAACAAAAAAACAAAGAGATAATATTTATGAATTTTCTAAGAAATCTATAAAAGAAGGACGACAAGTTTACGTTGTTTGTCCATTAGTTGAGGATAATGAAGTTTTAGATTTAAAATCTGTAGAGGCTTTGTTTATTGAATTAAAGGAATCTTATTTTAAGGACTATAATGTAGGTTTCATCCATGGAAAGATGTCTCCAAAAGACAAGGATAAGGTGATGAATGAATTTAAAAATAAAGAAACTCAAATTTTAGTTGCTACAACAGTAATTGAGGTAGGTATAAATGTTCCTAATGCAAATATAATGATAATAGAAAATGCCGAAAGATTTGGATTAGCTCAATTGCATCAATTAAGAGGTAGAGTTGGAAGAGGTCAATATAAGTCTTATTGCTTCTTAATTGCTGACACAAAAAGCAAGGTTACAGAAAAAAGAATGAAGATAATGGAGCAAAGTAACGATGGATTCTTCATCGCAGAAGAAGATTTAAAGATTCGAGGAACTGGAGAAGTTTTTGGATTAAGGCAAAGTGGTGAAAATGGACTGTTGCTAAGTGACGTTATAGAAGATATAAATATTTTGAAATGTGCAAATAAAGAAGCAAAAGAACTTGTTGCTAGTGAAAAGCTAGAAGACATTCAGATGAAAGAAGAAGTAATGAAATCTTTAGAAAAGCATTCAAAATATATTTGCTTTAATTAGTATAATAAAACAGAGGCTATGTAGTGTTTCTACATAGCCTCTTTAAACGAGGAGAATTATAGGAAGAGCCATTTGGCATCTTTAATATTATTGACTTATGCAATAATTTTATACTTTATGCAGAAAATATTTTGAGAATATACATTACTTATGCTAAAATTATAATAAAATAAGACAAAAGAGAGGCTTTTACATGAGAATTATATCAGGTCTTGCTAAGGGCAGAAAAATCTTGTCACCGGATAGTATGGAAACTAGACCAACCTTAGACAGAGTTAAAGAAAGTATTTTTAGTATAATACAAAATAAAATATATGATGCGACAGTAACGGATATATTTTCTGGTACTGGAAGTTTAGGTTTAGAGGCGGCGAGTAGAGGTGCTAAACAATGCTATCTAGTAGATAGAAGTCCTTCTGCTTATGGCTATTTACAGAAAAATGTTGAGAATTTGAAGTTTCAGGATATTTGTACTACGTTAAATATGGATGCGTATGAATCTTTAAAGCATTGTCATAAAAAGGGGGTTACTTTTGATATTATTTTTATCGATCCTCCATATGCAAAAAATATGATTCCAAAGGCTGTGGAAATGGTTTTTGAAATGAAATTGCTAAAAGAAGATGGCATAATAGTAACAAAAATTGATTCCGGTGAAGAAATATATGAAGGTTATGAGACCTTAAACTTATATGATAAACGAAAATATGGAAACACTACCGTTTGCTTTTATAGATATCAGGAGGACTAAAATGAGAGTAGCAGTATATCCAGGCAGTTTTGATCCCATTACTAACGGACACTTAGATATTATCAAAAGATCCGTTAAGGTATTTGACGAAGTTATAGTTACAGTACTTATAAATCCTGAAAAGAAAGGACTTTTTACTCCTGAAGAAAGAGTTGAATTAATTAAAAAGGTAGTTAAAGATATTCCTAACGTAAGGGTTGAAAGTTTTTTTGGGCTACTAGTAGATTTTATGAGGGAAAAAAATTCTAATATAATAATTAAAGGGTTAAGGGCTGTGTCAGATTTTGAATATGAGTTCCAAATGGCTTTAATAAATAATACTTTGGATGCTAATGTTGAAACCTTATTTATGATGACTAGCGCTCAAAACTTATTTTTAAGTTCATCTTCTGTTAAACAAGTTGCCATGTTTAATGGGGATATAACAGGATTGGTTCCAGAGGTTGTAGCTGAAGAACTTAAAGCAAAGATAAAGGAAACACGAAAAAAGAAGGGGGATTAACATGGAGTTTATTGAACTTGTAGAGTTACTTAGAGAGATAGCAGATACGGCACCTAAGGTACCATTAGGTAGCAAGGTTATGATTGATAAAAAGGAATTAATAAAGACCTTAGATGAAATTGAAAACACTATGCCAGAAGAATTTAGAAGGGCTCAGTGGATAGTTGAAGAAAAACAAAGAATACTTGACGATGCAATTAAGCAAGCTGATAGTTATAAACGTGAAAATATGGAAGTGCTTAGAGAAAAAATTGAAAATCATGATATAGTTGTTGAAGCTAAAGAACGTGCTGAAGAGATTAGGGCAGCAGCAGAGGCTGATGCTCAAATTTTAAGAGCAGGAGCAAGAGATTATGCAGAAGAAGTATTGAAAAATATTGATGAAGAAATACAAAAGCGAAAAATGGAACTCTTAAATGGAATAAACGAGAGAGTTGCATCAACAATTGGTAGCATTGATGATCATTTTAACAATACTTCAACTACACTAAGAGAAAATCTTAAGGAATTAAAAAAAGTTGTTCCTCAAGAATAATTTTTTAATAAATTCAAGTAATATAGGAATTATTAAAAAGATAAACAAAAATATGTATAAGTAATGTACTTGTTCATTAAAATTAGCTGAGACAGTTGTATTTCTAAGATAAAAATTACTTAAAAAGAACATTACTATTGAGGCTATAAAACCCTGTGATAATTTTAAAAACATATATCGTATTATTGAAACATTGTATTTATATATAAAAGCATAAACTTGAGCTACTACAGAAAGACCGCTGAAATTAATAAAAAAGCTACAAAGAATTATTTTAGTTTTAAGGTTATCTGTAGTACTTGTTATTAAAGAGCAGCCTTGAGTCATCTCTATGATGCCAGTAAAGGTTGCTTTTATTGTGTTATTCTTTATAAATATTAGGATATTATCATTAACTATTGAAGTTAGAAGAAAGAAAAAAACGATGAAACCTCCCACCATTAGAGTTGTATTAATAGCGTTCTCAATACTTGTTCTTAAGGCCATTCCTATGTTAAATAACTCTGTTTTAGATTTATAGTTTTCTTTATATTTAAACCTTGAAGGTTTCATAAGTAAGCTCATAACGAAGCTAGCTATGTAATTAGATAATAACAATAAATAACCTAAGTTTGTATCTTTCAGCATAGTAGTTCCAAGAGTGCCGATGACAAAAACCGGACTAGGATTTGAAGCTATATTTAAAAGTCTATCAGCACAAGCTTTATCTATTTTACCTTCGTCAAATAAACTGTAGGTATATTTAGCTCCTAGTGGATAACCACATAAAATACTTACTATTATAGGAAATGCACAACTTTCAGGCAATCTTAATGGTTTGCAAAGTAGTTTGCCAAGCGTTTTGGAGTATATTTCTACACCATTAAAAGCAATAAGCAAGTTACAAAGAATTAAAAATACAAATAGTGAAGGAAATACCGAATAGAAAAATAAATTTATACCTTTTAGTGTCATTACTATACATTTCTTTGGATTCAATAAAATAAATAATATTATTATCGTTAAAATTGAAGTGAGAAAAAGCCTAAGGGATAAAGCTTTTTTCTGGTGTAGGAAGATTATAATAGCTATTGAAATTATGACTATTAAAAAAATATGTATATGCAATTTGATACTCCTTATGTTGATTATTTGAGGAAGCTAATATGCAGATGATAAGTAAAATATTTATATAAGTTCTAATAATGATACTTTATTAAATATATTAATTTGGTACTTAAAATTTAAAGTAAAATTTTGGAACTTATATAGTATAAAGATATTTCCTCATTTCTATATTCTATTTTTGTAATAATCAAAAAAGACATCTAAAACTATGTTGTTTAGATGTCTTTAAATTTCATTATCAATTATATTATTATAGGGGATTTTAAATAATCTTCATTAGGATTGATTTTGCTATTAATTATGCTATAGGCTTTGGTCGAAGCAATATCTAACCTTAACATAGGATTCTCTAAGTTTTGAGGAACTTTTGAAATAAGTTGGAGGTTAGAATTCTTTTTTATTATTTTAAGCATAGCTTTTCCAGTGTCGTTAAAACCTAATATTCTACCATATGCAGGTATTTCGCGCCTCATAGAATATGTATCAAACTTTTCAAAACCGATGAAATACTGGGTTAATATTCTGTTTATTCTCGTCAATGGGTAACGTTTGCTCATTGTATTAATGGAAAAATCATCAAAGGTTTTATATTCAATAAGATTTTTTAAAATTCTATTTTCCAAACCTTCCTTAGCATCTGGTATATTTTTTATCGAACTTTCATCAGTTAAGGTTTTAAACCTTAGATAAGGATATATATCTTCTAGATAGCATAAAGAATCGTTAAAAAGGGCATCAAATACATATGAAGGTATAGCTAGGTTTAATTCATTTAGTTTTGCACCTTTTTTCATTGTAGTTCTTATAGATGTTGCACTAGAAAATACTCTATCCATTTCTGTGCTGTTATAGCTGCCTCCAAGCCTTTTAACTGTTGTAGGACATATAGGACTATTTAATCGTTTTAACGCTTTTAGGTATTCTATAGAAAGAATATTATTTGATTGATTTATAATGGTACCTATTGTGTCGTCGTTATAATAGTTCATTAGGGCTTTAGCCCTAGCTGCTGGGAAAGAGATTCCCAGATCCAATAAAGCTTTTAATTGAGATTTATAGTCATCAGGTTCTAAAACTAGAGTAGCTGCAATTTTATGTAATAGGGATAAAGAACCTTCTTCACTTCCAAAAGATAAGCTTTTTACACAATTAAGCTGATTTAATAAAGAAACAGAACCAAAAGCAAAAAATTCAGCAGAATTTACTGCATATACTGTTGGGAGTTCTAACACAAGGTCAGCTCCAGCTAAAAGAGCTAATTCGGTTCTTCTCCACTTATCGATTATTGCAGGTTCACCTCTTTGGACGAAGTTTCCACTGATGATTATTATTAAACCGTCACACTTAGTATTTGATTTTGTTTTTTCTATGTGGTATAAATGTCCGTTGTGCAGAGGATTATATTCGGCTATTATTGAAGTTATGTTCATGATTATCACCTCTAACATTATTATAACAAAGGGATAAGAATAGTATATTTTATTTTAAAAAAATAACTTTATTAAATATTATACTATAATTTTTTACTAGGTGGCTTGAAAACTATCATATAAAAGAGGTATAGTAGTAAAATAGAGATATATTTTTTTATAGAGACTTATGGTAACCAATAATATAAAATTATATTATGAAGGGAGAATAAAAATGGAATTTATGCAGAAGATTTGGAAACAGGCTAGAAGTTCCAAAAGAAGAATTGTACTTGCGGAAGGTGAGGAAAGAAGAAACTTAATTGCTGCAGGTAAAATTATTGAAAATAACTTAGCTGATATAATTTTGGTTGGAGATACAAATGCCATAAAAGAAAACGCAGAAGCTCTTGGAGTTGATATAAGAGAAGCTACAATTGCGGACCAACATACATACCCACATAAGGAAGAAATGATAAAAGAACTTTATGAAATCAGAAAAAGTAAAGGTATGACTTTAGAGAAGGCAGCTGAATTAGTACTAGATCCATTATACTTTGGTACTATGATGGTGAAAATGGGTTATGGTGATGGAATGGTTTCTGGTGCCATTCATACAACCGGTGACTTATTAAGACCAGGGCTACAAATAATTAAAACGGCTCCAGGAGTATCTGCAGTTTCTGGATTTTTTGTAATGGTTATTCCTAACTGTAATTACGGAGAAAATGGAACTTTAATATTTGCCGATTGTGCTGTAAATCCTAAGCCTACTTCAGAACAATTAGCATCTATAGCTATAACTACAGCGGAAACAGCAGAGAAATTTGATCTTGATCCAAAGGTTGCGATGTTATCTTTCTCAACAATGGGTAGTGCTAGCCATGAAATGGTAGATAACGTTAGAAATGCAGTCGATATGGCGAAATCTTTAAGACCTGATTTAGCAATAGATGGAGAATTGCAACTAGATGCTGCTATAGTTCCGGATGTTGCGGAGCTAAAGGCACCAAATAGTCCAGTGGCAGGAAAAGCTAATGTTTTAATATTCCCAGATTTACAAACTGGTAATATTGGTTACAAGTTGGTTCAAAGATTTGCAAGAGCAGAAGCTATAGGACCTATATGTCAAGGATTTGCAAAACCAATTAATGACCTTTCTAGAGGTTGTAGTCCAGAAGATATAGTAAACGTCGTAGCAATGACAGCAGTTCAAGCACAAAAAGGAATTTAATAATATACAGCAGAAAGTGGGATGGAAAAATGAAAGTACTAGTAATTAATTGTGGAAGTTCGTCAATAAAGTATCAACTTTTTAATATGGATAATGAAGAAGTTTTAGCAAAGGGTTTAGTTGAGAGAATTGGTATTGAAGGTTCTATATTAATCCATAAGGTTAATGGAGAAAAATACGATATAAAGGAAGTTATAAAAGACCATAAAGATGGTGTTAGATTAGTAATAGAAGCATTGACTAACAAAGAATACGGTGTAATAGCTGATATGAGTGAAATATCAGCAGTTGGACATAGAGTTGTTCATGGAGGAGAAAAATATGCCTCTTCAGTAGTAATAAATGACGAGGTTATGAAATCAATCGAAGACTGCGTGAAGCTTGCTCCGTTACATAATCCTCCGAATATAATCGGAATAAACGCTTGTAAAGAAATGATGCCAGAAGTTCCTATGGTAGCTGTGTTTGATACTGCTTTTCATCAAACTATGCCAAAGGAAGCATACCTTTACCCAATTCCATACGAATTATACGAGAATGATGCTATAAGAAAATATGGTTTCCATGGAACATCACATAAATATGTTACTCAAAAGGCTGCTGAAATGATAGGAAAGAATGTTGATGATATAAATATTATTACTTGTCATTTAGGAAACGGAGCTAGTTTAGCTGCCGTTAAGAATGGAAAATCTGTAGATACTTCAATGGGCTTTACACCACTTGAAGGATTATGCATGGGAACAAGAAGTGGTAGCATTGACCCATCGATTGTAACTTTCTTAATGAAAGAAAAGGGCTATTCTTGTGATGAAGTTGATAATATATTAAATAAAAAATCAGGCTTACTTGGTATATCTGGATTAAGTAGTGATTTTAGAGATATAAGAAGTACTGCAGGAGAAGGTGTAGAAAGATCCATTCTTGCTAGAGATATATTCTTTAATAAAATTCGCCAATACATAGGTTCGTATGCAGTGACATTAGGAAAAGTTGACTGTATAGCTTTTGCTGGTGGTATAGGAGAAAATGCTGCACTGGTAAGATCAGAAGTTGCTAAGGGTTTGGAAATTATTGGAGCGGAAATAGATTCAAAGCTTAATGAGGCTGCAGCTGGTGTAGAAGCTTGTATATCAACAGAAAGTTCTAAAATTAAGATTCTTGTAATCCCAACAGATGAAGAACTTATGATTGCTAGAGATACAAAGGAACTATGCTGTAAATAAAAACTCCTTGACAAATTATTCAACGATTTATATAATAAAACTTGTTTGTGGCTTAATATTTATATAACATGAATTTTGGAGTGATATGATGAAATTTGATTTATCAACATTAAATCTACAACAATCTTCAACTAAGGACATTGTTTTTACAATCGACAGTAAGAATCTTAAAACGGGAACTTTTAAAATGAATGAGCCACTAAATTTTAAAGGAATCCTTAAGTGTTTAGATCAAATTATATATATCGATGGAGTTGTTAGCGGCCTTTTATATCTAAATTGTTCAAGATGTTTAGATGAGGTAGAATATCCGTTGGACCTAGAGATCCATGAAAAGCTAACTTATGATATAGATAATAGAGATGATGATTTCATCTTTATTGATACTGAGGTTATAGATTTACAAGAAATTATTGAAAACAATATTAATTTCTCTCTTCCTATGAAGATACTTTGTACTGAGAAGTGCAAAGGACTATGTCCTGTCTGTGGTATTAATAAAAACCATGATAGTTGTCATTGTGATGATGATGTCATAGATCCAAGATTAGAAAAACTTAAAGAATTGTTTTCAAATACTGAGGAGGTGTAGTCAATGGGAAATCCAGCTAGAAAATTCTCAAAAGCAAAAACTGCTTCAAGAAGAGCTCAAACTTTTAAAGCATCAATGCCAGGAATAGTAGAGTGTCCAAAGTGCCACGAAATGAAGCTTGCTCATAGAGTGTGCAAAAACTGTGGAAACTATAAAGATAAAGAAGTTATTGCTACTGAGGAATAATCACCAAAAGAAAGTCGTTTGACTTTCTTTTATTTTTATGTAAGTTGTGGATATGTTAAATTCATAAATCCTCAATTCTCGGTTTAAAATTAGGACAATATGTCAGAAGGTGTCTTATATAAAGTTACGTACAAAGATTAGTATACAAAGTGGGGTGTGACTAATGATAATTGCTGTAGATGCTATGGGTGGAGATAATGCACCTAGTGCTGTTGTAGAGGGATGTATTCAAGCATTAGAAGATGATAGTATTAAGCTTATTTTTTGTGGGAAGGAAAAGCTCATAAATGAAGAACTAAGTAAATATAAATACGACAGCAGTAGAGTTTCAATTGTTAATGCTGAAGATATAATTACAAATAACGAACATCCAGCTATGGCTATAAAAAAGAAGAAGGATTCAAGCCTTGTTAAAGCTTTAAACCTTGTTAAAGATGGTAGTGCAGATGGTATAATTTCAGCAGGAAGCACAGGTGCTCTTTTAACAGGTGCAACGGTTATCATAGGAAGAATTAAAGGGGTGAAAAGACCTGCTCTAGCACCTATAATGCCAGGGAAAAATAATTCCTTTATGGTTATAGATGTAGGAGCAAATGTTGATTGTAAGCCAGAATACCTTCCACAATTTGCACTTATGGGAAAGGTTTATTTTGAAGCTGTTATGAAGATAAACAATCCAACAGTTGGATTAGTGAATATCGGCTCTGAAGAAGAAAAAGGTAATGAACTTACTAAAGGAGCTTTCCCGCTATTAAAGGAAGCCCCTATAAACTTTGTAGGAAACGTTGAACCAAGAGAAATACCTTATGGCGATGTAAATATACTTGTATGTGATGGCTTTGTAGGAAATACTATTTTAAAGACCTATGAAGGTGTTGCAAGTAGCATCCTTGGAGTATTGAAAGAAGAAATAATGTCATCCACTAGAACAAAAATCGGTGGAATATTGTTAAAACCTGTTTTCAAAATATTTAAGCAGAAATTCGACTACAAGGAAGTTGGAGGTTCAGCTTTTTTAGGAACTAATGGTATTTGCATAAAAGCTCATGGTTCTTCAGATGCAAGAGCTTTTAAAAATGCTGTAAGGCAAGCGAACTTAGTATATGAAAATAAGGTTATAGATAAGATTACTGAGGGTATTTTAGAGATTGAACACAGCATGTAAAAGAAAAATCTATTATTTAATGTATTGACGATATATTATTCTTATAATATTATCATAATATAAGTTTTAAAGGGAGGTGTAAGTATGGTATTTGAAAAGGTTAAGGGTATAATTGCTGAGCAATTAGGTGTTGATGAAGACGAGGTAACAATGGATTCATCTTTCGTCGATGATTTAGGCGCAGATTCACTAGATATAGTTGAATTAATTATGGCTTTAGAAAGTGAATTTGATATAGAAATTCCAGATGAAGACGCTGAAAAAGCTTCGACAGTAGGAAATGTAGTTGAATACATAAGAGAACATATTGAAGGTTAATAAAAGCCCCGTATATTGCGGGGCTTAAACCTATAATTAAGTTTATTCCTCAGTCTATTAACAATGAGTAGGCTGAGGAATAAACTTCGTAAGGAGAGTTTAGTGTGAACCAAAGAATTAAAAGAATAAGAATCCTTGAAGAGCAATTAAATGTTTCTTTTGAAAATATAGATTTATTAAATACTGCTTTAACTCATAGTTCATTTGTAAATCAGAAAAAACATATAGATTATAACGAACGTTTAGAGTTTTTAGGAGATTCCGTTTTACAACTTACTATATCTGAGTATTTATTTAAAGAACTTCATGGAAAGAGTGAGGGAGAGCTTACAAGGCTTAGGTCACTTATTGTATGTGAAAATTCATTACATTCCGTTGGAAGGGATTGGAATATAGGTAATTTTCTTTTAATGAGTAAAGGTGAGGAATTAACTGGTGGAAGAAGTAGAACATCAATTTTAGCTGACGCAGTTGAGGCAGTTATAGCGGCAATATACTTAGATAAAGGCTACGATGCTGCGAGAGAATTTATTTTACTGCATTTTAAGGAAGTTATAAATCTTGCTTTAGATAATAAAATAGTTCTTGACTATAAAACACGTTTGCAAGAAGTATTACAAAAGGATGGAGAAATCTCTATTGCTTACAAATTAGAAAAATATGATGGACCTCCTCACAGAAGACGTTTTTTTGTTAACTTAGAAGTAGCTAATAAGGTTTTAGGAAGTGGAGAAGGATTTAGTAAAAAGGAAGCAGAACAAATGGCAGCAAAGGAAGTTTTACTTGCGATGGAGAATAAAAATGAAGAATAAACATGTTATTATACCGATTTTTGTTCCACATGAAGGTTGCCCTCATAATTGTGTATTTTGCAATCAAAACACTATAACAGGAAATAGTGAGGTTATAGATGATAAGTTTGTGAGGAATACTATAGAGGAATACATAGAAACCATAGATATTAACAATTCTACTATAGAGGTATCTTTCTTTGGAGGAACTTTTACAGCAATCGATATTGAAAAGCAAAGACAACTTTTAGCTGTAGCAAAGGAATATAAAGAGAAAAAACTTATAAAATACATAAGATTATCTACTAGACCAGATTATATAAATCATGATATATTAGAGCATCTAAGAAGTTACAAAGTTGATATAATTGAATTAGGAGTACAGTCTTTAGATGATGAAGTGTTAAAAAAATCTGGAAGAGGACATAATGAAAAAGACGTAGTTTTTGCTAGTAGACTAATCAAAGAATATGGTTTTACTTTAGGACTTCAAGTGATGGTTGGTCTTCCAGGAGATACAGAGGAAAAGGATATTAAAACCGCAGAGAAGATTATTGAAATGAAACCTACTTTGGTTAGAATATATCCGTCTCTTGTAATAACAAATACTCCAATGGAAACTATGTTTAAGCAAGGTATTTATGAGCCATATACTTTAGAAAAAGCAGTAGAGATATCAAAAGTTATATATAAAATGTTTTTAAAAAATAATATAAATGTTATACGGATAGGATTGCAACCAACAGAAGATATTAATGTTGATGGAGAAATCGTTGCAGGACCATTTCATCCAGCATTTAGGGAACTAGTGGAAGCATCGCTTTATAAGGATATTCTTATTTCAAAAATTCCTATTGGATATAGTGGAGAAATATATTGCAGTATAAATCCAAAGGATATTTCAAAGGTGTATGCTAATAAGAAAAAATATTTTAAAGAAGTTCTTCAGGTATTAGGACTAAAGAGGCTTGAGGTTAGACAGGATAAAAACATTCTAAGAAATCATTTAAT
The DNA here is from genome assembly GCF_000145275.1 of Clostridium cellulovorans 743B. Lineage (NCBI taxonomy): Bacteria > Bacillati > Bacillota > Clostridia > Eubacteriales > Clostridiaceae > Clostridium > Clostridium cellulovorans. The sequence continues at coordinate 2,283,197 of NC_014393.1, forward strand.
GATATTTTTAAATGGTGAAAGTAGAGTATATAACTTAGACACTGAGTAAAACCGCGGAGGCAATAATTGCTTCTCCACGGTTTTTAATATTTGTTGATATTTATGGGAAATTCCTTTAAACTATGAATAGAAAATATCCAAAGAGGTGATAAAAGATGAAAAAATCTCAGAGAGATATAGCATTTAAAGTAATGATAGTTTTCGTTATCATATCAATGCTTATAAGCATTTTACCAGCATTTTTTATATAGATACTTAGGAGAGATGTAAATGTATTTGAAAGCTATTGAGCTTAGGGGCTTTAAATCCTTTGCGGACAAAACAGAAATAGAACTTAAAGACGGAATTACAGCCATCGTAGGCCCTAACGGTAGCGGAAAAAGTAATATCTCAGATGCTATAAGATGGGTACTTGGGGAGCAAAGTGTTAAAAATTTAAGAGGCGGTAAGATGGAGGATGTTATTTTTGCAGGAACTGCCTATAGAAAACCGGTAGGACTAGCACAAGTAGCCTTGATTTTAGATAACTCAGATCATGGGTTGCCTCTTGATTATTCACAGGTCACAATTTCTAGAAGGTTATTTAGATCTGGTGATAGTGAGTATTATATAAACAATACAAAGTGTAGATTAAAGGATATACATGAATTGTTTATGGATACGGGGATAGGTAAGGAAGGTTATTCAATAATTAGCCAAGGTAAGATAGAAGCATTGCTTAGTGGTAGTTCAGATGAAAGGCGAGAACTTCTTGAGGAAGCAGCAGGAATTGTAAAATATAAAAGTAGAAAAAATGAATCTGAAAAAAAGCTTAATTTAACAGAACAAAACATAGTGAGGCTTAATGATATATTATCTACCTATGAGGAGAGATTAGGACCTTTAGAAATTGAAAGTGAGAAAGCAAAGGAATTTTTAAAGCTTTCTGAAAGTCTTAAGAATAATGAAATATCCTTGATGATAGATTCAGTTGAAAAAATTCAAAGTAAATTAGAAGTAAATAAAGAAGCCTTAAAACAGCAAGAAGAAGCTTTAAAGGAAATTTATGAAGATAAGAGTAAGCTTAAAGATGAACAAAACAAGCTTATAGAACTTCAGGAAGAACTTGAGAAAGAGGTCTTTAAAGAAAGAGAAGAATTTCAAAAGCAAAACGAAAGCCGTGAAGAAGTAAGGGCAGAAAATATTCTTTTAGAAGAAAGAATTAGCAATAGCAATGTTATAGCTGAAAAAGAAGTAGTGGAAGTAGAAAACCTTAGAAAAAAAATAACTGATATGCAGGCTATAAGTACACAACATAGCTTAGATATAAAAGCAACAGATGAAAAGCTTAAAGAGTTAACATCTGCAATAGAAAATACTGAGCAAGAAGTGCAGTCTGTTAATGACAGTATAAGTATACAAGAAGTTAATATAGACAAAGCTAAAGTGGAAGCCAGTGATTTGGATGTTAAAATCTTTGATTTTACAAGTGAAATAGCTGTCATCAATAATGAGATAGAAAATGTAAAGTTAAAGAACCAAGGGATTTTAGCTTCAATGGAAAGTAATGAAAACACCATAGCTATTAATACTAATACAAAGCTTGCCTTATTAAAAGAAACCGAAGAGTTAAAGAAAAAATCTTTAGAATTAGAAGATCAAAGCTTTGAAAGTAAGAAAAATCTCAGCAGACTTTCAAGAAACTTGACTATAGAGGAAAAAGATCTAAAGGAACTTACAAATGAAAAAACTAAAGGTGAAACTAATCTAAGTTTTTTAAACAAGTTAGAAGAGCAATATGAAGGTTATACAAAATCTGTTAAAAATCTTATGAGCCATATAAAAGAAAATAGGATAGATAACCTTCAAGGAGAGGTCAATGTATTAGGAGAAGTTATTTCTGTAAATAGGAAGTATGAGACTGCTATAGAAATTGCTGTTGGATCAGGAATTTCAAATATTATTTCTTCAACTGAAAAAGATGCAAAAAAACTTATTATGCATTTAAAGAATAATAATTTAGGTCGTGCTACCTTCCTACCACTAGATACTATAAGAAGTAATGTTATTAGTGTTGATAAAAATATTGCCAATATGAAGGGATATTTAGGTATTGCTTCGGAGTTAATAGAATATGAGGCGAGATTTAAGAAAGCAATAGATTTTGTCTTTGGAAGAACCTTGATTGCTGAGGAGCTAGATGCTGCGACAGCTATTGCTAAGGCTAGTAATTATTCATATAGGATTGTAACTCTTCAAGGTGAAGTAGTGAGTCCAGGAGGTTCCTTAAGCGGTGGATCTCTGTATAGCAAATCCTTAAATATTATCGGTAGAAAAAGAGAAATTGAAGACATTAGTGATAAATTAAAGGAAATAAGTGATAAGTTAGAAGATAAAAAAATAAAAATAGAAAATTTAAGAAAAGAAATAGCTTTATCTGATGAAGAAATTCTAAACTTAACAGATAAGATACATTTTAATAATATTGAAAAAACTAAGGTTGAGGAAAGAGTATCTGCGTTAGAAAAAGAAATATTAAATGTTAAAAAGGTTGTAAGTACTAACAGAGAAATTGTATCAAAGTTAAAAACAGAATTAGAAGAGAAACAGTCATTACTTAATGACAAAAATGAGAGCGTTTTAAGGTTCAAAAATAGAAAAGAACAGTTAAAAGTTTTTATAGAAGAAGAGGAATCTAAAAAACAGCAAGTCAGCAAAAGTATAAGTGAAAGAAAGGATATGCTAACTAGCTATAAAATTGAGGAAGCAAAGACAATAGAAGCTCTTAGCAGTAAGAAAAGTTCTTTTGAAAGTCTAAAATATGAGATAGAAGAAATTTCTGAAAGAATTAAGACAAAGGAAAATGAAATTATACTGTCAAAGTCGGCTATAGAAGCGATGAAAGAAAAAATTAAAAATAATAATAATATCTTAGAGAGTATAAATTCATACATTATATCAAAAAATAAGTTCTTCGAAGAAATTGAAGGGAAAAAATTAGGTTTTAGGGAAAGACAGAAAAAAGTAAATGATCAATTAGAGATTATAAACGATACTATTAATTCTAGAGAAGAATTGAAGCACAGACAAGAAGTAGCTATAGCTAAAAGTGAAACGGAGTATGAGAATATTTTAAATAAGCTTAATGAGGAGTTTAATTTAACTTTAGCAGAAGCTTATGAATATAAGGTGGAGAATTTAGAAGTAGCTTCAGTAAAAGATATAATATATTCATTAAAGAGACAGATTTCTTCTTTAGGTGTAGTTAATGTTGGTGCTATTGAAGAGTATAAGGAAATTAAAGAAAAGTATACTTTTATGAATAATCAAAGAGAAGACCTTATAAATGCTAAAGATGAACTTATGAAGGTTATTGAAGAGATGACTGAGAAGATGAAAGAAGTATTTAATGAAAATTTTGAAAAACTCAAGGTTTTGTTTAATGAAACTTTCCAACAGCTATTTAAAGGTGGAAGTGGAGACTTGTTAATAAATGGAGATGATGTTTTGTTATCGCCAATTGAAATCAATGTTCAACCACCAGGTAAAAAGCTTCAAAATATTAACTTGATGTCCGGTGGAGAAAAAGGTTTATCTGCCATAGCTTTATTATTTGCTATTTTAAAGATGAAACCAACTCCATTCTGTATATTAGATGAGATAGAGGCCGCTCTTGATGATGTTAATGTATCAAGATATGCTGAATTCCTTAAAAAATTCTCTTCAAACACTCAATTTATAGTAATAACACATAGAAAAGGTACAATGGAAGCTAGTGATGTTCTTTATGGTGTAACCATGGAAGAAAAAGGGGTATCAAAGATTGTATCTGTAGATCTAACAAATAATAATATGGAGGCAGTATAATGTTTGGTGGTTTTTTTGATAAATTAAAAAATGGGCTTAACAAGACAAAAGAAAATCTTACTGAAAAAATCAATGTAATGTTAGGTAACTATATTTCAATTGATGAAGATTTGTTTGATGAACTTGAAGAAATTTTAATAACAGCAGATGTAGGTGTTGATACATCTATGTTTATAATTGATGAATTGAAAAAGAAGATTAAAGAAGAAAGAATTAATGAAGTATCTGAGGTTTATCCTGCATTAAAAAGAGTAATTGTTGAAATATTAGGTAGCACAAGAGAAGATTTTACAAAGCAAGATACTCCAAAGGTAATGCTTGTTATAGGCGTTAATGGCGCAGGAAAAACTACCTCAATAGGAAAGATGTCTGCAAAACTAAAAAAATCAGGATATAATGTTCTCATGATTGCGGCAGATACTTTTAGAGCTGCTGCAATAGACCAATTAGAGGTTTGGAGCAAAAGAGCAGAGGTAGAAATTATTAAACATCAAGAAGGTTCAGACCCCGCAGCAGTTGTTTTTGATGGAGTTCAAGCTGCAAAAGCTAGAAATGTTGATATTTTACTTTGTGATACAGCTGGGAGACTTCATAATAAGAAAAATTTAATGAATGAACTTGGTAAAATAAACAGAATAATTGAAAGAGAATATGGTCATGCAGAAAAGGAAACTTTATTAGTTTTAGATGCATCTACAGGACAAAATGCTGTAAGTCAAGCAAAGCAATTTAATGAAATCTGTAAAGTTGACGGAATTATTTTAACAAAGCTTGACGGAACGGCTAAAGGTGGAGTGGTTATTTCTATTAAACATGAATTGAACATTCCAGTTAAGCTTATTGGTGTTGGTGAATCCATTGATGATTTACAAGAATTTGATGCAAGTGAATTTGTAGAAGCATTATTCTAAAGAAATAGGTGTTAAGGAAAAAACCTTGACTGTTAAGGAAAAATACTTGACACCAATCGATTTATCTGTTAACATACTTATTGTGTCAGGAGATTATAATGGACGATAGATTTGAAATGTCATTATTATTAGATTTTTACGGAGTGTTGCTTACAGAAAAGCAATTTGATTTAATGAAGCTTTATTATGATGAGGATTTATCTTTAGGAGAAATTGCTGAAATTAATTCAACAAGCAGGCAAGCTACCTTTGATACTATAAAAAGATGTCACAAGCTTTTGTATAGTTATGAAGAAAAACTAATGCTCCTTAAAAAAAGTGAAGAAGAAAAAATTTTTAAAAAAGTTTTAATAGAAAAATTACAACTTATTAATACTTTAACTGATGACGATAGGATAAAGACAGAAATAGATAACCTTAAAGAATATGTTACTTCTACAACTATGTAGAAAGGAGAGCTATTATGGCTTTTGAAGGATTAGGCGAAAAGCTTCAAGAGACTCTTAAAAAGTTAAGAGGCAAAGGTAAGCTTACAGAGGCAGATATTAAAGAGGCTATGAAGGAAGTAAAGCGTGCTTTATTAGAAGCTGATGTTAATTTTAAATTAGTTAAAGAATTTGTAAATAAGGTAAGTGACAAGTGTTTAGGTTCAGAAGTTCTTGAGAGTTTAACACCTGGTCAACAGGTAATTAAAATTGTTAACGATGAATTAAAGGATCTAATGGGTAGTACAGAGAGTGAATTAAAACTTTCTTCTACAGGTTTTACCATAATCATGTTAGTTGGTCTTCAAGGTGCTGGTAAAACAACTATGGCAGGAAAACTTGCACTTAATTTAAGAAAGAAAAATAAGAAGCCTCTTTTAGTAGCCTGCGACGTTTATAGACCAGCAGCGATTAAACAATTAGAGGTATTAGGAAAACAGATAGATATACCTGTGTTTTCAATGGGTGATAAAATTTCTCCAGTTGAAATATCAAAGGCAGGAATTAAACATGCAAAGGATAACGGCAATAATGTTGTTATTATAGATACTGCTGGGCGTCTTCAAATTGATGAAGAGCTGATGGAAGAATTAAAAAATATAAAAGCAGATGTAACACCAGATGAAATATTATTAGTTGTAGATTCTATGACAGGTCAAGAAGCTGTTAATGTAGCTAAAACTTTTGATGAAACTCTTGATATAGATGGTGTTGTACTTACAAAACTCGATGGTGATACAAAGGGTGGAGCTGCTCTTTCTATAAAGGCGCTTACTGGAAAACCAATTAAATTTGTTGGTTTAGGTGAAAAGGTAAATGACCTTGAAGTATTCCATCCAGATAGAATGGCATCTAGGATTCTTGGAATGGGAGATGTATTGTCTCTTATTGAAAAGGCACAAGCGGCTATTGATGAAAAGGAAGCTAAAGAGCTTGGTGAGAGAATGTTAAATCAAGAGTTTACTCTTGAAGACTTGATAACATCTTTTAATCAGATGAAAAAATTAGGACCGCTTAACAAGCTTATCGAAATGATTCCTGGAGTTGATGCTAAAGCAATGCAAGGTGTTGATTTTGCTCAAGGTGAGAAAGAACTAAAAAGGAAAGAAGCTATAGTTCAGTCTATGACTGTAAAGGAAAGAAGAAATCCTTCTTTGGTTCAAAAATCTCCATCAAGAAAGAAAAGAATAGCTGATGGTTGCGGATTATCAATCCAAGAAGTTAATAAACTTCTTAAAGATTTCGAGATGATGAAAAAGACTATGAAGCAATTTAAAAACTTCAAGCCTGGAAAGGCTAACAAAAAAGGTTTATTTGGAAAACTTCCATTTGCATAAACATTTAGACACTTTAAAGGAGGTGAAAAAACAATGGCAGTAAAAATCAGATTAAGAAGAATGGGTTCAAAGAAAGCTCCTTTCTATAGAATAGTTGTTGCTGATTCAAGAGCACCAAGAGATGGTAAATTCATCGAAGAAATTGGTTACTACAATCCAACAACTGAACCAATGACTGTTAAGATTGATAGTGAAAAAGCTGAAACTTGGATGAAGAATGGTGCACAACCAACTGATATCGTTAAAAGATTATTCACTAACAGCGGAATTACAAAATAGTACTGGGGGTAGTTTTTTATGAAAGCTTTACTTGAGACTATAGTTAGATCTTTAGTTGATAACCCAGATGAAGTCCAAGTTAATGAAACACTTGGAGAACAGTCAATTGTTCTAGAAGTTAAGGTGAGCCCAGATGATATGGGTAAAGTAATCGGCAAACAGGGAAGAATAGCTAAAGCTATTAGAACTGTTGTCAAAGCGGCAGCTGTAAAAGAAAATAAAAAAGTTGTTGTTGAAATAGTATAAGAGTTAGGAGAATTCCTAACTCTTTATTTATATACGAAATTTGAGGAGATGATATTAATGGTAGAATTTTTAGCTGTGGGTATAATTACAAATGTTCACGGATTGAAAGGTGAATTTAAAGTTAAGCCTCTAACCGATGATATTAGACGCTTCAATAAGCTTAAAAAGGTTTTTATAAAAGGCAAGGAATATAATGTTTCATGGTGCAAACTTCAGCCACAAAAGGTTATAGTTAAAGTTGAAGGTATAGATACTGTTGAAGAAGCTATGAGATATAAAAATGAATACATGCAGGTAGACAGAGAGAATGCTATAAAATTGCCAGAAGGTAGATATTTTGTTGCAGATCTTATTGGATGTAATGTTGTTGATCATAATGGAAAAGATGAAGGTGTAATTAAGGATGTTATTTTTACAGGAAGCAATGACGTTTATTGGTCAATAAGAGAAGGTCGTGAAGATCTTTTAATACCTGTAATAGATCCTGTGGTTGATACTATAGATATTGAAAAAAGAGTTATTACTATACAACCGGTGGAGATGTGGATGTGAAGATAGATATATTAACCCTTTTTCCAGAGATGTTCGATATCTTTAACCACAGCATTCTTGGAAGAGCACATGAAAAACATATTATTGATGTAAAAGCCCATAATATTAGAGATTATACCTTAGATAAGCATAAGCGAGTAGACGATTATTCTTATGGCGGTGGTGCAGGTATGGTTATGGCAGCTCAACCTATTGTTGATTCCATAAAAGCTATAAAGGAAAATAATAAGGGAAAAGTCATATACCTAGGACCTAGAGGAATTATATTTAATCAAGCAATGGCCTCAGAGCTTGCTAAAGAAGAGGAATTAATATTTTTGTGTGGACATTATGAAGGAATAGATGAGAGAGCTTATGAAGCTATAGATATGGAAATATCTATAGGGGATTTTATATTAACAGGAGGAGAAATGGCTTGCATACCTATTGTTGATAGCATATGCAGACTATGTCCTGGCGTACTTAACAAAAATGAAAGTTTTGAGATAGAATCTTTTAGCGATGGAACCTTAGAATATCCCCAATATACAAGACCCGTGGAATTTAGGGGCAAAAAAGTTCCAGAGGTGCTTTTATCAGGTCATCATGAAAATATACGAAAATGGAGACGATTAAAGTCTCTTATAATCACGAAAGAAAAGCGTTATGATTTATTTCAAAAGTTAACCTTAAGCAAGGAAGATCTAAAACTTTTGAAACAATATGAAAACTATGCAGAAGAAGATAAATAATTGTTGATTTCCCTAAGTTTATATGGTAATATAAACTTTGTGCTAGTACGGGCGGTCCTCTGCCTTCCAAGTGGATGGGTAAGAACGTCAAAATAATTATCAAGGAGGAATGCACAATGTTAGATATAATAAAACAAATCGAAGCTGAATACTTAAGAGACGATATCGTTGAATTTAACGTAGGAGATACTATAAGAGTAGACGTTAAAATTAAAGAAGGCGAAAAAGAAAGAATTCAGGCTTTTGAAGGAACAGTAATCAAAAAGCAAAACGGTGGAACTAGAGAAACTTTCACAGTTAGAAGAGTTGCTTACAATGTTGGAGTAGAAAGAACATTCCCAATCAACTCCCCAATCATCTCTAAAATTACTGTTGTAAGAAGAGGTAAAGTAAGAAGAGCTAAATTATTCTACTTAAGAGATAGAGTAGGTAAGGCTGCAAAAGTTAAAGAAAGAATGTAAAAAAATCGGGGCTCTTATATGAGCTCCTTTTTGTTTATATAGACAAGTAAATTTGCTATTAATAGTTAAACCATAATTTGCAAATTATATAGATAAATTAACAGAGTACAATTTTTATAACAATTAGGAGGTATGCTTCTGTGATAGATAAAATTAATTGGTTTCCCGGACATATGTCAAAGACACGTAGGGAAATTAAAGAGAACTTAAAACTTGTAGATGTAGTTATTGAAATAAGAGATGCTAGAATTATTAAATCAAGTGCAAATCCTGATATAGATGAGATAACAAAGGGTAAGCCAAGAATTATTTTATTAAATAAGAGTGATTTAAGTGATGAAAGATGTACAAAAGAATGGATTGATAATTTAAGCAATGAAGAGACAAAGATACTAACTGTAAACTGCTTAAATGGTCAAGGAATAAGAAATATTAAACCTGCTATAGATCAATTACTAAAAGAAAAACATGATAGGATGAAAGCAAAAGGTCTTATAAATATAAAAACTAAAGCTATGGTAGTAGGAATTCCAAACGTAGGAAAATCCACCTTTATAAATAGAATGGCAGGAAGCTCTATAGCCAAAACTGGTGATAGGCCAGGTGTAACAAAAAGTAAACAATGGATAAGAACTAAAATCGGTATAGAATTACTTGATACTCCAGGGGTTCTGTGGCCAAAGTTTGAAGATAATAGAGTAGGCTTAAATTTAGCTTTTACTGGAGCAATAAAAGATGAGATTATGGATGTAGAAGAACTTGCTTTAAAACTTATCGAAGATTTAATGGTTATTGCTCCAAAGAGTTTAATGGAGAGATATAAGCTGGATTCTATAGCTGAAACAGCAATAGATAATATGGATAATATAGCGAGAAAAAGAGGTATGATATTATCTGGGAACAATATTGATTACAACAGAGTAGCAATAATGCTTTTAGATGAATTCCGAGGTGGTAAGCTTGGAAAGATATCTTTAGAGAGGTACGTTAGTGAATAATATAGAAACCATGAACTTTAAAGCTGTTAAAGAGTATTTGCAAAGTGTCGATTCCGTTGATGAAGATATTATTAATTTACTTAAAGCTGATAAAAGAAAAAACGTAAACGCTTTAGGAGATAAATTACAAAGAGATGCAATGAAAGCTATAGAGGAACTAGCAAGAATAAAATCTATGTATACGTTTGACAGAGATCAAGGGGTATATGCAATAACTGCTGGGGTTGATGAGGTAGGTAGAGGCCCTCTTGCAGGACCGATTGTTGCAGCTGCAGTTGTCTTGGATCTTTACGATTTAAAGGATGAGAACTTGATATTAGGCATAAAAGATTCGAAAAAGCTTTCTGCAAAAAAAAGAGAAGAACTTGATAAGTTAATAAAAGAAAGAGCCGTATCCTACGCAATCGGTATTGCAGATAATAATGAAATAGATGAAAAGGGAATAGCTTGGTGTAACAATGAAGTTTTCAAAAGAGCTATAAAAGGTTTAAAAGTTAGACCAGATTTAGTTATTTCAGATGGATTTCCGGTAAGTGGTATAGAGTGTGAAAACAAATACTATTATAAAGGTGATAATCTAAGTATAAGTATTGCTGCTGCATCAATAATTGCTAAAGTTTTTCGAGATGAGATAATGCAAGATTATCATAAGAAATATCCTAATTATAACTTTGAAGCTAATGTAGGCTATGGAACAGAAGAACATGTAAGAGCTATTAAAATGTTTGGTATAACGCCAATTCATAGAATGAGTTTTTTAAAGAATATACTTTATTAAATTCTCTATTTTTCCGAATTTATTAGTATAGGAGAAAGTCTCCATAAAGTAAAGAAATATTTTACTTTATTATGGAGACTTTTCATTTAAGTCTATTAGTTGGTTTTATTTATTTCAGGTTCTTTGGGAGTAACATATAGGGTTTTATTAGTATAATAAATGACCATACCTGCTTTTGCACCACTTGGTTTTTTTACATTTTTAACCTCAGTATAATCTACAGGAACCTGAGAAGATTTTTGCCCTTTGCTATAGAAAGCAGCTAGGTTTCCTGCTTCTAAAATAGTGGAATCAGGGACTTCATCTAAGGTCTCTCTTCTGATAATTACGTGAGAACCTGGTATGTTCTTGGTATGAAACCATAAATCATGTTTGTTAGCAAATTTTAAGGTTAAGTAGTCATTTTGTATATTATTTTTCCCAACATAAAGCTCATAACCATCTGAAGAAACATACTTTAGTGGCTTTGAAGCTTTTTTATTTTTCGAAGAATTATTCTTAGAAAACTTAATATAGCCTTCATTAACTAATTCATTTTTTATATCTTCTATTTCTTGATAAGTTTCTGCCATCTCTAAGTTGTTTAATGCAGAATATAAGTATTCAAGCTCTTCAGTATTGTTATCCATCTGAATTTTAGACATCTGCTCTGACATCTTTAGTTTATTATATTTTTTGAAGTATTTTTGAATATTTTCTGAGGGAGATTTCAAAGGATCTAAAGTTATGGTGATATATTCTTCTTCTTCTTTATAGTAGTCTAAAACAGTTATTTCTTTATCGTTAGGTTTAATAGCATAGATATTAGCAGTTAAAAGTTCACCGTATAATCTATACTGATCTTTAGTTTCAGTTTCTAGTAATGTTTTGGAAAGTATGTCTTTTTTCTTAATGCACCTATCTATATTAGTCATTAATAATCTATGTAAGTTAGCGCTTTTAGAGTTTAATCTCTCTTGTTTATCCTTTGCCGCATAAAAATATTCTATTAGTTCGCTAGCAGTACTGAAAACTTTTTTATTAAAGCTTTCATAGATTTTTAAGTTAATGCAATGAAATCCTTTTATAACATTACTCTTTTCGTAGCAAGCGAAGACATAGTTATGTTCCTTAAATACGACAAAGAAATCAGATAAAAATTTGTATAAACTAGATACATCTTTAGTTTCTATAAACTTTCCGCCATCATATAAAGGATGGAGTTCGTATGCAATTTTTAATTCCTTAGAGATTTCTTTAGATAATCCAGAAAATATGTTTGAGAAGAAGTTATCATTAAAGATAAGTTCTTGATTATTTATACTATTGCTTAATTCTTCCACAGAGAAGTTTAAAGGATTCAATTTACTATCTCTTGGAGGATATATGTATTCTATAGAAGGCATAAGCATTCTATAACGATTTATATCAGCGCTGAGACGTTTAATTGAATCCATTATAACGTTGTCTCTATCGCGGACTAAAGTTATATTACTGTGTCTTCCCATAATTTCGGTTATAAGCGAGTATTCGCTGTTAAATCCAAATTCATCAGTACTTTTAAATTTAATAATTGCTAACCTATCATTTTCTAGTTGAGATACGTCTAAAATTTTTGAACCACTTAAATATTTTCTTAAAATCATACAAAACATCGGTGGATTCATAGGATTTTCTTTGGTTATTTTGGTCACATGTATCTTGGGATATGTACTATTAGCACTTAGCAGTAGCTTAATATTCTCATTATCCTCAGTTCTAATTGTTAGTTGAATTTCATCTTCTTCAGGTTGGTTTATTTTTGTGACTCTTCCATTTATAATCTTATTTTGCAGTTCATATATTAAACTACTAAGAAATATTCCATCTAGTGCCATAATCAACGTCCTTTCAAGTTCTTAGGATTTCTAAATTAAAGTATAACATTGAATAATATTAAAATAAAGTCATTGATAAATAGAAGTTAACGTTGTAAACTATTATAGGGTTCTTTGGTAAGAACTTTATAGTATGTGATTGCAAGGGGAAGAGAAGCCATGGCAAGAAAGTTAATTAATATTCTTGTTATTTGTGTAATTACTGTTGGATTATCAGGTTGTCACATTAAGAATAAAGGTGCAGATCAAGATACAGTTACGAATATAGAAACAACTGAAGATGAAAATACTGTTAATTTTAATTTCCCCGATATTATTATAGCTGAAGCGAAAGACGATAAAATTGAAATAAATTCTTTAGAGCGGGACTCGCTTAATAAGATAAATACATTTAATAGTCTTTTAGATATAAAATATCAAAATAAAAATGATCTTTATATTTTTAGCAGATTTAAAAATGCAGGAACTTCTTTAAATAATAATTACTTAGAAATAATCTACAAGGATAACAGTATTAAATTAGATAAATACTTTAGTTATAACTTTAAAATTGATAGTCAAGGCAAATACATAGCGTATGCATCATATGAAGAGGATTCTATGTCAACGGCAAGGCCTTTAACTATATATAGTTTAGAAGATAATAAAGAGATTTCTTTAAAGGATAACTATAAAATATCAGGAGACTTATATAGTTTTGAAGAGAATAACCAGTTATTTTTTTATGCTTTAGATACAAATAGTCATACAGCATTATTTTCATATGATTTAAGAACAACAGATATTAAGGAGGTTGTTACCTTTGGGAATAGGTATTGCATCTTCTATAAGAACCTCGGTGATCAGTTGTTATATCTGTCTTTAGATAGTACAGAAGAAGTGCTACATATATACGACTATGAGAAAAAACAAGACAAAGTTATTTCTAATAATTTAAAAAAGATTAATTCTTTAATTGTTAACAATAATGAAATATATTTGATTGCAACTAATAAAAACAACAATACTGCACTATATAAGATTAATTCCGACAGAGATATTTCACAAATAACCTACGATTTTCCTAAAAAAATAGAATCAAATTCTCGTTTAGCACTATATGATAATAAGATTTATTTTACTGGTAAGAATGATGATGATCCGAAAGTCAACGAACTTTATTATTTAGAATGTGAAAGCGAAACAATAAGACAAGTACTTCTACATAAAAGTAAATACTATATTTTTTCAAGCCAATAAGAAAGATAGTCTATCTATCTTTCTTATTTTTTTTGAAAAATAAGAAAGATTCAAGGAAAATTAATTTAATGTCAATATATGAATAGATACTAAATATTTCAAATGAATTAAGCAAATGATAGAATGATATTGAGGGATAGTAAAAATATAAATTGGGGTGATGGTTAATATGAAGGATTATCAATTGGTTGGAACAGAAAAAAATGACGTATTGAATGGAAATATAGGAAATGATACTTTGGATGGTGGTTTAGGAAACGATCAATTAACAGGTGGAAAAGGAAATGATAAATATATATTTAACCGTGGATATGGAAAGGACATTATAATTGATAATGATAAGACTATTGGCAATATTGATACAATTGTTTTCGGCGAAGGAATAAGTGCTAGTGAACTTCAATTCTATAAAAGTGGAAACAATTTAAAGATTCTGATTAGAGATACTGAAGATTCGATTACAATCTCAAATTATTACTACCAAGATAGTTATAAAATAGAAGAAATTTGTTTTTCCGATGGCACTATTTGGGATCAAAAAACTATTAGTATACAACCAATACATATAAATGGTACAGGAGTGATATCTGGTTATGAAACTAATGATATTATAACAGGTAGTGATTTCGATGACCAATTGTATGGTTATGGTGGGGATGACATTTTAAATGGGCTTAAAGGTAACGATTATTTAAATGGTGGAATAGGTAATGATGTTTATTTATTCAACATTGGTTCTGGCAAAGAAGTAATAGATGATTATGATGAAACAGGAAGTGATATAGATACAATTTTATTTGGAGAGAAAATAAATCCTATTGATTTACAATTTTCTAGGAACGAAAATAATTTGAAAATTATAATTAGGGGTACTGAGGATTCAATTGAGATTTTAAACTATTATAATAATTTAAATAATAAAATAGAAAAAATCCAATTTTCAGACGGTACTATTTGGGACCAAAAGACTATTGATTCTCAACCAATATATATATATGGACAAGGAGTAGTAACAGGTTATGAAAGCAATGATATAATAACAGGCAGTGATTTAGATGACAAAATATATGGTAATGGTGGGAAAGATATTTTAAATGGTCTTAGGGGTAATGATTATTTAAATGGTGGAATTGGGAATGATACATATATATTGGGTTTAGATTCTGGTGAAAAAACTATAGAGGACTATGATGAAACAGAAGGAAATATAGACACTATAAAATTTGAACAAGGAATAAATCCAGAGGATATTAGTTTTAAACGTACTGAGAATAATCTTGAGATCAAAATTAAGAACTCTAATGAAAAGATAACTATTACAAATTATTTTATAGATGTGTCTACTGAAAATATAAAGAATAAAGTTGAAAAAATTGAATTTTTTAGTGGAGTTATATGGGATGATAAGACTATAGCTAAAGAAATCTTACGTGGTAATGAAATAGGAAAAATAATTAAAGGAAATGCAAAAGCAGATACTCTCTATGGTGGAGAGGGTGATGATGTTATCTATGGTGGAAAAGGCGATGATTTTATAGACGGTAAAGGTGGCAATGATTCCATCTTTGGTGAAGAAGGTGCGGATAAACTTTACGGTGGACTTGGAACTGATAAATTATATGGATATGATGGTAATGATTACATTGATGGCGGTGAAGGTGATGACAATATAGATGGAGGAGATGGTCAAGACACTTTAATTGGATGTGGTGGCAATGATTATCTTTATGGAGGAAAATCTAACGATATCATATATGGAAATATAGGAAATGACCATATAGAGTGTGGTGAAGGAGCTGATAAGTCGTATGGTGGTGTAGGAGACGATACACTGTATGGTGGAAGCGGTAATGATAGTTTATATGGCGAAGATGGTAGAAATTATATTGACGGTGGTGAAGGTGAAGATATTCTATATGGTGGCAGAGATATAGATATTCTATATGGTGGTAAAGGTAATGATATCATAGATGGTAAAGCTGGCAATGATTATATAAGCGGTGGAGATGGAGTAGATAAAATTACTGGTGATGTTGGAGACGATAAAGTATATGGGGAAAACGGAAATGATTATTTGTATGGAAAAACTGGAAATGACAGTTTGTACGGAGGTATAGGGGAAGACCAATTATATGGAGATGAAGGCAATGATATTATATATGGTGAAGTGGGCAATGATAAATTATATGGTGGTTTAGGTGATGATCTTCTATATGGAGGCGAAGGAACAGACGTAATAGTTGGTGGTGAAGGTAATGACATCTATGTATTTGCTAAAGGTAATGGTGCCGATACTATAATTAATAATACTAGTTCAAATATAGATGTAGATAAGCTATTATTTAGTGATGTAAGTTTATCAGAAACAAAGTTTTTAAAGTCAAACAAAGACTTAAAGATAAAAATTAATGGAACTTCTGAGGTTATAACTATTTCAGGATATTTTAATTATGGAAAGTATTCTTTATAAGAGATTCAGTTTAAAGATGGGCAAAGTTTAAATGTTGAAGATGTAAATAAAGTAGTAGCTGGAACCTATACTTTAAAACATATAACATGTTATGAATTATTTCTTGAAAAATTAATTGAGACTATAAGTGGGATTTCAGTATCTCCTATGGCAAATATTAAAAATTCTCTAAACTGTACCAATTCGATTTCAGATTTGTTAATAAACTTAAATGGTTATCAAGATAAATAATATTTTTATAGAAAACAGGTCAGAAAATAATCAATGACCTGTTTATTTTTTTTTCTTTATGTAAATAATCATATATAGATACTTAATATTGAATAAATTGAAGTTGGGAGGTAATTGATGTTAAATTCTAAGAATACAGTACATATACAAGAAAATGAAAATTATTTAGATAAAGCAAGAAAGCTCTTAGAAGAAGCTATAAAAGCTAAGGCTAGTGATATTCATCTTGAACCCTTTTATGATAAAGGAGTAATCAGATTTAGAATAAATGGTATGTTAAAGGAGATAAAAGCTATTTCAAGTGAAGAATTAAAGAAATTGGTTATAAAGCTCAAAGTTATTTCAAATTTAGATATCGATAAAAAACGAATTTGCCAGGACGGAAAGATATCAAGATTAGAATTTAAAATAGATAATGATGTAAGAGTGTCCACTGTGCCAACAGTTTTTGGAGAAAAAATGGTTTTAAGGCTATTGGATAATGAAATCAATAAAGTTCCTTTAGGAGACTTAGGAATAAGTGAAATAAAACTTGTTGAAAGAATCATTAAAAAGCCACATGGGATTATCTTAATAACTGGTCCTACAGGATCAGGTAAATCTACTACGGCTTTTGCGATGCTTGAAAAATTAAATGTTAAGCATAAAAATTTAGTTACAATAGAAGATCCTGTTGAGCATACTATTGAAGGTATAAACCAAATTAATGTTAATACTAAGGTGGAACTAGGCTTCTCTAATATTTTAAAAAACATATTAAGACAAGACCCAGATATAATCATGGTTGGAGAGATAAGAGATGCTGAGACTGCAACCTTAGCAATAAGAGCTGCAATAACAGGTCATTTAGTTATAAGCACATTACATACTAACGATGCTCACAGCACAATTGTAAGATTGATGGATATGAAAATTGATAAGTACCTTATAAGTGAAGCGTTGATTGGAGTAATATCACAAAGACTTGTGCAAAAACTTTGCCATAAATGTAAGATAGCTGTAGAAGAAAATGGAGAGGTCTTTACATCAAAGGTTTATAAAGCAGCAGGTTGTCCATTTTGCATGGAAAGTGGTTTTAACGGAAGACAATTAGTTAGTGAAGTGTTACCAATAGATGAAGAGTTCAAGCTAATGATTACTAAAGGGACATCAAAAAAAGAGTTGTTAAACTATAGTAAAACATTAGGTTTTAGAAATATAGAAGATGATTTAAAAGGATATATAGAAAAAGGAATTGTTGGTATAGAGCAATGGTACTTTAGAGAGGAAAGTATTTTAGATGAAGTATCTAACTAGCAAAGAACATGGATATTTTTTAAAGGAACTATCAATGTTATATTCCAATGGTATAAACATAATTCAAGCGTTGAATATGATAAGAAATCGGACAAAAATAAAAAAGTTAGGAAGGGCTATTGATAATATCATTTTAAATTTAAACGACGGATTAACTTTATATGAGAGTTTTAATAAAAATAACAAAATTTTTGATGGCTTAATGATATATATGTTATTAATTGCGGAAGAGAGTGGACAGTTAGATTATATATTAAAAGAACTCCAAGAATACTATTATTTTAAAAGTAAATTAAAAAGCAAAATAGTTTCTCAGATTGCTTATCCTATAACTCTTTTTATTACAATGATTATAGTAGTAAATATCTTATTTATATCCATAATACCTGGATTTGAAACCATGCTGAGCAATTATGAGTCCATATCAAAATCTTCTAATCTTATTTTTCAGATTTCACATATAGCAAGTAACCATTGGAGATTAATTGTAAATATGGAGCTAGTATTAGGCAGTTTAATTTTATATTTCTGCGTAAGCAAAAGATTTGAAAATTTCAAGAATAATATATTTCCGATAAATATATTTTATAAGTCCATATATAAAATATACTTTTATCAAACTTTAAGCATGCTTATTTCATCAGGAGTTAGTATAAACAAAAGTATTTGGATATTGACAGAAATAAGTAAAAATACTCCAATCGAGAAAAACGTATCTAAGATGAATGAGAATTTTCAATATAGCGCTAGTGTCAGCGACAGTATGAAAATATCGAAGCTCTGTTCAGATATTTGTTATCAGTTGATCTCTTCTGGGGAAGAAAGTGGCAACCTGGATAATATACTTATGAAGTGTTATAAGATAATGCAAGAAAGTTTTGAAGATAAGTTAAAAAAAATATTAGCATTGATTGCGCCTGCTTCAATAATTTTTTTAGCATCAATAATATTAAGTGTTTTAACTTCTGTACTAACACCGATGTTTGAAGTGATGAATAATATTTAAAATATAAAATACAGAACATTAAAAATGTGGAACTAGTGTTGAGATTATTAAGAGTGCATTTAGGTAAAAAAATCTTATATATAAGGAGCAATAATGAAAAAAGGATTCACGCTAATTGAGGTATTAATAACTTTAAGTATCCTAGCTATAATATCAGCCATCGCTATACCTAATTATAACTACATAAAGGAAAAAGTGCACAATCATACCTTAATTACTAAGTCAATGATGTTAACAGAAAGTATTCTTACAAACTATAAATTGAATAGGGATATGACAAAAACACAGTTGCAGAATACTGTAAATGAAGTTTCGAAGGATATTATTATAGAAAATGTAGACTACAATTCTATTAATAAAATAGCTGATGTTGATTATAAAGTAGATGGTGAAAATTACAATCTAAACTTTGAATTAAGAAAAAATACTATAGTTATAGAGGATGAAGATGGAAAAGAAGTATTTAAGAGCTAAAAGGGCATACACCTTAATAGAGGTGCTTTTAGCAATAACTATTATGTCAGTTATAACTTTAATGTCTTTCAATTTCTATAATCATCAAATAAAGATGATTAAAGAAATAGAGGATGAGTTTGGAAAGAAGGATTTAATTACTTATGTATATAGTTGTAAAAGTTACTGTTTAGAAAATCAAATTGGATGCACAATTATGATTAATCCTTGGGAATCTAGAAAGTTGATGTTTATAGATGGATATGAAATAGTTAGTAATTACGCTTTGCCCAAAGGACAAGAATTTATATGTACCGTTTTTGGCAATAATAGCTCGTTAATGATATCTAAGGAAGGGAAATTTTTAACTTCTGGTAGAATAGTCTATAAAAACTCAAGAAATAAACAAGAAAAGTTAATTATTAATGTTAATGAGAGGGATATATATTTTGAAGAATAAAGGAAATTTTATGATTGAAGCATTGATTGCAGTTGCTGCTTTTGCGATATATTCCTTGGTCATTTTTAATATGCTGGTAAAGAATATCTATTTGTCTGAGGAATTAGATTATATTAAAAACAATGTATGTATAATAGAGAATATTAAATGTATTTCCAATACATCAGGTTTAAAAAATACTATGAAGGCTAAAAATGAGGTTATTTACTATATAGATAAAAACACATTAAATATTTCTGGGCTTTTTTTGAACTTTGATACCTACATATTAAAAAGTAAGCCTAATACTGACGAATACATCAAGCTTTCTTTAATAGATTCAGAAGTTCAGATTGAGGTATATGGAGAAATATACGGGAAATCGGTGGTGATGAAAGCTGTTGCATAAATATACCAGAGGCATGAAATTATTAAAGGGCTATGTATTGGTTGAAATGTTAATTGCTATGTGTATTACAACTTTGATTATGATTTCAGTATCTTCAATTTTAATTAAGGTTACATTATCCTATTCAGAAGCCATTAAAAATATTTATGGTACTTTTATTTTTGAAAAAAGCTGTCAGGAAGTAGAGAACTACTGTATAAGTAAAAAAGACTGGGATTTTTCCATTGAAAACAATGAAATAACTATTAAAAGTTCTGAGACAAAAATAATTTCACTTAATAATTCATCAAGTATTTTAACTGTCTATAATTCATATGGAATTTACGGGAAGTTTTATGATAGATATTTGATTAGAAATATTCAGGAGTTTAAAACTATGAAAAAAGAAAACTTAATTTATATATTCATTAAGGATAAAGAGGGGCGTAAGTGGGAAAGAATAATAAGTGTAAAAAAGGTTACATAGTGCTTTATGTTTTTTTAGCTTTAAGTGTATGTGTCTTAATGGAAATGCAACTTATGAAATATTACATTCATGTAAAAGAAGTATATATATTAGACAATAAAAAAGTAACTTTTTCATATATTAAGTAGAATAGAACTTTTTTATTTGCAAATAGTAGCAACATTTGATAAAATAACATTGATTGTCAAGATAATAGTGGTTTCACTATAAGGAGCGAAGTTATGATGTATAATGAAAGATTAAATAATTTAAGAAAAAAAACAAAGGAAAAAAATCTTGACGCAGTACTCTTAGTTGGTGACTATAATCGTAATTATATTACTGGATTCACTGGAGATGAAAGTTATGCTTTGATTACAGGGGATAAGGCATATTTTATTACAGATAGCAGATATGCAGAACAAGGGAAACAGCAAGTTAAAGGTTTCGAAATATTGCAGTATTCTACCCCTTTAGCTAAATATCTAAGTAACTTGTTAGAAGAGTTGGCTGTAAAAAACTTAGGTTTCGAGGATAATGTATTGAGCTATAATCAATACGAAACTTTTAAAAATGCTTTTAATTGTGAACTTGTTCCATTAAAAGGAATGGTAGAAGAACTTAGGTTAATCAAAGATTCTGTAGAAATTCAGAATATAAGAGAGGCTGCAAAAATAGCAGATCTTGGTTTTTCTCACATGCTTAATTATATTAAGCTAGGAATGACAGAAAAACAAATCGCATTAGAATTAGAGTTTTTTATGAGAAAGCAAGGAGCTAGTTCTACATCATTTAATACTATTGTAGCCTCTGGTGTAAGGTCAGCGTTACCTCATGGAGTCGCTAGTGATAAAGTTATTGAAGCTAATGAAATTATTACTATGGATTTTGGATGTATATATAACGGATATTGTTCTGATATGACAAGAACAATTGCTATAGGAAAGCCAGATGGCAAAATTATAGATATATATAATGTAGTGCTAGAAGCTCAAACTCGTGCTTTAAAGGAAATAAAAGAAGGCGTTACGGGTCAGTATTTAGATAAAATTGCACGTGATTATATAATTGATAAAGGTTATGGAAAATATTTCGGTCATGGCTTAGGGCATGGTGTTGGTGTTGAGATTCATGAAGAACCAAGGTTGAATCCGACTTCTACTACAATTATGAAAGCTGGTATGATTATTACCGATGAACCAGGAATATATATTCCAGACTTAGGTGGAGTAAGAATAGAAGATTTAATACTTGTAACAGAAGATGGTTGTGAGGTATTATCAAAATCACCTAAGGAATTGATATGTCTATAACTAATGGTATTAACATACTATTTTAGGTTATAATATAAATGAAACAGAAGTTTTGGAGGGATATAATAACATGATTTCAGCAGGAGATATAAGAAAAGGAACTACTTTTGAACAGGATGGACAAGTTTTCACTGTTATAGAATTCTTACATGTTAAACCAGGTAAAGGTGCAGCATTCGTAAGAACTAAGCTTAGAAACGTAATTACTGGTGGAGTTACAGAAACAACTTTCAACCCAACAGCTAAATTACAAGAAGCTGTAATTGAAAGAAAGGAAATGCAATACTTGTATTCTGATGGAGAATTATACTACTTCATGGATCAAGAAACTTTCGAACAGATACCTTTAAATTTCGATCAAGTTGAAAATGCAATCAAATTCTTAAAAGAAAACATGTTTGCAGTAATCAAATTCTACAAAGGAGATGCTTTCTCTGTTGAAGCACCTAACTTCGTAGAATTACAAATAGTATCTACAGAACCAGGGGTAAAAGGAAACACAGCATCAAATGTTACTAAACCAGCAACATTAGAAACAGGTGCAGAAATTCAAATTCCTCTTTTTGTTAACGAAGGTGATGTAATCAGAGTTGATACAAGAACAGGCGACTACATGGAAAGAATATAACCTGATAGCTTTATTCTTTCGGAAGGAATGAGTTTTAATGCAATATCTTATTGAAAAAATAAATAAGATAGAAAGTCATATAAAAGAATCCTCAGCTAGCAGCGAAGAAATTACCTTAGAACTTATAGGCATTATAAAGGATATGGCAAGTGAAATAGATACACTTAAAAAGTCTAATGAAGAATTAGAGAACTATATAAATAGTATTGATGAAGACCTTGGTACAATGGAAGCATTATTCCTCGAAGAAGTTGAAGACACTGATTATGAAGAAATCTGTGATGACGACTTTATGGAAATAAACTGTGATTCTTGCAAGGAAACTATTTATGTAGATAAAGAAATCTATAATAACCGAAAAGAATTTAAATGTCCTAATTGTGGTAATGTAATTGAATTTGCTCATGAAATTTAAATAAAAAAACTTCTCGATATTTTATCGAGAAGTTTTTTTATTTTGGAATAAATCATTAAGATGATAAATAAATTTAACTATGAAAAGAGGTGAGAAAATTTGGATTATAAAGAGATTGACAAGGTTCTTCATGATCACATAAAAGTGTTCATAGAAAAGCATAAAAAAGATATTATTCATGAGATACGAATTGCGGTTAATAAACCAGTAATTGCTTATACAACTACTGGAGAAAAGATAGGAAAAGAAATAGTTACAAAAGATGAACTAGAAATCATTGTGAGAAAAATTAGTAAATTTTCAATATATGCCTTTGAAGATGAAATAAGGCAAGGTTTTTTAACATTGAAAGAAGGACATAGAGTTGGTATTTGTGGTGAATGTGTTATTGAAAATGGTGAGATAAAAATAATTAAGAATATAGCATCTTTAAATATAAGAATGGCAAGAGAAATCTATGGTTGTTCTAATTCAGTTATAGAGTACATATTAAGGGATCAAGGTATATATAACACTATAATAATCTCACCTCCAAAGTGTGGAAAAACCACGATGTTAAGAGATATAACTAGACAGTTATCTGATGGAATAGCGGATAATAATGTTAGTGGCAGAAGAGTCTGTGTCATTGATGAGAGAAGTGAAATTGCTGCATGTAAGCTAGGAGTTCCTGAGATGGATGTAGGGTTAAGGACAGACGTTTTAGATGGATGCCCAAAAGCTATAGGAATTATGATGGCAATAAGAACTTTAGCACCAGATATTATAGTTTGTGATGAAATTGGTACAGAGAAAGATTTAAATAGTATAATTAGTGCTTGTACTTGTGGTGTAAATATAATTTCAACTATTCATGGACAAAGTATAGAAGATTTATATTCAAAAGGTATTTCTAGAGATATAGAAAGAAATAAAGTATTTCAAAGGGCTATAATCTTATCAAATGACAAAGGTCCTGGACATATAAAAGCTATCTATGATTTGAACGATAACGTAAATTTATGGGGGGCTTATGATGATTAAAATTATAGGTTGTTTATTTATAATAGTGAGTACTTCTTGTGCAGGTTATATGTTAGGAGATAAGTTAAGAAAAAGGGTAGCTGATTTAAAAGAATTACAAAGGATATTAATCTCAATAAAAAATGAATTGAAATATTCAATTGAACCTATAGAATTAACCTTCAAAAAAATAGCAAGAGATTTTAAAAATCCATATGATGAGATTCTTAGGATTGCCGCAGCTAAGATTTATAATAATGAGATAACTTCTATTGACGAAGCAATTTCTGAAGCTTTAGCTGAAAAAGAGATGGATCTAGCATTAAAGGATGAGGATAAGTTGATTTTTACTGAGTTTGCTAGAAGTCTTGGAAAATGGAATATAGGGGCACAAGAAGATTTTTTCAATTTGAGCTTTGTAAAAATAGAAGAGCAACTAAATTCGGCAGAAGATTTTTGTGCAAAAAATCTTAAAATGTACAATGTTATGGGGCCATGTATAGGACTTATGCTTGTAATAGTTTTAATCTAGACCAGCTATAAAAATAGTGGCTTTATATAAAATACTACATTTTATCAGGAGGTGACGGATATTGTTAGATGTATCACTTATATTTAAAATAGCTGGGGTAGCAATATTATTGGTAGTAATAGATAGGGTTCTTGAAGTAAGCGGAAAACAACAATTTGCTACGCTTGCAAATCTAGTAGGGCTAATAATCATAATGATGATGGTAGTAAATTTAGTCAGTGAATTGTTTAACTCTGTTAAAGCTATGTTTCAACTATAGGAGGAGCTTATGGAGATAACAAAGATAGTTGCTATTGCACTTATTTCAACCTTTATAATCATCTTTTTAAAAGCTGTAAAAAGAGAGGACCTGGCTACTACAATAAGCATAATAGTAGGTGTTTCAATATTTTTTGTAGTCATTGCGAAGCTTTCTTCATTAATAAATTTTCTACATACCATCGCATTAAAGGCAAATATAGATTATACATATTTAACTACTGTGTTAAAAATCATGGGTATCGCATACCTTACCAGTTTCTGTAGTGATATTTGTAAAGAAGCTGGTGCAGGGAATATAGCTTCTAAGGTAGAATTGTCGGGAAAAGTTTTCATACTTATTTTGACGATACCAATTTTTATGGGGGTCCTTGACTCAATTCTAGAGATTTTAAGGAGCTAATAGGATGAAGAGAATAATAAGCTTTTTGATTGTTTTAATATTAGTATCTATTACGAGTTGTTTTAGTGTACGAGCTGATAATAAATTACAAAATAGAAATATTGAGATAGTTAAAGCAGATAATCAGAGTAATGCAAATAGTAAAAGTATAGATGCAGATAATAAGGAAGCCAATGACATAATAAATGATGAAACTAATAAATTTTATAAATATATAACTGAGGAAAAGCATAAATATGAATTGATTTCAGATATGGATATAAAACAATATGTTGAAGAAATAATGAAAAATGGACAAGGAAACTTAGATACAAAAGAAATAATAAGAGTTATTTTTATATATATGGCAAGAGAATCAACCTTTGTAATAAAGATGATGCTAACGTTATTTGTAATATCAATACTAGGATCATTAATCAGTAATATGCAAAGTACCTTTGAAAAAGAAATTGTGAATACGGCTGTGGATTTTGCTTTTAAAGGTATAGCTTTTGTTGTGTTATTAAATTGCATGCAAGTTAGTATAAGTATTACAAAAGAGGCTATTGGAGCAATGACTGGTTTTATGTACTCTATAGTGCCGCTGATGTTAATGCTTGTAGCATCAGTTGGTGGGATAACTCAAGCTTCAGTGATGAACCCAATAATGATAGGAATAATTAATCTAAGTTCTATAGTTGTTAAAGAATTTTTTGTACCAATTATATTAATGGTTTTTCTTCTAAAATTTATAGAAAGGCTCACAAAAGGGCATTCATTAAGTAGACTAGCAAAGTTATTAGATAAAACTGTTGATATTACTCAAAAGTACATATTAACTTTAGGGATATTTCTTATTACCATAAAGGGCATAGTTGGCGGAGCATTTGATGATTTTACAATACAGTCAGCAAAGTTAGCAGTGGATACCTTTGTTCCCATAGTAGGAAAATCTTTATCTGATGCAGTTACAACAGTAGCTAGTTATTCATTGCAATTGAAAGCAGCAATAGGATCTGTAGGGTTATTTATTGTAATAGCAATAGTTCTCATGCCATTAATAAAGGTTCTTTTAATAGCTCTTGGACTAAAAATTACTGCTGCATTAGTAGAACCATTTTCAATAAATGATTATGAACTTTGCAACATAATTGAAGACACTGGTAACTCTATAACAAAGCTTGTTGCTTGTCTTGTAATAGTAACTTTTATGTTTTTTATATTGATTACAATTCTTTTAGCGAGTGGAAGGATAATATAACATTAGAGGTGAGAAAATGGATTGGTTAAAAACATGGGTAACTACGATTATTACCTTATCAATTTTTACTGCTGTAGCAAATTCTATGCTTCCAAACGGTACCATCAAAAAATATGCAAAATATGCAATTAGTATTTTAATTATTCCTACCTTATTAGCACCTATTTTATTACTTATAGATGGAAATAATGTAGCTGCAAAGATTGAAAATTACTCATCAAAATTAAATCTAAATACTCAGGATATAGATCTGACTAAATTTAATAGTGCCGAAGAAAGTACCATATTAAAAGTATTTTTAAAAAATTTAAATAATCAATGTGAAGAGTTGCTAGAAAATAGGTATCCAACTAAAGAAATCAAGGTAGAAACCTTTGGAAATATAACTAAAGAAAAAAAGATATCAATAGAAAGTATAATAATTTATATAGAGGATAAGAACTTAGTTAAAGAGATAAAAGAGGTATCGGTTGATATAGATAAAGAGAGTTCAAAGAAAGAGAGTGATATTCAGGAGAAGGAGAATATAATAACCTTAATTTCACAGGAATTAAAGGTGTCTCCTTTAAAGATAACAATTAGATCAATGAAGGAGGGATAAGATGGACATTGGGGTTATAAAGAAATTAACTGATTTTATAGAGAAAAAAATAGGATATAAGAATTTTGTAGTAGCAGGACTTGTTATAGGGATATTAATGGTTTTTGGAAGTACATTACTGCCATCTAAAACTACAAATTTAAGTAAAAGTGAAGTAGAAGTTAGTGGATATTCCGAAAGTGAATATCAATACAAAACTCAATTAGAACAACAATTGAAGTCAACACTTAGTAAGATTAAAGGTATAGGTGATGTGGATGTTATGATATATGTAAGTAAAAGTGAAGAAAAAGTTCCAGTTTTTAATGAAAACAATCAAGATAGCAATACGAAGGAAAACGCTAGTAGCGGTGGAGAAAGGACTATAAACCAAAAAAATGATAATAAAACAGTAGTAACTACTAATAATGAACCATTTATTTCTTCTACTAAAATGCCAGAAATAACTGGTGTGGTAGTGGTGGCTCAAGGTGCTGATAATGAAGCAACTAGGCTTAGAATAACAAAAACAGTAGTTAATCTTTTTGGGTTAACCTATGATAAAGTAAATGTACATTCTATGAAAAATTAACATAATTTGGTGATAAGTAACATATAAAAATAGTAGAATAAATTTTTTAGGGGGTAGAACATGGATAAGAAACAAGCGGTCATAATTGTATCATTATTAGTTCTGATAGTATGTACAGGTGTATTGGCATCGCAAGCTCAAAGCAGATTTTATGTACATACAAATGAATTTACACCGACTCTTATAAATGATTCCAATAGTAGTGAGGATAGTTATTTCACAACAGCTAAGCTTACTAGAAGTGAAGAAAATGAAAGATATTGCCAAGCTTTAAAAGAAATAATTAATGACAAATCTCAGTCAGAGTCAGCTATGAAGACTGCTTCTGATCAATATGCTCAGCACACAATTGTAATTAATAATGAATTAAAAATTGAAGAACAATTGAAAGCAGATGGCTTTTCAGATTCTATATGCTATATTCAAGATGATACGGCTAAGGTTATAATCCAAAGCAAGGAAAAGCTTGATGATGAAGCAACGAAAAAAGTTCAACAGGTAGTTTTAAATATTGCTAAAATAAGAGATATAGTAATTACCAATAGAGAATAGAATAAAAAGCTACAGAAGTAGCTTTTTATTTTATAGGGAAATAGGGTATAATATCAATATATAAGGTTTTTATTTGTAAAATTATTATTGTGATGATATAATTAACAATAAGAAATTCTAGCTTTACACGTAAGGGGGTAAAGAAAATGCAAGATATAAATGATTTAAATGTAGATATAGGTGTTGTTAAAATATCTGATGAAGTTGTTGGAGTTATCGCAGGTATAGCTGCAAGTGAAGTTAAAGGAATAGCAAATACAGCATCTGGCTTTGTAAACGACTTAACACAAAAGATTAGTGGTAAGAAGAACAATGCTAGAGGCGTTAAAGTAACTTTAGATGAAGATAGTGCTATAATCGAGCTAAATGTTGTAGTTGAGTATGGCGTAAAGATACCTGAGGTTGCTGCTGAACTTCAGGAAAATGTAAAGAAAACAGTAGAGGCTCTAACAGGACTAAATGTAGAAAACGTTAATATAATCGTTCAAAATATCTATATACCAAAGGCAGAAAATGCCATTAGTTCAGAAAGCGAAGCATAAAAGACACCCTCTGTTTCACAGAGGGTGTTTTAAAGTAAAATCATATATTACTGGAGGATTCTATGAATAGAAGAAAAACAAGAGAAATAGCAATAAAATTAACATATTCTTTAATGATTCAGCAGATTGATTATAAGACTGTAATAGAGAACTTTAAAGAAGTAGAAGATAAAGAAGATGAGGACCTAAAGGATGTAGATTTTACATTTGTTGAAACTATTTTAAGTGGTATAAGCGAGAATAAATCAAACTATGAAGAACTCGTATCACAAAATTTAATTGGATGGAAACTTAACAGAATCTCTAAGTTAAATCTTGCGATTCTTTTAGTTGCAATTTATGAAATAAAAAATATTGATGATATACCAAAGGCTGTATCTATAAATGAAGCTGTGGAAATAGCAAAAAAATATTCTGATGATAAAGCACCTAATTTTATTAATAGTATTCTTGATAAAATAGATTAGAGGTGAGCTTTTTTATGGAAAAAATAATAAATGGTAAAGCATTAGCATTACAATACCAAGATGATATTATTAATTTTATAAAAGAAAGAGAAGCAACAAACTTAAGATTACCGGCGATTTCATTAATACAAGTTGGTAATGATGGTGGTTCTAATTATTACAGAGAAAGTGTAAAAAAGCTTTGTGAAAAACTAAAAATCACTGTAAAAGAATGTATATATGAAGAAAATATAGAAGAGAAAGTTTTTTTAGATAGTGTAAAAGCTGTTGATGAAGATATAAATGTCGATGGAATACTTATGCTTATGCCATTACCGAAGCATATAGATTCTAACAAAGCTATAGATCAAATATCACAAGGTAAAGATATTGATGGACTCACAGACAATAATATAGGTAAATTCTACAGTGGAAAAAAAGCATTCATTCCTTGTACTGCTAAGGCTGTTTTAGCAATTTTAGAAAGTTTACCTATAGAGCTTGAAGGTAAGAATGTAGTGGTTCTTGGAAGAAGTAACGTTGTAGGAAAACCTGTTTCAAATTTACTTATAGGAAAAAATGCTACAGTAACTACTTGTCATTCCAAAACTGAAAATCTAAAAGAAGTGTGTAAAAGAGCTGATATCCTTGTAGCTGCAATAGGAAAGCCTAAGTTTATAGGTAATGAATATGTAAAAGAAGGCGCAATTGTTATCGATGTAGGAACTACATATTATGAAGGTAAGCTTACTGGAGATGTAAACTTTGATGAAGTTAGTGAATTAGCTTCATTCATTACTCCAGTTCCAGGTGGTGTCGGAGCACTTACTACTACTATGCTTTTATCTAGCTTATGTGAAGCGTGCAAAAATAATGTTTAGTAAGGTGCTGACAGTCAGTGAGCTTAATTCTTATATAAAAAGAGTAGTAGATAATGACTATATCCTTAAAAATTCAAGAATTAAGGGTGAGATATCAAATCTTAAAATTCATAGTTCAGGCCATATATACTTTTCTTTAAAAGATGAGGATTCTAAAATATCTGCAGTAATGTTTAGGAGTTACGGAGAAAATATTTCTTTTCAGCCTCAAAATGGAATGAATGTTGAAGTTAAGGGAAGAGTATCCGTTTATATAAAGGATGGAGCATATCAGATATATATAGAGGAAATGAAAATTGATGGTTTAGGTGACCTTAATAAGGCATATGAAGAATTGAAGGCTAAACTGCTAAGAGAAGGCTTATTTGATGATACGTATAAAAAGCCACTTCCAATAAATCCGATATCTATTGCAGTAGTTACCTCGCCTACAGGAGCTGCTATAAGAGATATAATTAATGTTATATCTAGAAGGAATCCATATGTAGATATAAAGATATTTCCTACTTTAGTTCAAGGTATACATGCAGCAGCTAACATAGAGTCAGCAATAAAGGCGGCAAACAATGAATCTTCAACAGAACTAATAATACTAGCTAGAGGTGGAGGCTCAATTGAAGAATTATGGGCATTTAACGAAGAAGTAGTCGCATATGCTATACATAATTCTAAAAAACCTATTATTACAGGTATAGGACATGAAACTGATTTTACTATAGCTGATTTTGCCAGTGATAAGAGAGCATCAACACCTTCAGCAGCCGCTGAAATTGCAGTAACTTCTTTCGTAGAAATTGATGACAAACTAAATTATTATAAGCATAAATTGTATAGTGCTATAAAGCGAAATTTTGAAATGGAAAAAAGTAGAACTAACATTTTAGCTAGTAAGCTAAAGCAATATAATCCAGTTGCGTATATAGCAAATCAATATACTTTTATTGATGGGTACAAAGTTAGGCTAAATAAAGCTATAGAAAATAATTTGAAGTTTCAAAAGAATAGATTAGTATATCTAAATAGTATGTTAAATGCAAATAATCCTTTGGGTATAATCAGTAAAGGATACTCTATATTAAGAAATGAAGATGGAAAAGTTATAAGCACTAAAGTAGCTTTAGCTGAAGAAAAAAAAGTAGAAGTAATATTACAAGATGGTTCAACTTTTATTAATATAGGAGTAGGTGAAGAGCATGGCAAGTAAAAATTCTTATGAAATGAAAATTAAAGAGTTGGAAGCTCTAGTAGAAAAATTAGAAGAGGGGCAACTCTCATTAGAAGAAAATTTAAAGCTATATGAAAATGGCGTTAAATTAACAAATGAGCTTTATAAGATTTTAACTAAAGCAGAGGGGAAAATCACCATATTAACTGACGGCGAAGAAAAAGAGTTTAAAATAAACGAGGAGTAATTTATGAAGGCTTTAAAATATAAAGATTCCATAGATAAATGGTTGGAAAATTACTTTATTAGCAAAGATGGATATGAAAAAACTATTTATGATTCAATGAGCTATAGTTTAAATATTGGAGGAAAAAGAATAAGACCTCTACTTTTTTTATATACATATAGCTTGTTTAAAGATGAAATAGATGATGTACTCGATATTGCAGGGGCAATTGAAATGATTCATACTTATTCTTTAATTCATGATGATTTGCCAGCTATGGATGATGATGATCTAAGACGTGGTATGCCAACAAATCATATAAAGTATGGAGATGCAATTGCTATACTTGCTGGTGATGGGCTTTTAAATGAGGCTATGAACATAATGTTCCAATATTGTATAGAAAGTGAAAGCCAATTAGCAGTAAAAGCATGTAGTTATATCTCAAAAAGTGCAGGAGCAGCAGGGATGATTGCTGGTCAGATTGTTGATATAGAAAGTGAAGGAAAAAAAATATCAATTGAGAAATTGAAATATATGCATAGTAAAAAAACAGGAGCCCTTATAAATGCAGCTATAGTTTCTGCAGCTATTTTAGCTGGAGCAGATAGCACTGAAATAGAAAAGTTATCAGAGTATGGGACCAAACTAGGTTTAGCCTTTCAAATTAAAGATGACGTTTTAGATGTAATTGGAGATGAATCAAAACTTGGTAAAAAGACTCTCAGTGATGAAAATAAAAATAAGTCTAATTTCATAACGGAGTATGGGCTTGAAGAATGTGAAAAACAATGTATAAAACTTACAGAAGAATGTTTAGAACTGCTGAAATCCTTAGGAAAAGATACAGAAGCCTTGGAGGACATTACTAAATATCTCTTATATAGAGAGAGTTAAATTCTAAGTATAGTGTCAATACTTATTATTAAGGAATAGAACACTATACTTTTTCTATGGAGTATATATTGTAGTTATTTTTGAGATAAAAGGATGTTGAATGCCATGGGTAATATTTTGGATTCCTATAATAATATAGAACAAATATCAAAGATGTCATATAATGAGCTTGAACAGTTTTCAGAAGAGATCCGAAGATTCTTAATTGAAAAGGTATCTAAAACAGGAGGTCATCTTGCCTCAAATTTAGGTGTTGTTGAGCTAACATTGAGTTTATATAAAGTCTTTGATTTCAATATAGATAAATTAATTTGGGATGTGGGACATCAATCATATGTTCATAAAATTTTAACTGGGAGAAAAGATCAATTTGATACTTTAAGAATGTATGGAGGATTAAGCGGATTCCCAAAACGTAGTGAAAGCAAATATGATGTATTTGATACTGGACACAGTAGCACATCTATATCCGCAGGAATAGGGATTGCTAGAGCACGTGATATTTTAAAAGACAATTATCATGTGATTTCTATAATTGGTGATGGTGCTTTGACTGGTGGCATGGCATTAGAAGCATTAAATGACGTTGGATTTAGAAAAACAAAAATGATAGTTATATTGAATGATAACGCGATGTCTATTTCATCGAATGTAGGTGGATTATCAGTTTACTTAGGACAATTAAGAGCAGATCCTAATTATACAAGAATCAAAAAAACTGTCCATAATAAATTAGAGAAAAGTGATATAGGCAAAAATATAGCAAGTTCTATGCATAAAATAAAGGATGGAATAAAAAACTTTGTTATTCCAGGAATGCTTTTTGAAAATATGGGTCTAAAGTATTTTGGACCTGTAGATGGTCATAATCTAAAAGAATTAATAACTGTTATAGAAGCAGCAAAGAATATTGAAGGACCATCTATAATCCATGTTAAAACTATAAAGGGAAAAGGATTTAGGTTTGCTGAGGAAAATCCAAACAAGTTTCATGGGATTGACCCTTTTAATCGTCTTACAGGAGAAGTGAGTAATAAGAAATCTGAAACTTACTCTAATGTTTTTGGAGAGACAATTGTGAAGCTGGCAGAAAAGGATGACAAAATTGTAGCCGTAACAGCAGCTATGCCAGATGGGACATCTTTAACGAATTTTGCTAAAAGATTTCCTGAAAGATTTTTTGATGTAGGAATTGCAGAGGAACATGCAGTAACTATGTGTGCTGGAATTGCAACATGTGGATTGAAGCCAGTGTTTGCAGTGTATTCGACTTTTCTGCAAAGAGCGTATGACCAAGTGTTGCATGATGTATGTATTCAAGAATTACCAGTAGTTTTTGCAATTGATAGAGGGGGTATAGTTGGTAATGATGGGGAAACTCATCAAGGGATATTTGATATATCCTATTTGAATACTATTCCGAATATGACAATAATGAGTCCTAAGTGTACTAAGGAACTTTCATATATGTTAGCGTGGGCTATAGATAAAAATTATCCAATAGCAATAAGATATCCTCGTGGAGGAGATAATCCTAGCTTTTCTTTAGAGCCGTTAGATAAATTTGTTTTAGGGAAATGGGAGGAATTAAATTCTGAAGGGGAAATAGCCATAATTGCAGTAGGAAGGATGGTTCAGACAGCTCTAGAAGTTCAAGAAATATTAAAAGAGCTAGAAATAAAGACAAAAATCATAAGTACTACTTTTATAAAACCTATAGATACAGAATTGTTAGATTGTGTTATAGAATCTAATATGAAGATTATAACTATTGAAGATAATATACTAATTGGTGGGTTAGGGTCAACAGTAACCCAATACGTTAATTCTAAAAACAAAGCGATAGAGGTATTGTCTTTTGGATACAAAGATAAGTACATATGCCATGGAGATGTAGATACTTTATACAGAATAAATGGTTTGGACAGTAATAGTATAGCAAGGGTTATTAGTGAATCTATAAAAGAAAAATAAGAGTTTTGTTTTAGGATGTTTGGAGGTTAAAATGTCAAAAGAAAAAGAGAGATTAGATGTTCTATTAGTGGAGAAAGGTTTGTTTTCATCAAGAGAAAAAGCAAGAGCTGCGATAATGTCTAGAGATATACTAGTAAATGGACAGATACTAGATAAAGCTGGGGAAAAGATTGATGTGAATTCTGAAATTGAATATAAGGGACAGGAAATGCCTTATGTAAGTAGGGGTGGATACAAACTAGAAAAAGCTATGAAAAATTTTCCTATAAAATTAGAGGAAAAGATTTGCTTAGATATAGGTGCATCTACTGGAGGATTTACCGATTGCATGCTTCAAAATGGTGCTGTTAAGGTTTTTGCTATTGATGTAGGTTATGGACAACTAGCTTGGAAATTGCGTACAGATGAAAGAGTAGTTTGTATGGAGAGAACAAACGTAAGATACATTACTAATGAAAATCTAGGTTGCTATGGTGATTTTGCAAGTATAGATGTATCTTTTATATCTCTTAGATTGGTTTTACCAGTTGTTAAAGATTTATTGAATGAAGATGGGGAAATTGTTGCTTTAATTAAACCTCAATTTGAGGCTGGAAGAGAAAAGGTTGGAAAAAAAGGTGTAGTTAGAGAGGCATCTACGCATATAGAGGTAATAGAAAGTATAGTTGCTATGGCAAAAGAGAATCATTTAAAAGTTAAAGGCCTTAGCTTTTCACCGATAAAAGGACCGGAAGGAAATATAGAGTATTTATTATTTATGTCAAAGGGAAGTGACGAAGAAGATAAAGTATCACAAGAGGATATTCTCAAAACTGTAGAAGAAGCGCACAGCTCACTGTAATACAGGAGGGGTTATGAATAAAATTGCTTTAATTATAAACAGTAGCAAAGATTTAGAAAAAGAAATTGAAAAAAATTTAATAATGGACATAAGAGATATATTTCCAAAAACTTCAATAGTAGTATTTAATAAAATATCAGATAAGGAATTACAGGGAAATTTAGATATAGATATGGTGATTACCGTTGGCGGGGATGGCACAGTTTTAAGTTCTTCTAAAATTATATGTAAGTATGAAATACCTATTTTTGCAGTAAACTATGGAAATCTTGGTTTTTTAACGGCTATTGAAAAAGATGATTTTAAGAAAGCTTTAGCTAAAATAAAAAATAAAGAATATTATATTGAAAAAAGAATAATGATACAATGTGATGTAGAGGGTAAAAATACAAGCTATCATTGTTTAAATGATATAGTTATATCGAAGGGTACTTTATCAAGAATAGTGGAATATGAAATAACTATTGATGATAAACCATATATGAAGATAAAGGCTGATGGGATAATAGTTTCTACACCTACAGGTTCTACGGCATATGCTATGTCCGCAGGAGGCCCAATTTTGTACCCAACTCTCCAGGTATTATCTATTACACCTATTTGCCCTCATATTATGACTATGAAGACAATGATAATAGATAGCAAAAGTCAAGTGAAAATAATAGCTAAAAATGCAAGCGAACAAGTTTATTTAACTCTTGATGGACAACAGTATACTAAAATCGATAAAGAGGATATAATAACAATAAAAGAATATGAACATAGATGCAATTTAATTAGATTGCAGAACTATGATTACTTTGATACATTAAATAAAAAAATAATACCTTGTGGCTATAGGAGAGAGGCGAAAAAATGAAAGTTGCAAGACATAGTAAGATACTAGAACTTATTGATTCAAAAAAAATCGAAACTCAGGAGGAACTGGCAGAGGAACTTAAAAAAAGTGGTTTTGAAGTTACTCAAGCTACAGTTTCAAGGGATATAAAAGAGTTAAAACTTATAAAAGTAATGAATAATGATGGCAGATATACATATTCCTCAATTGCTCCTACTGAGAAAAACCTTACAAATAATCTTATTAATATTTTTACTCATACGGTTATTGGTACAGAACAAGTAGAAAATTTTGTAGTCATTAAAACAATTACTGGTTCTGCAAATGCTGCAGCAGAAGCACTTGATAGTTTGAATTTCCATGGTATAGCAGGTACAATAGCCGGTGATAACACAATATTTGTATTAACAAGAGATAAAAGTGATGCAACAGAAATAGTTCAAAGAATAAAGAAGATAATTAACAAATAGGAGGTATACATGCTACTCCAATTGAATATTAATAACTTTGCATTGATAGAGAATCTAACAATTAATTTTAGTGAAGGTTTTACTGTATTAACTGGAGAAACAGGGACAGGAAAATCTATACTTATCGATGCTATCAGCTTCGTTTTAGGTGCTAAAAACAATAGAGGTGTTATTAGGACTGGCACAGACAAAGCTTTTGTAGAAGGTATTTTTACTGTTGAAAATCCAAAAACTAAAGCTATACTTTCGTCTTTAGACATAGATGTTGATGAAGTTTTAATTATTAGCAGAGAAACTTTTTTAAATGGTAAATCCATAACAAAGGTTAATAATAAGACTGTCTTGGTTTCTAATTTGAGGAAGTTAGCAGATTCCTTAATGGATATACATGGACAGCATGAAAATCAGAATTTACTAGATAAAAATACTCATATAGATTACTTAGATAACTTTGGATATGAATTTTTAAAAGAAGATCTTGGAGCATATAAGATTGAGTATAAAAAGTTATTAGAAGTAAATAATTCCATAGAAACTATTTGTAATAAAAATGAAAATCGTGAAAAGTTAATGGATTATTTAAAATATCAAATTGATGAGATCAACAAGGGTAAACTAAAAATCGATGAAGATGTTGAACTTGAAAAGCAACATAAAATTTTATCAAATAGTGAGAACATAAAAAAATCTCTTTCAATAAGTTACAATGTACTTTATGAAGGAAGCGATGAAAAAACTTCAATTTTTGATAACCTTTCTTATGTAATTAAAGAACTGAGAAATGTTTCTATGCATCACGAGGATATAACAACCATATGCTCTGGTTTGGAGGATACTTATTATAACTTAGAACAGAGCATATCAGATATACGTAGCCTAAAGGATGAAATAAACTATGATCAGGGAGAATTAGATTTTATTAATAATAGATTATATATAATTGACGGATATAAAAGAAAATATGGCGAGACAATAAAAGATATTTTAGATTATAAAACTAAAATAGAAAATGAATATGCGGAAATGATTAATAGTGAGGAAATACTTGCAACATTAAGGAAGGATAAGGAAAAGATAATTATGAAATTAAAAGGAATATCTTTAATCCTTAATGATAAAAGAGTTGAAGTAGCTAGAAGACTTAAAGACGTTATACAAGAACAGTTAAATTATATAGGATTAGAAAAAAGTAATTTTTATATAGAGATAAATTATGATGAAAATTGCCTAGATGAATACGGAGCTAGTAAAGTTCAATTTCTTATATCTACAAATCCAGGCGAACCATTACTTCCTTTAGAAAGAGTAGTATCAGGCGGAGAACTTTCTAGGATTATGTTAGCGTTAAAAACGGCCTTTGTAGATAAAGATAAAATTCCAAGTGTTATTTTTGATGAAATCGATACAGGAATAAGTGGAAGAGTTGCACAGAGTGTTGCGGAAAAAATGTATATGGTTTCATTAAGCCACCAAGTTTTTTGTGTAACTCATCTTCCTCAAATTGCTGCATTATCAGACAACCATTATGTTGTTTTAAAAGAAGTTGTGGATAATAAGACATATACCAATATAAAAATTTTAACAGAGGATGAGAAACCAATAGAAATGGCTAGAATGCTTGGTGGAAGTGAATTCACAAAGCTGACATTAGAACATGGAAGAGAACTTATCTTTTTAGCACAAAATAAAAAAAAGCAAATATCTAGTACATAAAAAAGACTTGAGATAATCAAGTCTTTTTTTTATGTTAGAAATAACTAAATAACGTAACGATATTCTAGCATAATAAAAATTCTTTAGGGGCAAATTAAGTATAATGACGAGTGGAGGTGATAAATTGAAGATTAAAACATTAAAAGTTAAAATCTTAGTTATATTGATTGCTTCATTTCTAATAAATTACACTGTGATTTTATCAGAAAGCTATAGCAATATATTAGATCCTCCAGGAAAAGAAGTAACTGCAGTAAGTACTTTTAATCAAAAGCTGAAGAAAGATAAATATGTTTATTTAGGAGGTACTCCATTAGGAATAAAATTAAAGTCTCAAGGCCTTCTAGTAGTAGCTATATCTGATATCGAAGGAAAAGATGGTAAAATATATAGACCTGCGTTAGAGTGCGATATCCGTATAGGTGATATTATTACAGAAGTAAATAATGTAAAGTTGACTAAAAGCCAAGATATAACAGATATACTAAATTGCATTGTTAATGATAAAGTCACAATAAAAATAAGTAGAAATGATAAGGTAATAGATAAATTAGCTACCGTTGCTTATGCTAAGGATGGATGTTATAAATTAGGTGTATGGGTTCGTGAATCCATGGCAGGCGTAGGGACACTAACCTTTTATGAACCAGAAAGTGATTTATTTGCAGCTTTAGGTCATGCTGTTACAGATTCAGACACTAATGAGATTTTTAAGATAAGTACTGGAAGAATAGTTGAATCTTCTATATCATCAGTGAAAAAGGGTGAAAAAGGAAATCCAGGAGAACTAAGAGGAATATTTATTGACGAAGAATCTCCAGTGGGTGAAGTGAAAATAAATACTATTACTGGTGTCTATGGTTTTGGGGGAAAACCTCTTATAAGGCATGAAAATCAGAAATTAATAAAAATAGGGTCGTATAAAGATATTAAAGAGGGATCAGCAAAAATATTAACAACTATAGATGGGCAAGAACCTCAATTTTATGATATAAAAATAGAAAAACTTTTAGAACAAAAGAATCCTTCAACCAAAAGTATGATAATAACTATTACTGACAAAGAATTACTTGAAAGAACAGGCGGAATAGTTCAAGGAATGAGTGGAAGTCCTATTATTCAAAATAATAAATTGATAGGTGCCGTTACTCATGTGCTAGTAAATAGACCTGATACTGGATATGGAATATATATTGATTGGATGTTTGATGAAATGTCAAAAATAAGTTAAAATAATTTAAGCTCCCTTAATGGGAGGTTAAATTATTTTAGCTGAGATTTTGCAGTAAAATTTTGTATATATCTTTATTATTTCTGGTGTATACTGTATAATAATATAGGAGAACTTCAATATATAAAAAAAAATGGTTTAAATTAACAATTTAATATTTTTTTTAGAAGGATTATTCTTAGACTTGTCGAATATGTAATAATGTAAATAACTGTAAATAAAGGGGAGTTAGTATGGACAATTCAAAAATAAGTGTATTAATCGCAGATGACAATAAGGAATTTTGTAATATTCTAAATGACTATTTATTAAATCAAAGAGATATTGTTGTAACTGGTATAGCAAAGGATGGTTTAGAAACTATTGATTTAATAGAAGCTAAAAGACCGGACTTAGTGATTTTAGATATAATAATGCCACATTTAGATGGACTTGGAGTTTTAGAAAGATTAAAAACTATGGATTTAAATCCAAGACCTAGAATAATAGTGTTATCAGCTGTAGGACAAGATAAAATTACTCAAATGGCAATAACACTTGGTGCTGATTATTATGTAGTTAAACCGTTTGATATGGATGTTTTTACAAAGAGAATTAGAGAAATGTTTACTGATACTATATCAAGTTCATCAGATCAAAGAACTACAACATCAATTTCTACTAGGACTGAAACAAAAACATATGAATCTAAGCCAGTAGATCTAGAATCAGAAATTACAAATATAATTCATGAAATTGGTGTACCAGCACATATTAAAGGATATATGTATTTAAGAGAAGCTATTTCTATGGTGGTAAATAATGTTGAACTTTTATCAGCTGTAACAAAAGAACTTTATCCATCTATAGCTAAGAAATATAATACTACAGCTAGTAGAGTAGAAAGAGCTATAAGACATGCTATAGAAGTTGCTTGGAATAGAGGACAAGTTGATACAATTAACAAATTGTTTGGTTACACTGTACATACATCAAAAGGTAAACCAACAAACTCTGAATTTATTGCGATGATAGCAGACAAGCTAAGACTTAAAAACAAAGTAAGTTAATTAAGTTATACCAAGGGTTTGAGCGGTGTTTCATACCGACAAATTTTTGAAAGTATGCATAAAAAGCGATTAGTACACCTATGAATCAGTAGAAAAAACCTAATAAATTAAAATCTGCACTATTTTTGTAGTTATCTAAAGGTGGCTACTATCAATAGTGCATTTTTTTATATGTCTTTGGCAGATGTTTTAAGTTTTATACTTTTAAGAGGTATTGAAGTAAAATTGTAGAATATATAAAATATACAAAAAGAAAATCATTTTGTAAAAGATGATTATAGGAGGAATGTTTTATGGGATTACTAGATGGATTAATGGGAAATGCTTCGGAGGTTAATGTTCAAGAAGTACAAAAGGAATATGCAAATGTTTTAGCTTCTTCAGAAACCATAGAAAAAGCATATAAGTTATTAAGGGATATGTTTATTTTTACAAATAAGCGACTTATACTAGTAGATAAACAAGGTGTTACTGGTAAAAAAACAGAATATCATTCAATTCCATATAAAAGCATTACACATTTTAGTATAGAAACCGCAGGAAGCTTTGATTTAGATGCAGAACTGAAAATTTGGATTTCTGGTACTCAAATGCCAGTACAAAAGCAATTTAATAAGAGCTTAAATATATATGAGTTACAAAGTGTTTTAGCTGCATATGTTTTAAAGTAGGAACTTTTAACACTGTTTTTAATCAAACATTTTAGTTTGATCAGAAACAGTGTTTTTATTATATAGAAATTTAAACTTTTTTCAGTGGAAAAAGTTCTTGAGAAATTTTGAGACTACTAAGTTTTTCAATAATGCAATAACAGAAACCTATATAATGGATTCTTTTATTTTAAAGTGGTATACTAGCATTACGGCTTAAGTACATAGGATATGCATTAGCAAATATGTTAGTTGTATTGTCAAATTTATTCGGACGAAAGGAATGGACATGAAAAATTATATTGAAGAAGTTTATAATAAGGTTTCTATAGCGGAAGGGCAGTCTACTATAGAAAACTATTTATTTGAGGTTTATATAAAAGGACCTGTTTCTATGAAAGATTTATCAGTGAAATTAGGGATACCGATACCGTTAGTTACTGCAATAAAAAAAGAATTTATAAAAGAAGACATATTAGTACAAAAAGGCGGTGTTATAGTATCAGAAAAGGGAAAAGATTATGTAGAAAATCAATTAGGTTACAAGAACTTAGATATGAAACTATATAATAGAATATTAGAAGATGATTATGTAATGGAAGTTGATTTTTCAGATGAACTTAAACTAGTATCAGAATACTTAAATAATCGTCCAACAGTAGATGTTACTATTGATCAATCAAAATGTACTCCAGAAACTAGTTTTAAAAGAGCATTATTAGCACTAAAAAACAATAGCTTAATTGGAAAAAGGATATTGTGTATTGGTGATGATGACCTCATTACAGTTGCTATGGCATTGCTTTTGAAACGACTTTATAAAGATACAATATATAGTAAGGCAGATATACATGTTGCAGATATTGATAAAAGGATTTTAGACTATATTAGTTCTGTGGCTTCAAAAGAAGGATTAAGAATTACTCTCCATCATCACAATCTCAAAGAGCCTTTTTCTAATGATATGATTGATAGTTTTGACGCTTTCTTTACTGATCCTCCATATACGATTTCAGGGATGAATTTATTTTTATCTAGAGGTGTAAGTGCGTTAAAAAAACAACCTGGTAGGATGATATTTTTTTCTTTTGGAAATAAGTCGCCAAAGGATACTTGGGAAATGCAAAACCTAATTAATAGAATGGGTTTAAATATAATAAATATAATACCAAGATTTAACAAGTATGAAGGAGCACAAATTATTGGAGGAGTAGGACAAATGATTGTGCTTAGTACAACGGAAAAAGCAGAGCCAATAATAAAAGAAGCCTTTAATGATAAGATATATACTGGGGAGTTTAGGGTTACTGAAAGAAACTACCAGTGTAAGGAATGTGGAGAAGTAATTGTGGTTGGCTATAAAAAAGGTTTTTTAAATATAGAGCAATTAAAAGAAAAAGGTTGTCCAAAGTGTCTTTCTAAGTCTTTTGATTTAAAAGAGAAAAAAGTTGTCAAAGATAATTAATAGGTATGGTTAAATATTTTTTATGCAAATTTCTAATATTGATCTATATGGATGTATTTTCATTTGGCTTAGTTACAAACATATGTATTTTGTTAGAAAAGGAGATAATATATGAAGCTTATAATGACTAATTTTAATGTGGATTATTATGAAATCATTTATTTCTTTTTTATTTATGCATTTATGGGTTGGATAACAGAGGTGATTTATGCCTATTATAAGAATAGGTGTTTTATAAATAGAGGTTTTCTCTTTGGACCTCTTTGTCCTATTTATGGAACTGGAGCAATTATGATAATTGGATTTTTGTATCCAGTAAAAAATCTTTATTTTACATTTTTAATAGGGACTATTTTAGTATCTATTTTAGAATACATAGTAGGCTTTATATTAGAAACAATGTTTAATTCTAAGTGGTGGGATTATTCTGATAATAAATTCAATATTCATGGAAGAGTATGTTTAGGATTTTCTTTACTCTGGGGGTTAGCTATAGTTATATTAGTCACTGTAGTTCATCCAAGGATTGAAACAATTATAGATGGTATTCCTAAAAATATAGGAAATGTCTTTTTATTAGGTTTAGTAATATACTTTTTACTAGATTGCACCCTTACTATTATTTCTCTTGTAAACCTAAAAGCAAGGTTTGTAAAACTAACAAACCTGTATCAAGAGGCTAAAGAGAATTACAGTGAAATGTTAAGTGTTTCTAAAGAAAAATATTCCGAAAGATTTAATAGTTCAAAGGAATCTTTATTATCTAGATTGCCTAATGTAGATGGCGTTATAAGTAATTCAAAAGCTAAATATGTAGAGATTGTAAATAATTCAAAAGAAACTATTCTATCGAAACTTCCTCATGTACACGTAGAGGAAGTATTAAAGGAATTTAAAGAAAAATATGATAAAGTTGTTGGAGAATTTAACTTTAATCACAAAAGACTTCTTAGAGCATATCCAGCAATTAACCCTAAAAAGTTTGAGGAATTGATAAAAGAGTTAAAAGAAAAGCTAGATAAAAAGATTTAAGATAACAAAAAGACTACAGAAAACTTTGTAAAGTATCTGTAGTCTTTATAATTAAATGTATTTAGCAGGGAAGTAAGAATCTAAATCTTCAAGATTTATGACATGCGGATCATTAAAAAATTCGATGACTTTGTCTAATTCATTATAATCATTGTTTAGGAAGTTATTCCATGTCATAAACCAAAGCCAAGGAGTATTACTTTCTTTTATAAGATTTGGATTAGGGATGGAGCCATTTTCACCAAGTGCCATTGGCTTACTTGGTGTTGGTATTAAAGCTGTTTCATAAAAATCATAAGTTAATGGACCATAATTTTTCATAGGACCATAGATATCTCTACTGTTAATATCAACCACATCATCTCCAGGATAATATTCTTCAAATGTAGCATTCCAAACCCATATTAAATTGTTTAACTGATGTAGGTTTGTAAATCTATCATACATTAATCTATAGAGTTCTATATATGGCTTTGGTCCTTTAGCTCCCCACCAAAACCAACTTCCGTGAGCTTCATGTAGTGGCCTGAAAAGGATAGGCACGTTGGCAGCTTTAAATAATTTTAATTGATCTGCTATCATATCCATATCTTTTATCATAGACATATATTCTAAAGAATCAGGTGAAAGAGCTTTTTCGATGTCAAAGGTAGTGTTTTCTGTATAAAAACTTTTATCTCTGCCGTGAAGGGGAGAAAACCAATGCCAACAGAAAGTTATAATACAGTTTGTTTCTTTAGCATATTTCAAGGCAACTTCAACGGAACCTCTATTATTGGCAATTTCATCAATACAATCCCAGCTACTCTCTTTTGTATCAATTGCTGAGGAATAACTTAATAAATCAAAGCCTAATATTGCTGGAAACTTTCCAGTTTTCCTTTTTATAAATTCAAAATCAGGGCAAGTTGATTTGTTGCAATGCTGACCAGATAAAATTCTTTTGCCATGAATTTTTTTAAAGAAGTTCATAAGTTCTAAAGATTCTTTAGAAGCTTTAGGATTTGTTAAAGCAAAAGTTGGGTTAAAGGCTGCTGGCGCTTCAGTTTCATCAACCACTAAAGATCTTAAGTTTAAGTGGCCCCAAGACCTAAGCAAAGTGACTTTATTTTTTCCTTGCTCAAGCTTAATTGAGGTTATAGTATTTAATAGAATAAATTTTTCTGTTTGCTTAAAAGAAAGATCACC
This sequence comes from Clostridium cellulovorans 743B, assembly GCF_000145275.1. NCBI lineage: Bacteria > Bacillati > Bacillota > Clostridia > Eubacteriales > Clostridiaceae > Clostridium > Clostridium cellulovorans. The sequence continues at coordinate 2,327,788 of NC_014393.1, forward strand.
ATAGAATTCATCGTTTATAAGACATCTATGAACTGCATTTTCAGTAGGAAGTGAATAGTCAAAACTTAACTTGTAAAATCCTGTCTTAGAAATGTCAAAAATAAATTCAACAGTATCGCCATCATTATTTAAGATATCAATAAATTTTTTCGAGCCTTTGTCTAATAAATTTGTTTTAATAGTGCCATTTGTATAAGTGCATTCTAAAGCAGATATGATAAATGTGTCTCTAGTCATTTGTTTGTCTCCATTCTTTTATTTGTTGTGACTTGCCTTTTTTAGAGTATGACGGTTGTTATATTTCTGGATAACGATTTTTACTACAGGATAAGGAATTCTAAACATCGAAGATGCTTAGGATTCTATTAATAAGTTTCAGATGAATTGGAAGACTCTATCCGAAACCAAGAATTCTGATTATATTTATTATAACATATGCAACAACAAAACACACCAATATATGTTGCAAATGAAACAAAGGTGCGTAAGAATCATAGCTTAAATCTCCATGGTAGATATTTTTAAGTTGTGATAAAATAAGTATATATATTTTATTAACAAACATTAAAGATAAATTTTATTGTATAGGGGCTGAGTGTATTGATATCAAACAAGATAGCGAAAAATTTAGAGAGGTCTTCATGGATTAGAGCTATGTTTGAAGAAGGAAGAAGACTTTCAAGTTTATATGGAGCAGAAAATGTTTATGATTTTAGTTTAGGTAATCCATTTTCTGAACCACCTAAAGAAGTAATTGAATCTATGAGACATCATATATCAGAGGGAGAAAAAGGAATTCATAAATATATGAGTAATTCTGGTTTCCCAGAAGTAAGAAAAAAGATAGCTGTAAAGATGCAAGGGGAGACTGGTATTAGTTTATCAGAAGAAAATGTGATTATGACTGTCGGAGCAGCAGGTGGACTTAATGTAGCTTTAAAGGCTATTTTAAATCCAGAGGAAGAGGTTATAGTTTTTTCACCATATTTTGTTGAGTATGGTTTTTATGCAGATAATCATCAAGGAAAAATAGTTGTTGTTGAACCAAATCCAGAAAACTTTGAACCGAATTTAAAGGAATTTGAAAAAGCAATAATAGAAAAGACAAAAGCTATAATAATTAATAACCCCAACAATCCTACAGGTGTTATATATAGAAAAGAAACTATGGAAGCAATGGCTAAAATAGTAGAAGATAAAGAAAAACAATTTAAGTCTAATATATATATACTTTCTGATGAACCATATGGCAAAATTGTATATGATTCTGCAGAGGTGCCAAGTGTATTTAAAATATTTAAAAATGCAATGATTATTAATTCCTATAGTAAATCTTTAGCTCTTGCTGGAGAAAGAATAGGATATATAGCAGTAAGTAACAAAACAGAAGAGGTGGAAACTCTTGTAAAAGCATTAGAGTTTTGTAATAGAACTTTAGGATTTGTTAATGCGCCAGGCCTTTTTCAAAAGGTTATTGCAGATTCTTTAGATTCTAAGGTTGATGTAGAAGATTATAAAATGAAGAGAGATTATTTATACGACAATCTTACTAGAATTGGTTTTGAATGTGTCAAACCTCAAGGTGCTTTTTATCTTTTCCCTAAGGCATTAATTGAAGATGATATTGAATTCGTAAAAACTGCTGTAAAATATAATCTTTTATTAGTTCCAGGTTCTGGTTTTGGGTATAAAGGACATTTCAGAATGTCTTATTGTGTTGAGTTTGATATGATAAAGAGGTCTATTGCTGCCTTTGAAAAACTTGCAAAAGAATATAATAGATAATAGTTATAATATATTTAGTTGAAAGAAGGGATAATATGGAGCAGTTTTATATGAGTACTAAAGTCGTTTATGGCGAGAATGTTATAAACAATAATGGGGAACTAATCGCATCTCTTGGAAAGAAAGCACTTTTAGTAACAGGAAAGAATTCAGCTAAAATTAGTGGTGCTTATAAAGATGTTACTGATATCCTTAATAAGCATAAAATTGAGTATTGTATTTTCGATCAAGTAGAAGAAAATCCATCAACAGAAACTATATTAATTGGAGAAGAGATTGGAAAACTTGAAAATATAGATTTTATAATAGCCATTGGAGGAGGCTCGCCTCTAGATGCTGCTAAAGCAATAAGTTTAATGGTTAAAAGTAAATGTAGCATTGATGATATTTTCACTAAAAAAAATCTACCATTTTATCCTGTTATAGCAATCCCAACTACGGCTGGTACTGGTTCAGAGGTTACACCTTATGCAATAATAATAGATGAAAGAGCAGGTACGAAAAAAGGAATAGCCACCCCGGTATTCCCTCAAATTGCTTTTTTAGATGTGAAATATACAATAAGTTTAAGCGAGAAAGTTACTATTGATACAGCAGTTGATGCTCTTTCTCATATCATTGAGGGATATTTGACTAGTAGAGCTAATATTTTTAGTGATGCCCTTGGTGAAAAGGCTTTAAGCTTATTTAAGGAATGCAAAGAGGAACTTAAGGTTGGAGCATTTACAAAGGAAGTAAGAGAAAAGTTACTTTTAGCATCAAATTTTGCTGGTATGCAAATTGCACAAAGTGGGACTTCTGTTCCTCACCTTTTAGGATATCAACTTACTGTACATAAAGGAATTGCCCATGGTAGAGCTAATGGGATTTTAATGACAGAGTATTTAAAGTTATATAAAAATAACTTTAAGGTTTTAAAGTTGCTAAAGATCTTAGATTTCAATAGTATAGAAGAGTTTAAAATATACCTTAATGAACTTTTAAGTGCTCATACAGAATCAATAGAAATTACTCTTGGGGATATCAAGCAGTTTACTGAAAGAGCCTATAAGGTAGTTGTTAATAGAAATGAATTAAAAGAACTTGTTACAAAAGATCAAATCTTTGATTTATATAAAAATAGCTTGAAAATATAATTAATGCACCACCAATGTTAGAGTGAACTAATGTTGGTGGTGTAGTTTTTAGAATAATCAAGAGATTTCTTTCTTAGAATATAATTTTATTTAGTTTTTTATACTTATAGAAGTTTTGAGATAGATACTTTAATTGGGAAGCTTTATAGAACATAGTGATTTTTGAATATGTTTATAGATTTTTATATGGATTTTAGCAATGAACCGTATATTTTTATTTTAGTTGATTAACTAATAAGTTATCTTATATATTTGTGAAATGAATAAGAAATACAAAATTACAAAAAAAGTAAATAATTATAAAGGAATAATTTCATTCATATAGAAATAATAATAGAGCGTTTAAATAAAATTACCAATAATTGAAAAAAATATAATTATTTATAAATAAACTGTGTTTTTAAAGAAGGAAAATTTAAAAAGTTAGAGAATAATATTAATTATAGAGAATAAAGAGTTTGGTTAAGAAATCGAGAAAATTAAATTTTAGAATTAACAAAGCTTATAATATCATGAAAAGTTTGAAACATATAAGAACTTTATATATTTTAAATTAGACTATATTTTTAATAGGGGTGAATACATGCTAGATGGAAATACAAAGATAGTTTTACTTGTTCAAAATCATAATACTGTTTTTACATATTTCAAAATATCTCCATTTACTATTAAGAGTTTTGAAGATATTTATGGAATTAATAGTTGGAAAAACTCTAAACCGGTTTTAAAGGTATTTTATATAGAGAGAAACGTTCCAAGAGAAGTACAAACTATTTATATGGATGCATCCAATGATAATTGGTATATAAATTTAGATAGAGATGCTTGCGATGTCTTTGTAAAATATGGCAGAGTTGCTGCTGATGATAAGTTTATTCCTGTGTCAGTTTCAAATACTGTAACAACAATGCGTAATCATCAAGCTGAGGATACAACAGTTAGGTATGTAGATTTTTCTAATATCGTTGATGAAAAAAACGTAAAATTAGCACTACAAGATTCACCAGAACATATTAATGCCACTGAATATAAACCAAATCCTATAGATGAGTTAAAAAAAAATTAGACGAAGTGGAGAATATTTGCATTAATAGAAAAAAATCTCAACTCAGATACTTTCAGCAAATGAATAAAATGATTGAAGAAGAAGTGAAGCGAGGACTTCCAACATCAGGTTTTAATTTTAAGGGGGAATAATTTTGACCAAAGGATACGTATCATTAATTTTACACAGTCACCTTCCATATGTAAGGCATCCAGAAATAAATGAAGCTATGGAAGAAAGATGGCTATTTGAAGCAATAAATGAATGTTATATTCCGATTATAGATGTTTACGATGGGCTCATAAATGATGGAATTGAATTTAAGGTTACAATGTCTATAACTCCACCACTGATGGCAATGCTTGAAGACCAATATTTAAATGAAAGATATATGAAATATTTAAACAAGTCAATAGAGCTTGCAAACAAAGAAGTGATAAGAACTGCTGAAGATAAAAATCTTAATGGTGTATCAAAATTTTATGTAGAAAGATTTGAGGGATTAAAGAAAACTTACGAAAAATATGATAGAAGGCTTATGAATGCTTTTAGAAAATTTGATAACCTAGGAGTACTTGAAGTAATTACTTGTTCTGCAACTCATGGACTGCTACCATTATTAGCTGTTAATCCAGAAACTGTTAAAGCTCAATTGGCTATTGGTGTTGAATACTATAAAGAAGTTATGGGACATGCGCCGAAGGGAATATGGCTTCCAGAATGTGCTTACACATACAGCTTAGATCCTATCTTAAAGGAACTTGGAATCCAATTCTTTATAGCAGAAAGTACTAGTGTTTCTAATGCTTCTCCCAGACCATTGTATAGTACTGCAGCACCTATTGCTACTCAAAATGGAGTGGCAGCCTTTGGGCGAGATGTTGAGGCAGGACATCAAGTTTGGAGTAGCTTCTTGGGGTACCCTGGAGATGCAAATTATCGAGAATTCTATAGAGATATTGGATATGAATTACCAATGGACTATATAAAAGATTACATAGTTCCTAGTGGAATAAGAATAGACACTGGAATAAAATACTATAAGATTACTGGCAATACAGAAAATAAAGAGTATTATGTTCGTGAAAATGCACTAGAACGAGTAAAGATTCATGCTGATCATTTCGCTTATTCAAGAAACGAGCAAATAAATAATCTATCATATTACATGGATAAGCCACCGATAATTACATGTCCTTATGATACAGAATTATATGGACATTGGTGGTTTGAAGGTCCAGATTTTTTAAATGAATTTATACGAAATGCAGCTGACAATTGGACAGAATTTGAACTAACAACTCCTAAAGAATATCTTGAAATGTATCCTGTAACTCAATGCTCAAGTCCATCACCAGCTAGTTGGGGTGAAAGTGGAAACTTTTCTGTTTGGTTAAACGGTGGTAATGATTGGATATATAGAGAACTTCATGAGGCAGCAGAGTCCATGATAAGGCTAGCAAATAGTTTTGACGAACCTACTGAATTAGAAAAAAGAGCACTAGCTCAAGCTGCGAGAGAGTTAGTTTTAGCTGAATCTTCAGACTGGCCTTTCATCATAAAGCATAATACCACTGTACAATACGCTGTAAAAAGGGTAAATACTCATTTAGAAAGGTTTAAGGAATTATATAATTGCTTAACAAAGAACAGATTAGAAGAAAAGTTTATTAAAGAGATGGAAGATATAGATAATATTTTCCCTAATATAGACTATACTTTATATAGAAATAACTAAAATGAGTTGCTTAGCAACTCTTTTTTATTGTTTAATACTCTGGTAATTGTTATAATTATAACTTGATACAATATTTGGCGAAGTGCAAAGGCTACGCAAGGAGCGATACGATGGTACATAACTTATTTGATACGAATACAGAAATTTTAAAAAATGGAATTAAGCTGATAACTATTAAGAAAGATAGCCAATTGATTTCTATAAATGCAGGAGTCAAGGTGGGAGCATTATATGAAGCTAAAAAAGAAAAAGGTATATGCCATTTTATAGAGCACATGCTTTTTAAAGGAACAAATAGTAGAAGTAATGAGGAATTAAATGAGGAATTAGAAGAACTAGGTGGAGAATATAATGCTTATACTGATTATACTTCAACAGTTTATACAATTACAGCATTAAAGGAAGAATTAGAAAAGTCTCTAGAGTTATTAAGTGATATGCTAACTAATTCAAATTTTCCAGATGAAGAGATTGATAAGGAGCGAGAAGTTATCCTATCAGAAATTAGAAGTATAAATGATGATTTAGAAGATTATTCATATAAAAAAATTCACGACATTGCCTTTAAAAATAGTTCATTGAAATATGATGTCACTGGAGAGGTGGCGACAGTTAAGGGATTTAGAAGAGAAAATCTTATGAAATTTTATGGAGAATATTACGTTCCTAATAATATAGAAATAGCAATTACTTCACCTTATGAGCATAATGAAATTTTAAATTTAATATATAAATATTTAGGTAATTGGGCTAGAAAAGAATTAAAAGCTATTGAAATAAAAACTGAGAACCACAGAGCTGTAAAGAAAACATCAAAGAAAAAGGAAATAGAGCAAGGAACTATAGTTTATTTATATACTTTCCATAATCTTACAAAAAAAGAAGAATTGGCTCTTAAAATTTTAGAACATAAATTAGGATCAAGCACAAATTCTATTTTATTTAGGGAATTAAGAGAAAATAAAGGATTATGCTATGAAGTTTTTTCTGAGATGAATAGCACAAATAATATAAAAACTTTATATATCTATGCATCAGTTTCGGAAGAGAATATAGAGGAAGCCTTAAAAATTATTGATACTTGTATTGATAGGATAAAAAATAGAGATATAATTTTTCATGACAAAATTATAAGTCTTATGAAAAAGGTTCTTAGAACAGCTATTGCATCAACTATAGAAGATTCAACAGAAGTGGGAAATTATATGCTACACCAAAGCTTGGATGGTGAGCCGTTATTAGAATTTATAGATCAAATGAAAAAACTTGATGAGATTAATGAAGAAGATATTTATAATGTAGCACTTAAGGTGTTTACAAAACCTGCAATACACATTTTAGTTCCAAAAGAAGGCGATGAGTATGAAGATAACTAAAATAGAGGTGCAAAAGAAAAACAATGATAGAGTGAATATATTCATTGATGATGATTTTGCTTTTTCATGCAGTACAGAACTTGTTTATTATCATAACCTTAAAAGTGGTAAGAGTGCTGAATTAAGTGAAATTCAAAAGATAGTTGATGAAGATAATTATATAAAGTGTAAAAATTCTGCTCTTAAATATATTGAGAAAGCTTATAAAACAGAAAAGCAAATAACAGAAAAGCTAATAGACAAAGAGTATCCTGAAAATGCCATTAAAAGAACCATTGAATTTTTGAAAGAATATAAGTTTATCGACGACTATAATTTTCTTAAGATATATATAAGAGAGAATTGCACTAAATTAGGGAAGAAAAAGATTAAATATAACTTACTGAGAAAGGGGATTGAAGAAGCTTTAATTGATGTTGAGTTAGATGGAGTTTCATCATCCTTTGAGGAAAAAAGTTGTGAAAAGCTTGCCCAAAAGAAATATGATTCTCTAAAGAATAGTGATACATCTTATATGAAAGTGTATAAGAAACTAGGGGATTTTTTACTTAGAAATGGCTACAGTAGTGATATTGTATCAGAAACTCTTAAAAGAGTAGTTGCTAAAGAGGATTTCAAAGCAGAAGGTAATGAGGAAAGAAAACATAATTCCTATGAAGAATTGTTTATTTTAGCACAAAAGAGATATAATCTATTAATAAGTAAAGAAAAAGATAAAATGAAATTATTAAAAAAGCTTTATGATTATCTTATTAGGCGAGGATACAGTTATGAGGAAGTTAAAACTGTAGTTAAGGAATTAATAAATACGGACTAAAGGGGCTGGAATTGATTAAATGATATATTCTTGTTAAAAGGCCCCAAAGAGAAAGGATAAAATATGAACCTTGAATATTTCTCCAATTTCTTAGATTATACTCCAATTTCTTTAATAATAATTGTGGCATTGCTCTTTCCAATAATAAAGGGATTGATTTTGGGATTTTCAGCATCCAGTATTAAGAAAGAAACTGAAGCCCTAGAAGTTGATATTACATTTATTGTAGCAGTTCTTTTAGGATTATATTATGGGAAATCTATGTTTAGTAAGTACGAGCAAGGTGTTTTTAATATTATTGATAAGTTGTTCCCAAAAAGTGTTTCGGAGTTTTTGGATGGTAAACCTAAAGTAACATATATAGTATTATTGATAATTTTTATTACTATAATTTATCAGGTTATTATGTTTATTTTGGAAATAATAAATAGAAATATATTATATCCTGTTTTAGATGTTATTGGTGAATCTATAAAAAATCGTTCGTTTTTTTTCAAAAGATTTTTGGGTGCAATTCTTAATATACCAAAGGGAATTTGTTATGCTGTTATCATTAGTGTTCTATTCAATATAATTTCTATCATAAATGTTAGTGATAAGTTTAATGAGTATGTAAATAAGTCAAAGGTATATAATATTATAAACGAGGAAGTGATATTTCCAGTTTCAAATTCTTCCTTTGCAAAGGAATTACCTAATATTTTAGACAACTCATTAAGCATAGATATTGTTAAAGATGGAAAACTTCTTCCTATACCTAGTTTTGATACAAATGAGATAATATATTTCAATGGAACAACTCTAGAAGAAGGAATTAAATCTAATGATGAAATGGATGATTTTTCTATTGAATTAGCATCTAAGTATACAAATTCATTGGAAAAATCTAAAGCCTTTTATAATTGGATAAGTAAAAATATTGAATATGATAAGGAAAAAGCAAATGCTTTATCAAAGGATAAGTATAAGGTAAAGTCTGGAGCTATAGAAGCATATGAAACTAGAACAGGTGTATGTTTTGATTATTCATGCCTTTTTACAGCCTTTTGTATTGAGAATAATATCATGGTGAGAATAGTTACTGGTGAAGGATATAGTGGTGTTAAGTGGGTAAATCATGCTTGGAATCAAGTTTATATTGAGGAAGAGAAGAGATGGATAAATGTAGATACTACCTTTGGCAAGGCTGGAAATTATTTTGATAGTGAAAGTTTTTCAATTGATCATAGAGGAGATAAAATAGTAGGGCAATGGTAGAAGTGATACACTTTAGAAGAAACTGAAATAGCATTTAAGATATATCAGTTTCTTCTATAAGGGGTCATTTTTTTATTCTTTCTATAATTAGGTTTATTGCTTTTTCGCAGTCTGCATCAAAAGGGTCAAGGGCCCAAGCAGTATTAAAATATAATAGTGCTTTTTTGTCGTCTTTTAATTGAGAATAGCAGTAAGCTAAATTGAAATAATATCTGCTATCTTTTTTTATTTTGAGAGCACATTTTAGAAGTGGAATTGCAGCCATAAAATTCATAAGTTTAATATGGCATACTGCTGAATTATAAAGAGAAGGAGCTTCATTCTCTTTATTTTCAATAGATTTTCTATATAAATTAATCGCTCGTGCATAATCATTTTTATTATAATATTCATTACCCATGTTAAAGTAATTCATTTTTATTCCTCCCTACTATAGGTACTATAGCTATAATTATTGACAGGATTTAGAAAAATAAACCTTTTAAAGGTATCAGTCTGTGTCTTTTGATTAAAAGCAAATTACTCTAATTTATAAGTAAACGTTTAGATATTGAAGCGACTTATCACAAATTTTTAGGATATAATACTCTATTTTATAAATATGAAACAGCTATTAAATTTGTCACTGTTTTATTTAAATTTTGTTTAGTTTTTATATTTAATTTTCAAAAGCAACTGTTATTTTTATTAGATAAGTATGATATAATCTAATATTAGAACAAGATTTACAATATAGATGGAGTAGTGATGTTGATGATTGAAAAGTATAAAGTAGGTATTGACGTAGGTTCTACTACAATAAAACTTGTTATATTAGATAATGATAATAAAATTATATATGATATATATAAGAGGCATTATTCTGATGTTAGAACCACTACCTTCGCTGTATTAAAAGATGCAGAAGAGAGATTTAAAGATCACCCAGTAAGTGTTACAATTACTGGTTCAGGGGGATTAGCTTTAGCTGAGCAATTAAAAATTCCATTCACTCAAGAAGTTATCGCATGTACTAAAACTGTTGAATTGTTAGCACCAGATACAGATGTTGCAATAGAACTTGGAGGCGAAGATGCAAAGATAACATATTTTGAAAACACCTTAGAGCAAAGAATGAATGGAACTTGTGCTGGTGGAACTGGTGCTTTTATTGATCAGATGGCAACATTACTAGAAACAGATGCTCTAGGATTAAATGAACTTGCAAGAAAACATAAGGTAATATATCCTATAGCTGCTCGTTGTGGTGTGTTTGCGAAAACAGATGTACAACCATTATTAAACGAGGGTGCAGCAAAAGAAGATATAGCAGCATCGATTTTTCAAGCAGTAGTAACACAAACAATAAGTGGACTTGCTTGCGGAAAGCCAATAAGAGGTAAGGTTGCTTTATTAGGTGGACCATTATTCTTTTTATCTGAACTAAGACAAAGATTTATAGAAACCTTAAATCTTACAGAGGATATGGTAATTTTCCCTGATAATTCTCAACTATTTGTTGCATATGGAGCAGCTGTTAGTTCAATTGATGGACAAACTACTTCTTTTACAAAGATAATAGATTCCATTAGTAAGATAAAAAAATCAGAATTAAAGTTATCTGATACACTTGAACCATTGTTTAAAGATAAAAAAGAGTTGGAAATTTTCAGAAAAAGACATTCAGATTATAAAGTAAAGGAAAAGACTTTAGAATCCTATAGTGGAAAAGCATTTTTAGGTATTGATGCTGGTTCCACAACTACTAAAGCAGCATTGATTGATGAGCAAGGTGCATTGTTATATTCCTATTATGGTGGGAATAAGGGAAAACCATTAGAGACAAGTATTGATATTATTAAAGATATATATAACAAACTGCCTAAAAATGTAGTTATTGCTAAGGCTACAGTGACAGGATATGGAGAGGCACTTATAAAAAATGCTTTAAACGTTGATATAGGAGAAGTTGAAACTATAGCTCATTATAAGGCTGCTGAGAAGTTTTTGCCTGGGGTAGATTTTATTTTAGATATCGGTGGACAGGATATGAAGGCCGTTAGGATAAAAGACGGAGTAATTAATTCTATCCAACTTAATGAAGCTTGTTCTTCCGGCTGTGGATCTTTCTTAGCAACCTTCGCTAATTCTTTAAATATGGAAATTCAGAATTTTGCACAGGAAGCTTTATTATCTCAAAGTCCTGTTGACTTAGGGTCAAGGTGTACTGTGTTTATGAATTCAAAGGTTAAGCAAGTGCAAAAGGAAGGGGCAGAGGTAAGTGATATTTCTGCGGGGCTTTCTTATTCAGTAATTAAAAATGCATTATTTAAGGTTATTAAAGTTAGAAGAATTGACGAACTAGGGAAAAAAATTGTTGTTCAAGGTGGAACCTTCTACAATGAGGCAGTACTTAGAGCACTTGAATTAACTCTAGGTAGGGAAGTAATAAGACCTAATATATCTGGTATTATGGGAGCGTATGGTGCAGCCTTAATAGCCTTAGATAAATATCAGGAAAATGAAATTTCTACGTTATTATCTAAAGAACAATTAGAAACTTTTTCTAGTGAAAAAGAACACAGACATTGTGGATTATGTAATAATAATTGTATGTTGACAGTAACAAAATTTTCTGATGGCAGAAGTTATATTACAGGAAATAGGTGTGAAAGGGGAGCAGGACTTCCTGTTTCAAAGAAATCCTCTTTAAATCTTTATGACTATAAATATAATAGAACCTTCAGATATAAATCTCTTAAAATAGAAGAAGCACCTAGAGGCGAAGTAGGAATTCCAAGAGTTCTAAATATGTATGAGAATTATCCATTCTGGCATACATTTTTAACAAAACTAGGCTTTAGAGTTGTTTTATCACCTACATCTACAAAAGAAGTATACGAGATGGGTATAGAAACAATCCCATCTGAGTCAGCTTGTTATCCAGCAAAGCTTACTCATGGGCATATAATGAGTCTAATCAAAAAAGGATTAAAATTTATATTCTATCCATCGGTGAGTTATGAGATTAAAGAATTTAAGGAAGCTAATAATCATTATAATTGCCCAATTGTTACCTCATATCCAGAGGTAATTAAAAATAATATTGATGAGATGAGATCTGGTGAGTTAATATATAAAAATCCTTTCCTTAATTTAAATCATAGAGAATCTGTAGCCAAAAATCTTTTTGAAGAATTCTCGATGTTTAATATAAGTAAAGAAGAAATCAATGAAGCATTAGATTTAGCTTATGCTGAGAATGAAGCATATAAGCAGGATATAAAGAATAAAGGCAAAGAGATTATTGATGAACTTGAGAAGACTGGCAAAAAGGGCGTTGTTCTTGCTGGTAGACCATATCACAGTGATCCAGAAATCAACCATGGAATTGCTAATATAATAATACAAGAAGGATTAGCAGTTCTAACAGAAGATAGTGTTTCAGATCTTGCAGAAATTGAAAGACCATTAAGGGTTGTAGACCAATGGAATTATCATACACGATTATATGCAGCAGCAACTTATGTAGCAAAAAATTCTAACCTTGAGCTTATTCAATTAAACTCTTTCGGCTGTGGTCTTGATGGTGTAACTACGGATCAAGTTCAAGAAATATTAGAACAAAGTGGTAAGATTTATACATTGATTAAAATTGACGAGGGAAGTAATCTTGGAGCTGTAAGAATAAGAATCCGATCACTAAAAGCAGCAATGAAAGAAAGAAGCACTATGGTTTTTAGACCGATTACTAAGCTTCAAACAAAAGAGAGAATAGTGTTCACAAAGGAAATGAAGAAAAATCATACGATATTATGTCCTCAAATGTCTCCAATTCACTTTGAATTAATTGAAGCAGCATTTAGATCTAGCGGATATAAACTTAAGCTTTTACCTGCTGTAGATAAGAGTGCTGTGGATGTAGGACTTAAGTATGTAAATAATGATGCTTGTTACCCAGCTATTATAGTTGTTGGACAACTGATAGAAGCTTTACAATCAGGAGAATATGATGTAAACAATACAACTGTAATTATGTCTCAAACTGGTGGTGGCTGTAGAGCAACAAATTATATAGCATTCCTTAGAAAAGCTCTAAAAGATGCTGGTTTTGAAAATGTTCCTGTACTTTCATTAAGTGCTCAAGGAATAGAAAAGAATCCAGGTTTCAAAATAACTTTACCGTTGCTAAATAAAGCGATGTTAGCTTTAATATATGGAGATTTATTCATGAGAGTGGTATATAGAGTGAGACCTTATGAAAAAGAAAAAGGCTCAGCTAATGCCCTTCATGAAAAGTGGCAGGAAATAGCCAAGAAAAATGTTATGAATGGAAGTAGAAAAGAATTCAAGAAGAATATCGTAGATATAATCAATGAATTTGATGAACTTCCTATAAATAATATTATAAAACCTAGAGTTGGTTTAGTAGGAGAAATCTTAGTAAAGTTCCATCCTACAGCTAATAACAACGTCATTGAGATAATAGAAAATGAAGGGGCAGAAGCAGTTGTGCCAGACTTAATGGGCTTTATGCTTTATTCCTTCTTTGATTCAACTTTTAAACATGAGAATTTAGGTTTCAGTTATATGTCAAAGTTAACATCAGATTTAGCAGTTAAAGTTATAGAATTTTATCAGAAGACGATGGATAAAGCTTTAAGAGAAAGTAAGAGATTCCATGGTGTTGAGAAAATTCATGAAGTGGCAGCCGGAGCTTCAGATATTATTTCCATAGGAAATCAAACTGGAGAAGGTTGGTTCTTAACTGGTGAAATGGTAGAACTTTTAGAGATGGGTGTAAATAATATAATTTGTATGCAGCCATTTGCTTGTTTACCAAACCATGTAACAGGAAAAGGAGTAATAAAAGAACTAAGAAGACGATATCCTTATTCTAATATAGCGCCTATAGATTATGACCCAGGTGCTAGTGAGGTAAATCAACTTAATAGAATTAAATTAATGTTGGCTACTGCCTTCAAAAACCTAGAGCTTAATAGTGATAAAAATGTCCATCACCATAAAGGTGTTGAACAAGAAATTGCTTCAGAATTAAAGTCAGAATAAGGTTTTTTAAAATATTTATTGACATATGGATAACTATTGCTATAATATTTATATAATTTAATACCAATGCGAGGAAAAAGAGGAGTAAAGATTAACCTTTTAAGAGAGGAAGATTCATCGGCTGAAAGATCTTCCAAAGTAGTGATTTTGAAGGTAGCTTTTGAGCATTTTTAGCGAAATTAGAGTAGTTAAAAACGGAAAAACCGTTAAAGATATAAGAGCTAAAGAGTGTAAACTTTTTGGAACTAAGGTGGTAACGCGCGATGTCGTCCTTTGGGATTGACATCGCTTTTTTTGTTCAAAGTAACCCTAAACTAAGAGTGTATTCTTTTGCTTTTACAAAAAGTATTGGTGATATATTTAATTTATTATTTCAATGAAAGTACATAACCCTATAGTGTAAGATAAAAGGAGGAAGAAAGAATGGATGAAAAAAAATTATTAAGTACGACATATGATCCGAAAGAGTTCGAAGATAGACTATATAAATGGTGGGAAGAAGAAAAATTCTTTACCCCAAAGGTAGATAAAAATAAAAAACCATTTACAATTATGATGCCACCACCAAATATAACTGGACATTTACATTTAGGTCATGCATTGGACAATACACTTCAAGACGTTCTAATCAGAACAAAGAGAATGCAAGGTTTTTCTACATTATGGCTTCCTGGTGAAGACCATGCAAGTATTGCTACAGAAGTTAGAGTTGAAACTGAACTTCTAAAGCAAGGTCTTAAGAAAAAAGAAATGGGTAGAGAAGCTTTCTTAGAAAAGGTTTGGGAATGGTCTGATACTTATAGAGAAAGAATTAAAACTCAGTTAAAAAAGGTTGGTGTATCTGCTGACTTCACAAGAGAAGCTTTCACAATGGATGAAAACTTAAACAAAGCAGTAAGAACTGTTTTCGTTAAGTTATATGAAGAAGGCTTAATATATCAAGGAAATAGAATAACTAACTGGTGTCCTAAGTGTCAAACTGCTATATCTGATGCGGAAATCATCTATGAAGAAAAAGAAGGTAACTTCTGGCATATAAAATATCCTGTAAAAGATTCTGATGAATTTGTAGAGATAGCTACAACAAGACCAGAAACTTTACTTGGAGATACTGCTGTTGCAGTTAATCCAAAGGACGAAAGATATTCGCATCTTGTTGGAAAAATACTGATATTACCATTAGTGGGTAGAGAAATTCCTGTAATAGCAGATGATTATGTTGAGAAGGACTTTGGAACTGGTTGTGTTAAAATAACTCCAGCTCACGACCCAAATGACTATCAAGTTGGATTAAGACACAAACTTCCAGAAATTATTGTAATGAATAAGAATGGTACTATTTCTGAAGGTTATGGTAAATATTCTGGATTAGATAGATATGAAGCTAGAAAAGCTATGGTAAAGGATTTAGAAGAGCAAAATTTACTTGTTAAGATAAAACCACATACTCATAATGTAAGTATTCACGATAGATGTAGTGACGTAATAGAGCCGATGATCTCAAAACAATGGTATGTTAAGATGGAATCTTTAGCAAAACCTGCTCTTGATGCTGTAAGAGGAGGAAAAACAAAATTTGTTCCTGAAAGATTCGATAAGATATACTATAATTGGATGGAAAATATCCAAGATTGGTGTATTTCAAGACAGCTTTGGTGGGGACACAGAATTCCAGTTTGGTACTGTCAAGATTGTGGGGAAATTACCTGCAGTGTTGAGGCACCAACTCATTGTACAAAATGCCAAAGCAGTAATTTAAGACAAGATGAAGATGTTTTAGATACTTGGTTCTCATCAGCTTTATGGCCTTTCTCAACTTTAGGATGGCCAGATAAAACAGAAGATTTAGAATATTACTATCCAACAGATGTATTAGTAACTGGTTACGATATAATTTTCTTCTGGGTTGCAAGAATGATATTCTCAGGTATTCATAATATGGATGAAACTCCATTCCATACTGTATTAATACACGGTCTAGTTCGTGCAGAAGATGGAAGAAAGATGTCAAAATCTTTAGGAAATGGTGTTGATCCATTAGAAGTTATAGACACTTACGGTGCTGATGCTTTAAGGTTTATGCTTATTACTGGAAACTCACCTGGAAATGACATTAGATTCAAGATGGATAAAGTTGAATCTGCAAGAAACTTTGCTAACAAGATTTGGAATGCTTCTAGATTCGTAATGATGAATTTAGATATGGATCTTGTAAACAAATACAAGGATAGCACAAAATATTCTGTAGCAGATAAATGGATACTTTCAAGATTTAACACATTAGTTAAGGAAGTAACTGAAAATATAGATAAATACGAACTTGGAATCGCTGGACAAAAGATTTATGACTTTATGTGGACAGAATTCTGTGATTGGTATATAGAACTTACAAAGCCAGTATTATGGAGTGAGGATGAAGAAGCTAAGGGCGTAGTTTACAACGTACTAAGAAAAGTGTTAATTGGAGGATTACAACTTCTACATCCAATAATGCCTTATATAACTGAAGAAATATATCTTCACTTAGAGCCAGAATATAAATCAATAACTATATCTAAATGGCCAGAATACGATGAAAGCTTATATTCAAAAGAAATTGAAACAAAGATGAATTATATAATAGAGGCAATAAAAGCTCTTAGAAACGTAAGAGCAGAGATGAATGTTGCTCCTTCAAGAAGAGCAAAGGTTGTAATTTTTGCAAGCGAAGGAAGAGATGCATTTGAGGAAGGTAGAATCTACTTTGAAAAACTTGCTTCAGCAAGTGAAGTTGAATTTATCGATTCAAAAGATGCTGCTCCAGAAAAAGCTGTTTCAGCAGTTACTAAAGGTGCAGAATTATACATGCCACTATTAGATCTTATAGATTTAGATAAAGAACTTGAAAGATTAAATAAAGAGCTTGTAAAACTTCAAGGTGAAATAGATAGAGTAGAAAAAAAGCTTACAAATGAAAGATTCATATCAAAAGCGCCTCAGGAAGTAGTTGAAGAAGAAAAAGCAAAGGGCGAAAAGTATAAAGAAATGCATAAAGCAGTTCTTGATAGAATTGCAGCTTTAAAATAGAAGCATAAATAATTAGACACATAGTTTATATGTGTCTAATTTGATATTTGAAAGCAATATAATATAAGAAGATGCAAAATTTTAAAGAGGAAAATATAAATTTCATAGTATATGTTCCGATTAAAAATCTACATTCTTTTATCAACTGTATATAGATTTGATGTAGAAATACTATTGGAACTTATATATGATATAAAAAAAGTGAAGGTGAAGAACCAATGAATTATCAAGAAACAATGGACTATATTCATAATACTGCTAAGTTTGTGGTTAATTTAGGACTTTCAAGAGTTGAAAGATTACTAGAATTGCTTGGAAATCCTCATAAAAATATTAAAGCAATTCATATTGCAGGAACAAATGGCAAAGGTTCTACTACTGCCATGATAACTAATATTTTAGTTGCGTCAGGCTACAAGGTAGGAATGTACACTTCGCCATTTTTAGAAGAATTTGAAGAAAGAATTCAAATTAATAATTGTAATATTCCAAAGGAAAGACTTTGTCAGGTTGTATCATTTGTAAAGGATGCCGCAAAGGTGATGTTAGAAGAAGGCTATGAACAACCAACTGAGTTTGAGATAATTACAGCTACTATGTTTAAATATTTCTATGAAGAAAAAGTTGATTTAGCTGTGATAGAAGTTGGACTTGGCGGAAGATTTGATGCTACTAATGTTATAAATCCTATTTTATCTATAATAGCGTCTATAAGCCTTGATCATATGCATGTACTAGGGGATACCATAGAGAAGATAGCTTTCGAAAAGGCTGGTATAATAAAAGAAAGTATTCCGCTGATAGTATACCCTCAAAAGGCTTCAGTTCTTCAAGTGATTAAAGCTGTTGCAGAAGAAAAGGAAGCTCCTATGACTATTGTTAAAGAAGACGCAGCTAAATTTAGAAAAGTAAATAAAATTAATGATACTCTAACTCAAGAAATAGAGATAAACACTTATAAAGACAATTATATAGTTGATTTAAAGCTTTTAGGAACCCATCAGCTTCTAAATACTTCAGTGGTGGTTACAGCCTGTGAAAAGCTAAAAGAACAAGGCTACAACCTTACTAAGGAAAGCATAAGTGCTGGTCTAAAAACTGTTGTCTGGAAGGGCAGAATGGAGATTATGAATAATAATCCTATAACAGTTATAGATGGAGCTCATAACATAGATGCTATAATTAGGCTTAAAGAAAGTGTAGAAAAATATTTCTCATATAAAAACATAATCTTGATTTTAGGAATCTTAGCAGATAAACAAGTTGATAATATGGTCAACGTTATTGCAAAGGATGCAAAGAAAATTATAACCGTTACTCCAAATAGTGAAAGAGCAGAACTTGGAGAAGATCTCTTGAAGATTGTAAAGAAGGTTAATGATAATTGCCAATATGAAGAAAACTATCAGGAAGCTTTAAGAAAAGCTAGAGAGTATGCAGAGGCTGAAGATATCATTTTAATAAGTGGGTCATTGTATATGATTGGAGATATGAGAAAACTTTTAAAATAACATAAACTACAGGTATTATTTCTATACTTAACTAAAGTATTTTGAAGTAATACCTGTTTTATTTTGAGATTAAACAGAATTATTATAATTAAAAATGCACACAATTAGGTTATAAAAAGACTATAATCTAGATAAAAAAGTGGAAAATAACTTAGAAAGGAAAAGGTATAATGATTTGTTAGAGATTTTCATTATACAGGGTGAAAAATGAAAGTAAAAATCGTTGCAGATCGAGATGGTGAAACAAAGGTAGTAGAATTGCCAATGGAAGAGAAAAAGCTATTAGAGATTCAAGGGAGTGTCCTTGATAGAAATACTATAGGCTATATAGCTGGGGCAGAGGTAAAATATTATGATGAAAATGGTACTGAGGTTGAAAATATATTTCTTTTAAATAGAAAACTGAAAGGATTTTAAGGGGTGAAATTTTATTAATTAGGGGGAGAAAAAGAAACGAAAGAAGAAGTAAGGTAGCTGTTTGAAAAGACTAATAGCTACCCTATTTGTGTTATTTAGTTATTAATAGTATATAATTTTATATTAATTTGTTGGTATAGATATAATAATAACTAGTTCAATTAAACTATTGTCATAATTGGAAATTATTAGTTTACAATTGTTGATTTCTTCAGTTTTTGAGCCATTTATTATATATATATTTTTTATAGTAGCTTCTATAGAAGCATTGTTACTAGGAAGTTCAAGCGCTGAATTTTTCAATGTTTCACCCCCAAATTATTTTAGAAGGGTATATTAAATTTATCGAAGAACCAATTATCATCATATAGACGACGTTTAAAGTAAGCTATACGTTGATTATAAGTATCACTTAAAGTTATTTTATCTAAAATAGCTTTAAAATTAGAGCAATTATGAAGGGAACTAACTATTTTATTGATTCTTTCCTTATTAAAATGACTAAATGCCATACGTAATTTATTGTAATGGAATTCCGTTAGGTCAACATCATAGGGTTGTATTTTTCTAAATTTGTGTCCAACTTTAACAGCAGGATGTACAAAAATTTTATATCCGAAAAGCCAGAGTTTTATAGAAAGTTCTACATCTTCAAAGCCCCAACTATGGAAACCTCGATCAAAGCCGTCTACTGCATCAAAGGTTTCTTTTTTTATAGCCATGCAACCACCAGGAACTAGTGGAACTTCTTTTATATTCAGTGGCTTTTTTAGCCAATATGTTTCAAAGCTCTCATTAAAGCTTTGACCATAGCCTGCAGGACTAGCAGGAGAAAAATGGCCGATACCTGGGCAAATTACACTTACATTTTTATCATTAAAGGCAGATAAAAGAATATTAAGCCAATTTTGGTTCATTGTAATATGAGCATCACAGAAAACTAATATTTCTGAGTTTTCTGCAAAGGTTGCCCCAAGATTTCTTGCTGCGGCTGCTCCTATGCCAGTAGTTTCTATCAATTTTACCTTTGAAAATTTGTTAAAAGGATTTTTCAAAAATTCACAACAATTATCGTTAGAGTTATCATTAATGACGATTATAGTTGATATATACTTAGCTTCAGTTCTATATAAAAACTCTATAGTCTGTTTAACATAAATTCCTTCATTTTTACAGGGGATAATAATCGATGTTTTAGTCAATTTTGAATTATTCATAGTTTAAATTATCATAGTCTTCATTGTAATCTTCTGGACAATGAGTACCTTTTATGGTTTGTATTGAAGCTTTATTTATAAAGCAATCTAGATAGAGTATTTTTAATATAATTTTATCTCCAGGATACACAGGACCTAAAAGAAATTGGCCATTTTCATCGGTTATTGCATGACCTAAAGGTTCTAAATTGGAGGAGGTTTCAGGGTCAGCCGTAGCACTCCTTAATTTAAAAAACTTAACTACAGAGCAAGGTGCGGGTTTTCCATCAGGAAAACGAACTGTTCCAAGTATTACTTTTCTATAGTCATGTTGTAAGAAAAAATCCATGTCTAATTGATCAGTACTTGATTTTTCATAGCCTTTAGGAACATCAATAATAAAACGGTTTATTTGATAATCCATACCTTACACTTCCTTTATACTTTTTATTACATAATCCACGTCTTCATCGGACATGCCGGGATAAAGAGGAATTGTGATAATGTCCTCATATATTTTTTCTGTAATTGGACAAATTCCTTTTGAATAGCCTAGTGATTGATAATATGGATGATAATAAACTGGAATATAGTGAACATTTACTCCAAGGTTTAAGTTTGAAAGTTTATTAAATATCTCATTTCTGTTTTTCCCTATAGATGAAGGCTTCAATTTTAAGATATATATATGATAGGAGGATTTTGAATTTTCTATTTGAAAAGGAATAGTAACTTTATCTCTAAAAGAATTTTCTGAAAAAGCTTTATTATAGATGGTTGCTATTTCACGCCTTCTTTTAATAAAAGTATCCAGTTTTTTTAGCTGTGAAATTCCTAAGGCAGCCTGAATATCACTTAAGCGGTAATTGTAACCTAAAAGTTGTTGTTCATAAAACCAAGTTCCATGAGTTTTATCCATAAGAAGCTTTGGGGAGCGGGTGATACCGTGACTTCTAAAGAGCAGGAGTTTTTCATAGAGTTTAGGATTATTTGTACAAATCATTCCTCCTTCGGCAGTTGTAATGTGTTTTACAGGATGGAAGGAGAAGGTGGTCATATCAGCTATACTTCCAACCTTGTGCCAAGTTTTTTTTGAATCCATTATTTCAGCACCAAGACTATGAGCTGCATCTTCAATAAAAATTAAATCGTGCTTTTCTGCTAGTGCTTTTATTTTAAATAATTCTGCTGGTTGACCTGCAAAATCTACTGCTATAAGTGCTTTTGTTTTGTTTGTAATTTTCTTTTCTATTTCTTGAGGATCTATATTATAAGTATCTGCGTTGATATCAGCAAATATAGGCTTTCCTCCAAGATAAAGGATGCTGTTGGAGGTAGCTGCAAATGTTAAGGGAGTAGTAATGACTTCATCACCTGTATTAATATCAGCAGCATAGCAGGCAGCATGAAGGGCGGCAGTTCCATTGGCTATGGCAACAGTATATTTACAGCCTACATAAGCTGCAACTTTTTCTTCGAATTCTTGGATCTTGGGCCCAGTGGTTAGATAATCACTTTTTAATACTTCAACTACTGCTTGAATATCTTCTTCATCGATACATTGACGTCCATAAGGTATATATGGATGCTTCAATATTTTCACCTTCTTTAATAGAACTTATAATACTCTGTTAGATACCTATAAGCTTCACCAGTTTTTATAATTGGTGGTGTAATAGCTTTTTTAAGAACAATATTTTCAAAAGCATATATAACGTCGTTAAAGCCAAAGGTCGCTCTCATAAAAGCTGTGCTAGAGTATCTTGGATTAATTTCAAAAATATAAGGCGGGGAATTTTTTTGTTTTCTTAATTGAATATTTATGGAGTTACTTATATTTAGCTTTAGTGCGACATTTTTGCATAAATCATCTATTTCTTTATCAAAAATCACCTTTACAGTATCACTTCTGCCATCTTTTAAGGTTCTTTCAAGGGTAATTACATGTATTTCATTTGTAAAAGAATCTCTATATACTCCGTTTGTATACTCAATCCCAGAAATATACTCTTGGATCATATAGCTATTGTCTAGATTGTTAATGTTATTTAATTCTTTTGGGTCTTGAATTATGTGAAGATTCTTCGAACCACAATCACAAATCTTTTTTAATACAAAAGGATATTTAAAATTCTTTAATAACTTATTTTGTGAAATGGTATTATCGTATACCACTGAATGTGGGGAAGGAAAGTTGTTATTTTTTAAAAATTCCATTGTCTTATATTTATCTCTGCAAAGATTGATTACTTCAAGTGAGGGTATAGCCATACGGCATTTAAGATTATCATCTAGTTCATGGTAATTGTCGCATATATAAAAAAGCTCTGGTTCACTACAAAGATAAATCAAATCAATTGATTCATAAAAAGCAAATTTATTTATCCATTCTGTAAATAATGTATTTTCAGCCTTAGGTATAACGTGAAAGCTATCACAAAATAGAGGGTGAAGTGGATAGTTATTGCAATCTGTTCCCCAGACTTTTATGTTATAGTTTGAGCCACGCAAGGCTTTGCATACAGCTTGACCTAAATCACCTCCAATAGAGGTAACTAAAACATTGTATTCAGTCATAATAAATCCTTCCTTTATAGGTGTAAAAGCCACAGAGTCAATTACACTGAAAAATTAGTTCTGGATAATACAACTGGAGTTATATTACTCACAATAATTAGTATATGTAACTGAATAAATTTAGTGTGCATAGACTAATTTTATAATTGAAACAGATATATTTAATTTGTTATTTTGGGAATCTAAGGGTAAGGGGGCAGTTGTAATGGAAAAGATTTTAGTAATAGCAGCTCATCCTGATGATGAAATTTTAGGTTGTGGTGGTACGATTAGAAGATTGATTAATGAGGGGAATGAAGTTTATTCATTGATTTTATCTGATGGTACTACTTCTAGGCACGATAATATCAACTGCCAGGTAGACAAAGAAATTGAGGAAAGACATCAAGATAGTTTATTAGCAAATAAACTTATAGGATATAAAGATACTTTCTTTTGTAAGTTTACCGATAACAGTTTCGACCAAGAGGGGCTACTTAACATAGTTAAATTAGTTGAAAAATATGTATCTCAAATTAAACCTTCTATTATTTTTACACATCATTATGGAGATTTAAATATTGACCATCAAATAACCTTTGAAGCAGTTGAAACAGCTACAAGACCAATGGAGG
Organism: Clostridium cellulovorans 743B; assembly: GCF_000145275.1. Classification (NCBI taxonomy): domain Bacteria; kingdom Bacillati; phylum Bacillota; class Clostridia; order Eubacteriales; family Clostridiaceae; genus Clostridium; species Clostridium cellulovorans. Next base: position 2,351,372 of record NC_014393.1, read on the forward strand.
ATTGTCCAGTTAGAGAAATATACTGCTTTGAAACTTTTTCCGCTACAGAATGGAATTTTCTAAATAAAGATAGGTTTAATCCTAATTATTTTGTTAATATCGAAAGAACAATAAAGGATAAAATGGAAGCTATGAAATGTTATAAATCAGAATTGCGTAGATATCCTCATCCTCGCTCTTTAGAGGGATTAGAGGTGGCTGCTAAAAGATGGGGTATAGTAGTTGGCTGCAGTTACGCGGAAGCTTTTGAATTAATAAGAAAGATAGTTATTTAATTTAAGATATTTTTAAACACGGAAGAAATTATTAATGTATATCTTCCGTGCTTTCTATATTTTCACTGTAGAACTTTAGGAGTGGACTGTTGTTTATCCCCAATAAGTTGAAAATCAAAACTTATATCAGAACTAGAAGGGCTTACTTGATGAATTTCTACAGCTATTACGTTATCTCCGTTTTTAAGATAGCTTGTGTCGATTATAGCTTTTTCAAGAGAAATTTCATCTATTCCATCTAAAGCGTTGAGGGCTAAAGTATTGTATTCAATTGTACCAGATGGCATGTTAGTTCTATACACCTCTTTACCATTTAGATATACAACAGCTCCATCATCCTTTCGGATTCGAAGTATCAAACTTTTATATATTGAGGTATTACCAATAGTAAAATGTTTTCTAAAATAGGTTGTTATATATTTTTTATAAACATTAGGGCCATAACTTATAACTGTAGACTCACCTCCATCTCCATAACCTAGTTCTGCAAGTCCAGAAGGCCATGAAGAATCGTGAAAATTAAGCTCTCTCCAGGAGGTCTTAAGGTCAGAACCCTTATCAAAATACTTCCATGATGCACCAAGAGGAATTAATATATCTGTCATAGTATCAGGAGCATGGTCTACAGTAGATGGATATATAGAACAACTATCAATAAGGTTGTTTTCCTTATCGTATACTTGCATAGAAACTCCACTATTCTTTATGTCTAAAACGCAATAATGGTATAGTCCAAGAGGACCAATTATGGCATTTTCTGCATTAGTAATGTGTGCATTTAGTGAAGAACCTGCTCCGCCAGTAGTTATTTGATAGATAGAATTTTTTATTGGGAAATCATTAGTAGAAAAAGTTTTATCTATAAGACGGCGGCAATAATTGTGTTCATGACCTACAAACACTGCTGTTACTTTATACTCATCAAGAATGGACCATAAAGCATTACGATCAGCTGGACTACCATCTAAGCTTTCACCATAATGATGTCCTGTAGGGAAAGCAGGAACATGGAAAAATACAAAGTGATATTTTTTATCACTGCCAGCAAGGAGGTTTCTTAACCACTCTCGTTGCTCTGCTCTAATGGTATAGCTGTAGTTTTTAGCTGTTCTATCTGAGTTTAAAATGATAAAGCGAGTATTATCATAATCAACGTAGTAAACACTTCTTTGATAGCTTTGTAATTGTTCATTAGGAAGGTAAGGAAATGCATTACTAAAAGCAGCTTCATTGTTTTCATGACTTCCTAATACAGGATAGAGCATACTAAGAGGATAATATTCTTGAAAAATCCTTTTCCATTCCTCTAATTGTTCATTTACTTTAGAACCACCGTATACCATGTCTCCAACAAAAAATATTAAATTTGGTTGAAGTGACATCCCCTTAATATTAGAAAGTAGAGTACGGAGCATTGGAATGTTTATTGCTACAGAAGGTCTGCTGCTATCAGCTAATACTACAATACGAAAACTTGACTCCATATACATCACCTCCAATTATAGTTGAGTTCTTAAGAACTCTTCAGTTTTTGATATACCTTCCACTAGAGATACTTTAGGACTCCAGCCTAGAATTTTCTTACTATAACGAGAATCACATAACAATTTTTGAATTTCACTTTGTGGGTGAATGTGAGTTACATATTTAATAGTTCCTGTTTCACCAGCTATAGTCTTTGCTAGTTCTGTTATTGAAATGTCAACGCCACTACCAGCGTTTACTATTTTGCCATTTGTCTTTTCAGAATAGCCGGCTTCGACTACGAAATCAGCACAATCTGTTACATATAAAAAGTCTCTTGTCTGCTTACCATCGCCATATATAGCTAGTGGCTTATTCATTAGTTTTTTATCAATAAAGATTGAAATTACCCCGCCTTCACTATTTTGTTTTTGATAAGGACCATAGGTATTAAAAGGCCTAAGAACTGTTGTTGGAAGACCATAAGCATAGTAATAGGACAAGGCTAAATTTTCTCCAGCTAATTTAGCTGCTGCATATGGAGATGCTGGACAAGTAGGGTGACTCTCAGAAATACCTTCTATATTTAATGCTTTACTGTATACCATGCAAGTACTCATATATACAAATTTTGTGTTATTTATTTTGCACTGCTGTAGAACATTAAAGGTTCCTATTACATCATTTTCAAAAGTTGTTTTTGGGTCATCTATACTATCTTGGACATTAATCGAAGCTGCAAGATGATAGCATATATCAAATTTATTTATAAAAAGAGTTTCAAGAAGATTGGTATCCATAATACTTCCTTCTATGAAGGTAATGTTAGGATAATTAAACTGCAAATCTTTTATATTATCTATTGAACTATTGGCAAGGTTATCTAGTATCCAGATATTATGGTTATCCTCAGTAAGACGTTTAACTACCCACCTTCCTATAAACCCTGCACCTCCAGTTACAAGTATATTCATATTATCCCACCTTTATATTAATTGGCTTTTAATAAGAAAAGCTAAAAGTTCATCTTTTGTAAGATGAACATCATTATCAGATGATATTTCTCCTAATACTGGTTTACCTTTTGATAAATTAAAAATATTTTGTCTATCTGAGATAATTGTAGGAAGTATAGAGTAATATTCATCAAATTCAAATGCTCTTTCTGCTTCGTGAGTTGTAACAAGTTCCTCAAAAAGTTTTTCAGAGGCTTGTTTTTTTGTGATTTTTATTCCAATATTTTTTGGATCTTTTGAGTATTTTGGAGCTAAGTACTCTATTAATACTTCAGCAAGATCAACTATTTTAATGCTTGGCATTTTTTTTATTATTATTTCTCCGCCTATAGCTATTTCACTGCTTTTTATTAAAAGTTCCACTGCATCATCAATTGTACATATAAATCTAGTCATAGCTGGATGGGTAACAGTTAGAAAATTTTGTTTTTGTATTTGTTTTTTAAATAAATCGAGGACACAGCCTCTAGAACCAAATACATTTCCAAAGCGAACCGTTGTAAAAATTGTTGAATTTCCCATAAGGTAATTAGCTTGAGATATAAGCCTCTCGCTGTAGAGTTTTCCAATACCCATTACGGTAGTAGGATTGGCAGCCTTATCACTGCTAGTAAATATGACTTTTTCCACATTATTTAAGGTGGCACTTTTTATTATATTTTCAGTGCCTATAACATTTGTTGTAAGGGACTCATAGGGATTATTTTCACAAATACCGACAATTTTCATAGCCGCAGTATGAAAAACTATATCTACTCCTCTTAGAGCTGAGTTTATGCTGTCATAATTTCTTATATCACCAATTATAAAAGAAACCTTTGGGTTTTGTTTAAAGTAATAAAGGTCTGATTCTTGTTTTTGTTCATCACGGCTAAATATATAAATATGATTAATATCATATAGCAATAGTCTGTTTAATAAAGCTTTTCCAATGGTGCCTGTACCACCAGTAATTAAAATTTTTTTATCACTAAGCCACATTTCTCATCCCTCGCTCATTAGTTAGTACTATATTATATGAAGGGATAACTAGTAATGCGAATATTTTAAATTGGCCTATAATTATACACCAATATACAAGGAAAACCATATAGTATCATTAGAAAGATAGGCTAATAAAACTAGGGGAGGAGGAAGCTGCAATTATGAAAATGTGCGATAGGAAGCCAGGAATTGTAAGCATTGTAATTGCTACTTATAATTATGGTCGTTTTCTAGTAGATGCTCTTCGGGGAATAGAAAAGCAAACATATCCCAATATAGAACTTATTATTATGGATGATGCTTCAGATGATAACACAGAAGAGCTTGTTAATTCGTGGTATAAAGAATGTAAATATAGATTTTCAAATTTTATTTATTTAAAACTTCCAAGAAATATTGGTGCAGGATGGGCTTACAATATTGGTTTCCAGATGTCCTTTGGAGAATTTGTTGTAATACATGATGCCGATGATGTTAGCTATCCAGAAAAAATTGAGAAGCAAGTAAAACTATTTAATGAACATCCTGATACTGCTATGGTGGGTACAGGTTTTAGGACCTTTAAAGATAATATTTTAGAGAGTAAGCCTGGAAGTGGGTGGCTAAGTTTTAATTCAGCTCACATAGAGAAAAATTATAAAAAATATCTAAGGCATTGTGTTGCTTATGGGACATTAATGTTTCGTGCTGCCATTTTAGAAGAGATTATCGGATGTTTTAAAGCTATACCTGTTGGTAATGATATGTTTTTCGTTAATAATATAGTAAATCATGATTTCATTGTTGAAAATATAAAAGAGGAGTTACACTATGTAAGAAAGCATACAGGATCTATGAGCAGCCAAATAAGGCATAAGCAAGATATTGATGTGCTTAAAAAGAGAAAAATTGTTGATGACCTTGTAAGTGTAGTAGTTCCAGTTAAAAACAGTGAGAAAACCATAAAGGATGCTTTAAAGAGCATAGGAGATCAAACTTATAAAAATATTGAAATTATCGTAGTGGACGACGGTTCTACTGATAGTACTGAGAAAGTAGTTAACGACTGGTATAAGCAATATAGAAGTTATTCTTTTGATAGTAAGATTAAAGATTTGTTATATTTTAAACCTCCAAAATCAGTAGATTTTCCTTGGATATATAATGCAGGAGCTTATTTATCAAGAGGTGAATATATAGCTTTTCATGATGATAAAGGTAGAAGTCATTTTGAGAGAATACAAAAGCAAGTGGACTTTTTAAAGAATAACTTTATGTACAGTGCTGTAGGTACAAACTGCAAACCAGGAGGAGCGATGATCCGGTATGATGATAAAATTGAGGATGCTTATATTACAGAGTATGTTAACTGCGTAAATATAAACACTTTGATGGTAAGATATGATCAGATTCATAAAACTGCTGGTTTCAATAATTTGATGCAAGGTGCATGGGATTTTGAATTTATATATAGACTTTTAAATAATGGATACAAGGTACAAAATCTTAGAGAGATTTTGTATTTCCAATAAGGGGGTGAGTTTATGAAACCATTGATTAGTGTAATAATGCCTGTTTATAATTGTGAAGAATTCGTGGAAGAAAGTATTAGAAGTATTATTAAACAGAATTATACAAATTGGGAATTGATAATTGTTGATGACGCTTCAGAGGATAGTACGCTAGAAAAAATATCTAAAATACAAGACAAAAGAATTCAAGTAATTGGTCTAAAAGAACATCATGGAATAGCCTCAGCTTTTGCAGAAGGCTACAAATTAGCTAAAGGACAGTATATCGTAAGGCATGATGCCGATGACATAAGTTTACCTACTCGTTTGTATATTCAGCAAAGTCATTTAAATGAAAATCCCAAACTTGGTATGGTGTCTTGCCTTATCTCCTGTTTTACAAGAGACCAGTCTTTAAGGAAAGAGTGTATTTTTATAGAGAGAATCCAAAATTATTATAAAAGCAATGATGATATAGAAAAATCAATTATTGTGGGCTTTTTACCAATAATATTCCCTACGTTAATGATTCGTAAAGAAATTTTGGACAAAGCTCTTCAAGAGAATAAAGCAGGTCCTTTTGATGATCAAATGGAGTTATTACTTGATTTAATCAAATTAAGTCCTGTGGAAAAGGTTAACACAATTCTGTATTCTTATAGAAGGCATAAAAATGCTTACCATATTGTAAATCAAAAAGAATATGATCAATATACAGCTAAATTACTTAAAGATAATTCTATTAGAAATTATTTTAAATACAAGGAGTTTTATAAGAATTTAAATTTAGAGGTAGAAAAAGAAAATCAGTTAAATGAAAACAGCAAATTAAGAGTTTTGATGATGGTAGACGCTTTAAATATTGGTGGAACAGAAACTCACATTCTTAATATTGCTAGAAAAATGATAGAAATGGGGATTTATGTAGTTATATCGACTTCGGGTGGCCCTATGGAAGTCATAATGAAGTCTTATGGAATAAAGGTTATTAAGATACCTATAGATAGTGATTATATATCGAATAAGAAAAAATTTGGAATGATAAAAGCAGCAAAGGATATTATAGATCAAGAAAAAATAAATATCATTCATTGTCATTTGTTTGCCAGTATGCAGCTTGCAAGTGAAATTTACAGAATGTACAAAATACCATATGTAGTTACCATTCATGGATTATTCTATCCTAATAATATCTTCTATCCTACTTGCGTTGAAGCCACTAGGATTATTGCTGTAAGTAAACCTGTTAAAGAAATGCTTCATAATAAACTTGGTGATAAGTGCGGAGATAAAGTTGTTGTAATTCCAAATGGAATTAGTAAGAACTATGTAAATACTTCTCCAGTGGAAGTAGATATACGTAAGGAACTTAATATACCCAAGAATGCAGGGGTATTGTGTTATTGTAGTAGACTAGACTGGAATAAGACTCATGCGGCACGCGTATTATTGTTTAGCTTTGTACAGGTTTTAGAGGAATTTGGTAATTTGCATTTGATTATTATTGGCGATGGTCCTGGAAGAGAAAACTTAGAAAAGGAAGCACAAGTCATTAATGAGATGGCGAAGAAAGAAGTTGTTCATATGATGGGGGCTAAGGTGGATGTAATACCATATTATCGTAACAGCAACATTATAATTGGAACAGGTAGAGTTGCGCTAGAAGGAATGATGTGTAAAAAGCCTGTAATTGCAGTAGGTAATCAGGGGTATATAGGAATTGTATCTGAAAGTAGAAAAAATATTCAATGGGATATGTACTTTGGAGACCATGATGCTCTTGAAAAACCAACTGTTACAAATTTAGTAAGAGATATTAGGTATCTTTTAATGGATATGGATAGACGTATATCAATAGGTAGATGGGGAAGAGTTTGGTGTGAAAAAATGTTTGATATAGATAAGTGCGTAAATGAAATTGTAGATATCTATATAAAAGCCTTGAATAAATAAGTTAATTTTGAAACATTTATTAGAAAGGTAGGAGGTCGCTTTAGTAATCTCCTACCATAAAAATAACTATTATAGAAAACTATTTACATAAGAAATTTCATATATTCAAGGATCTATTTAGGCAATTCTACATTTTGAGCTTGAGTTAATTTAATTGTCATCAATAATACTGCCTTTTCTTTTATATCATGAAAGGTCTGATTCAAAGGAAGTGTGCAATCTTTTTCTATTGGATTTTCAAGAATGTCAGATTCAATAAATTCAGCACTAATTAAATCACAGAATATTTTTTCATTAAAGAATTCAAGCAATCTAAAGTTTTTTTCTCTAAAATCTTTTCCTATAAGAGTTTTTTCACATAAGTCACAGCTAGTAATACAATTTTGTATGATTTCAACCTCTTCTTCAAAAGTATTTTCTTTAAGTTTTGGTAGGGTATTCAATTTTACTCTGGTAGTGCACTTAAATGGAATATCAATTGATGCATCTTTTATTCTCCCACATAATGAACCGTTATTTGTACATTCCTTAGTGGAGTATTCTATATTTTTTCTAATAAATCCACCTAAGAATAGTATTCCAGTGTTACGTTCTACAGCTTCAGAGTTTGGAATGAACTTGCATTGGTCTAAATAGACGTTTTTTCTTACCTGCTTGATTTCTGATACAGCATCCTGAAGCTTTATAATAGATTCTAGGGTTATAGTAATGGTACACTCTGTTAACACTACTGGGATTTTTACTGTTATAGGACCTTTGGTTACTTCAGAAGTATAAGGAAAGTTTGCTTGGAGAGGGAGTGCTTCTGAAGATACTTTGGTTTCGCAAAGTTCAATATTACTCTTATCTATGTGTTTTTTCTCAATATTATTGTAATGGTATCTTTTATAAGTCTTTTTTGGGGATTCGTATTTAGATTCTATATATTGATTTTGTTTATTAGTATCAATATTGGTAGTAATGTTAGTATTAATACTAGTAGCAGTATTATTAGTGCTAGTATTGGCATTTATAATATTAATGTTATTGGTATTGTTAGGTTCTTTAGGGATATGAACCTTATGAGATTTATCTTGGTTACTAGAAGAAATAGGTTCTTTTTTTAATACTGGTTTATAGTAATTTAAAAGCCTACTTTGTTTAGCAGATTCCATGAGAGCTTTTTTTCTTTTGATAAATTCTTCATATTTTTTTCTTCTAAGACGTTCCTCATATTCTTTTCTTTTAAGATATTCTTCATACTGTTTTTTTTGTAGGTTCTCTAAATACTGTTTTCTTTTAAGAAATTCATCTAGATATTGTTTTTTTAGTTGTTCATCATAATTTACTCTTGAGTAGTATGTTCTAACCATAATATTTATCCTCCTTTTAAGTGAAGAATCTCATTAAAAAATAATAAATTTATTGAAAAGATAAAAGCTCATATAAAGTAAAAAATCCGACTAAAAACAGACCCAAACCTGGATAAATAAGATTTAGGTCTGTAAAGTGGTGTTTAGTAATTAACTAAAAATTATAAGAACATAGTTAATTTCAAAATTATTAGCTCAAATTTTTATAGAGCTGTAACTCTTACCTGTTGTTTTTGTAATACTTTTAGTGTTAAATTGATTATAATTTTCTCTGTTAATTGTGTGAAAGATTGGTCAACAGGGTTTTTGCAGCTAGAAATTGGGTGTTTGTGAATATCAACTTCAGCAATGTCAGCTCTTACTAATTCAACAAAAGGTTTTTCGTTGAAGTATTCAGTAAATGCAAAGCTTTGGTCGCAAGGGTTACGTCCAATAACTGGATCTGCACAAGTATCACAAGATTTTAATTTATCTGTAAAGAATTCAACTTCATAAGGAGTAGTATTTGGCTCGAAAATAGGAACTCTGTTTGGTGCAAAGTAAACTCTAGTAGTAAAATCAAAAGGTACTTCAACTGTGCAGTGTCTTATATCTCCACAAATGTTTACAGTTCCAGGTGTATTGCAAGTTTCAGTTGCGTATTCAATGTTCTTTCTTACAAAACCTGATACACATAATATTCCACTATAAGGTCTTTCAGCAGTAGCTGAATTTGGAATTAGACGAGCTTGAGTTAAAAATACGTTTTTCTTTATTCTTTTAATTTCAATTACTTTCTTATCTAATGTTATAATAGCTTCAACAGGAATTGTTATATTTGTTTCTGCTAATACAACTGGAAGTTTTAGAACTACTGGTCCAGCAGGAATAACTGCAGGAGCTACAGTAAAATCTTCAGTTAATGGTACGAATTGAGAAGAAACTTTTGCACAACGATTAAGGTCACCACAAGAGGTGGCACATTCAGAAATGTTTGAATTTTCTATATTTATTGCGTTATTATCACTCATTAAATATTCCCTCCAATATAGGTAATGAAAATAATGTTCTTAAACTTTACCTAATGTTATGATATGCACGTATCTACAAATTGTACAAAAAAATTCATTAATTATAGCGAAATTTTATAAGTTTGTCCTTTCTTGGAAAGTTCCTTTTAAAACTTAATTTGTATTAGCATAGAAACAATAAAAAGAGCAAGGCATCTTTTTACACCTTACTCTTTTGGCAGTATGCTATTCCAAATTGTTAGCTTAATATTATTCATTGGAACACACGCTTTGATTTTATTGTTTTTAGGATTGTCCTCTTTAGAACTAATGCTTTTTAGCCTATAGCCTCTCTTAGAGCCTTTGAAAGTTGATCAGGGCATGAAGTTCCTCTTCTACCGCAATTAATTCCATGAAGACGGTTTATAGCTTCATTAACCTCCATGCCTTCCACTAAAGCTGATAAACCTTGCAAATTTCCTTCACAACCTCTTGTGAATGTAACGTTTTTCACCTTACCATCTTCTATATCAAAAGAAATATTTGTAGAACATACTCCCTTAGTCTTGTAATTATACATAGAAATTCTCCTCCTAAGTTTAAAATATTTAGTTCATTGATATGTAAGTAATCTCAAGTTTTTCTTATTCATTAATAAGATCATTACTGTTTAAGTAATACAAAAGAATAAATTATGAATAAGTCGAAGATTTATTGATCTATCTACACGAAATTAATGATACTTTAATAACTTCTTTATGTCAACGTACCTAAATACTAAGAGTTTCATATTATGGAGTAGGAGGTGAGTAAGGGATGAAAAAAGCAAATATGTATATAGCTAATACAAGTTCTGATACTATTCATGTTATAGACTATAATGAGCTACAGATAGTTGATGAGATTAGTTTATGTAATCAGAATAGAACTTATGGACCTTGTTCAATATGCGACTATAAGGAGAGCATAATAGCGTCAAATCTATATGATAATTCAATAACTATTATACAAAAGAGAAAACCTCACCTTATGGAAACTTATTACATTGGTTCTGCTTGCTGTGATGTAAAAGTCTTTGGTGATAAGGCATATATTATTTGTGCTGATTCAAATACATTAGTAGAATTTAATTTAATCGATAAGGAAATAGTAGAGATCATACCTTTAGGGAACTGTCCATCATATATAGAACTCTGCAAACAAAAAGGAATTCTTGCTATATGTAATGTTTTAAGTGATGAGGTTATTATTATGGATGTAAACGATAAGAAAAATTATTTAAAAATCATAGTTGGAGCTAATCCAATAAAGGTAAGGTTTTCTATGGTTGGAGATCTTCTTTATGTCTGCGAAAGTAATTTTACTGGTGACTCTCATGGTATAGTAAGTATTGTTTCTTTGAAGAGTAAGCAGATAATTGAGAGAATTCCTGTTGGACAACTACCATTAGATATTATGGTCTATAAAAATTACTTATTTGTATCATGCTATGGTGATGGCAGTGTAAGAATTATTGATATAAATACTAAAATAGAGGTTGGTAGAATAATGGTAGGTGGTATGCCTAAGGACATCTTTAAAATAAATGAACACATATATATAAATGAACATCTTTCAAAATCATTGTTAAAAGTTCAATTAAAAGAAGAAAATAAAAAGGCTATATTCCTTGGTGGAGAAGCCAATGGAATAATACTAGCCTAATGATCTTTTGTAAGAATATTTATAATGTTATTATACAATTGGGAAGAATTATTCTTCCAGTTGTTACATAAATCCTTTGCCTGCTTTTGAGTAGCAACAGAAATCTTGATATCTATCAAAGTAATCTTATTCTCTGTAGCTTTTAAAGATACAGTATAATTTGATGAATTCTCAATAGTGTAATCTGCAGTAACACTTATTTCTTCTTTAATCTTATCTATATTTTTCTGTATGAAGTCATCTATGAGCTTTTTCGTTTCAGGTGAAATTCTATTCTCAAAATAAGATAGAACTTTTCTTCCACTTTTATTAATAGCTAATTTGGCTTGGTTATCTTCCTTAGTGTTATCCACGAAGCCAGAAGCTTCAAGTTCAGAAATATACTGTTGAAGTATAAAATAATTTAGGTAACTACTTTGAAGAATTATTTCAGTAAGGATTTTTCTTGATACAGGTATTTTAAGTTCTCTAAGTGTATAGAGAAGTAATAATTTATTTTCAGCTAAGTCTATTTCATTATTAAACACGTTACTCCTCCTTAAAAAATAATTAAGTACTTATTTATAGAGGTAAGTTTATAGATTACTAAAGGCTATAAATCACCTAAATAATAATATAATGTTGATTATACCATAAAAAAAGCCTATAGTAGGAGAATTTTATCTAAAGATTGTCAAAAAAATATTCATATCTATGGATTGTTAAGAATATAAATTTATTAGAAATATGGGAGAGAGGAGGTAATGAATGAAGGTAATAATCATTAGGAAAAAGAGGGTTATCACAGTTTTTGCTATTATTACCGCACTTATTTTAATTATTTTTTCTACGATGTACATACTTAGTGGAAGTGTACTAAAGGTTTCAAACAGTAAAAAGAAGCTACCAATTTACTCAGTTGATAGAAATGATAAAAAGATTGCATTAACCTTCGATTCCACTTGGGGAGAGGAAAATACAAAGCAGATACTAGATATATTAGATAAATATGAAATAAAGGCAACTTTTTTTCTTATAGGAAAATGGATCGATGAATTTAATGATGATGCTAAGGAGATATACTTAAGAGGTCATGAAATAGGTAACCATTCAAATAAGCATAAGGATTTTGTAAACTTGACTAGAGAGACTTTAATAAGTGAGATAGCAGATTGTGATGCTAAAATTGCTTCGATTACAGGGGAAAAACCGAAGCTTCTTAGGGTGCCCAATGGTTCCTATAATGATTTTGCCCTCTCTGTTATTGAAGATACGCATCATTATTGTATTCAATGGGATGTGGATAGTTTGGATTGGAAAAATCTTGGCAGTGATAAAGCATTTAAAAAGGTGGTGAGTAAAACAAAGTCAGGGTCTATTATTTTATTTCATAATGGAGCTAAGGATACGCCTGTAGCTTTGGAGAATTCAATAATAGAAATGAAGAAAGAAGGTTACGAATTTGTAACTATTTCACAGCTAATTTATAAAAATAATTATAAAATTAGCGATGAAGGCAAACAAATTTCAATCAAATAGTTGTATAATAGGTAAAAAATGTATTATAATAAAAAAGGGGAATTTCTATTAAGTATTTCTTAGATTTAGTTTTGGGAGATATGAGATAAAAAAAAATATATAGAACTGAGAGAAGAGGGGTTAAGATGGACGAAATAATGCTCAACAACAAATTGTATTTAGAAGGGACCATAACTAGTGAATTGGTTTATAGTCACGTAATGTATGGGGAAGGGTTTTATACCTTTATGCTAGACGTGCCAAGGCTAAGTGATGCTAAGGATGCTTTAGCGGTTACAGTATCCGAAAGATTATTGACAGGTTTGGACTTATCAATAGGAAATGATATTACTGTAGAAGGACAATTACGATCTTATAACAAATTCATTGATGGATCAAACAGATTAGTATTAACAGTATTTGCTAGGAAGATTGAACCCTGCTTAGAAAAGAGTAAAAATCCAAACATAATTTATTTAGATGGATTTATATGTAAGAGACCAGTTTATAGAACAACTCCTTTTGGTAGGGAGATTGCTGATATGTTACTAGCTGTTAACAGGGCATATAATAAATCTGATTATATTCCTACAATCGCTTGGGGTAGAAATTCAAGATTCTGTCAAAGTCTAGAGGTAGGGGATAACATAAGAGTCTGGGGAAGAATTCAGAGTAGAGAGTATCAAAAAAAGGTTAGCGACGAGGAAGTTATAAAAAAGGTTGCATATGAAGTTTCTATTTCCAAAATGGAAAGAGTTACAGCGACAGGCACTGATCAAGAACAAATTGAAAAAAGTGACGACGATAACCTAATAATTATATAAGTAAAAAAGCATGAGCAAAATTTGCTCATGCTTTTTTTAGTTTTTTATCAGCAAAATTAATAGCTACGAATTTTGCATTAATAAATGTGCAAAATTATCATAGGAACTATTTTCTTAAATCTTCCATAAGTTTAGTTTTATCTTTAGTTTTATCATCTACAGATTTGATGATTTTTGCAGGGGAACCTGCAACAACTACTCCTTCAGGTACATCTTCTGTAACTACTGAACCGGCAGCTACAACGGAATTTTTACCAACTCTAACACCTTCAAGGATTACTGCATTAGCACCAACTAAAACGTCATCTTCAATTACTGAAGGGTCCTTGCTTGGTGGTTCTAATACTCCAGCAACAACAGCTCCTGCGCCAAGGTGAACTCTTTTACCAAGTTTTCCTCTTGCACCAACAACAGCATTCATATCAACCATTGTTCCTTCGCCTATTTCAGCACCGATGTTAATAACAGCGCCCATCATAATAACAGCGTTTTTCTCAATTTTAACTCTATCTCTTATAATTGCACCTGGTTCAATTCTAGCATCTATATCAACCATATCGATAAGAGGGATTGCTGAATTTCTTCTATCTTGTTCTACTTTAAATTTCTTGATTTTGCTTTGATGTTCCATTAAAAAGCTCATTATTTCAGCATTTTCTCCAAATAAAACATGGAATGGATCAGCACCAAAATTTTCGATGGTACCAAAATCAACACCATCTATATTTCCATCTACATATACCTTTACAGGTGTAGTCTTTTTAGCATCTTTTATGTAACGTGCTAGTTCATAAGGGTTAGTTAAATCGTAATTCATAAGAACCTCCATTGTGAAAAATATTTATTTATAACAAATTTTTTGTTATTATCTCATATTTATTAATTATAAAGTACAAATGTGGTAAAATCAATTAAGATGAAGAAAATAATATTTAGGAGGCTGCTCATGAGTAAATATATTAGTGATAATGCAAAGGATATGGAGTTTTCTGGAATAAGAAAGTTTTTTAATAAAGTAAGAGAAGTAGAGGGAGCTTTATCTTTGACAGTAGGGCAACCAGATTTTCCAGTACCACCATCAATAAAAGAAGGTGTGAAAAGAGCAATAGATGAAAATAAGACCGAATACACTGCAAATCCAGGAATTATTGAGTTAAGAGAAGATATTTCTCAGTACCTAAAAAAATTTAATATAAATTATTCTAAAGAAGAGATTTGCTTAACCGTAGGAGGTAGTGAAGCATTAACTTGTGTATTCACTACAATTTTAAATGCTGGAGATAAATTATTAATACCAGAAATCTCTTATCCTGCTTATGAGAATTGCGGTAAAATGAGAGGGGTGGAAGTAATTAGATATCCTTTAGATGATGAATTTCAATTAGATATAAAGGCACTAGAAGCTCTTATAAAGGAACATAAGCCTAAGGCTATGGTATTATGCTATCCAAGCAATCCAACAGGTGCTACCCTTGATATCAGTGTTATAGAGGAATTACATAAGATAATAAAAGCTAATGATATGGTTGTTATCACTGACGAAATATATAGTGATATTTTCTATAAAGAAGATTACTTTTCAATTGCTCAATATGAAGATATAAAAGAAAAAATTATATATGTAAGTGGTTTTTCTAAAGTCTTTTCTATGACTGGTTTTAGACTTGGTTATATTTGTACTACAAAAGAGCTTATGGACGCTATCGTAAAAGTACATATGTATATGGTATCTTGTGCAGTTTCAGTGGTTCAATATGGAACTCATTATGGTTTTAATGAAGGCCTTGTAGAAGCTAAGAAAATGAGGGAAGAGTTTAAGCGAAGAAGGGACTATGTCTATGAAAGGTTAATAAATATGAAGCTGGACGTAAACAAGCCAGAAGGAGCTTTTTATATATTACCTTCAATAGCAAGGTTTAACATGCCAAGTGAAGAATTTTGCGAAAGATTACTTATGGAAAAAAAGGTAGCCATGGTTCCAGGTATTGCTTTTGGTAAAAAGAGTGATAAGTACATAAGATTATCTTATGCAGCGGATATGGAAACCTTAAAAATTTCTTTAGATAGATTAGAAGAATTTATAAGTGAACTTGATAAAGCTAAATAAAAATAGCTAGTAGGGATGTCAGTTGTTTTAACGACATGCTTACTAGCTATTCTTTATATAATTATCTATTGTTAATTACATCATCCATGTTGAAAAGGCCAACAGTTTTAGTTTTCATATATGCAGCAGCTCTTATAGCTCCAGAAGCAAAAACTTCACGCGATAAAGCTGTATGCTTTAATTCGATTACTTCGTTGTTACCTGCAAAAATAACTTCATGTTCACCAATAATTGTACCACCACGAATAGCATGAACACCAATTTCTTTTTGCTCTCTCTTGTGATTTCCTTCTCTACCAAAGCAATATTCAGTTTCGCTTTTTATAGCTTCTCTTATAGTATCGCCAAGTAAAAGGGCAGTACCACTTGGTGCATCAACCTTTTGATTGTGATGTTTTTCTATTATTTCAATATCATAATCTCCATATAAGAAGCTAGATATATTCTTTAAAATATTATTAATAACATTTATTCCTACTGACATATTACCAGATCTAAAGATAGGAGCTACCTTACTAGCCTCTGAAATTAAATCCACTTGCTCTTTTGTATAGCCAGTAGTACATAAAATTACAGGTTTTAGATTTTCTTTTGAATAGCTAAGTAAGTCATCTAATGCGTCAGGTCTAGAAAAATCTATAATAACATCAAAAGGTACATTACAATCTTTTAGTGATTTAAATACAGGGAAAGAACCATCTGTACTTGGTAGCCTGTCTACACCTGCTACGATTTTTGCATAGTTACTTTGATTTGCAATTTCAGTAACCATTTTGCCCATTTTCCCAAGACAACCTATTAATAAAATATTAGTCATATTTATACCTCCTAAAGTTTAAAACCATAATCTACTAAAGCAGTTTTTAACAATTGAAGGTTTTTATCTTCCATGTCTGTTAAAGGTAGTCTTAAATTACCTACATTATAGCCTAGTAAATTCATAGCTGTTTTTATTGGGATTGGATTTGGTTCAACAAATAAAGCTTTAATTAATTGAATCATATCTAATTGAATCTTTACTGCTTCTTTGCAATTACCAGAAGTATATAAAGTGCAAAGATCATGCATTTCCTTTGGGAGAATATTTGCAATTACAGAAACGACACCTTTTCCACCTAAAGATAGTAAAGGAATTACTTGATTATCATTGCCAGAATAAATATCAAATCTATCACCGTACTGAGCAAAGATTTCTGCAATTTGATCAAATTTATCATTTGCTTCTTTTATAGCTACGATATTTGGTATATCTTTAAGTTCAGATAAATGACTTGTTGTAATAATCATGTTTGTTCTTGATGGAACATTATAAAGCATTATTGGAGTTTTAACACTTTGGGCAACTGCTTTAAAGTGAGCAACAAGTCCTTTGCTAGATGTTTTATTATAATAAGGGGTTATTACTAATAAAGCATCTGCACCTACAGATTCAGCGTATTGGCTCATCTCAATTGATGCTTGTGTGTTATTAGTACCTGTACCAGCGATAACTGGTATTCTTTTATTTACTTTATCTATAACAAACTTAATTGTAGATTTTCTTTCATTTGTCGTCATAGTTGAAGCTTCACCAGTTGTGCCACAAACAACTATAGCATCGGTATTATTAGTTATATGAAATTCTATAAGTTCTTCAAGCTTATTATAGTCAACACCGTTTTCGGTGAAAGGCGTAATAATAGCTACTGCAGAACCATTGAATATACTCATATACTCATCTCCTTTTTAATTTTGAGTTTCCTCTATCATCTTAAACAAGAAAAATTAATAACTAGGGAATAGTCTCTGGCAAATTTTAAGTTATTGATATATAGTTTGATATTCTGCCTATGCTAATGAGCTTATGCAGAATATCAAGTATAGTCAAGTATGCTAATTTTAAGATGATTAAAGATTTCCAAATTGGAAATCTTTAAATAAAATCAATTTTTAAATTATCCTATTAAAGTAGGTTAGTTCTACTTTGATTTAATAATAGTTTCAGCAATTTGGATTGCATTCGAAGCAGCACCTTTTCTAATGTTATCTGCTACAACCCATAGGTTAACCCCATTATCAACGCTGAAATCTCTTCTTATTCTACCAACGAAAACTTCGTCTTTGCCAGCAGCATCAAGTGCTGTAGGGAATACAGCATTTTCAATATCATCCATAAGAACAACATTTTCAGCAGTTTTATATAGATTGAAGATATCTTCAATTTCAAAAGCATTGTTAAGCTCAACGTTTATGCTTTCGCTATGTCCAAAGTATACAGGTACTCTTACTGTTGTAGCTGTAACCTTTAAATCATCATCATGAAGTATTTTTCTTGTTTCATTAACCATTTTGATTTCTTCTTTGGTGTATCCATTATCAAGAAATACATCAATATGAGGAATAACGTTGTTAGTGATGTTTCTTGGGAATTTTTCAGTTGTCCCATTTTGTAAATCAGCAACACCAGAAACACCAGCACCAGAAACCGCTTGATATGTGGAATAAATGATTCTTTTTATTCCATATTTCTCTTTAAGTGGCTTTAATGCAACTACAGCTTGAATTGTTGAACAGTTTGGATTTGCAATTATTCCTTTGTGCCATGAAATATCCTCAGGGTTAACTTCAGGAACTACAAGTGGAACGGTAGGGTCCATTCTCCATGCAGAAGAATTATCTATTACTGTCATATTATATTTTGCGAATATAGGTGCATATTCTTTACTTGTATCTCCACCAGCAGAAAAAAGAGCAAAATCAATCTTTTTATTTTTTATATTGTCTTCCTTTAATTCTTCTACTAATACATCTTTATCTTTAAATTTAAGTGTTTTTCCAGCGGAACGAGCTGAAGCAAAGAAATAAATCTCATCAACAGGAAAATTTCTTTCTTGTAATACTTCAATGAACTTGCTTCCGACTAATCCAGTGGCACCAACCACTGCTACATTGTATCCCATTTGTATTACCTCCTAAAATATACTACGTATATTATATAATTTTATTGATAAAAAAACATCTTAAAAACAATAAAATAAGTAGTTTTTTTCAGAGTTTTTCAAAAAAAATCTAAAAAACCACGCTTTTTAACACCAAAAAAAGGAAAATGCTTTCTGGTGAAATAACAATTGTTCTAAAAGTGATATGAAAATTCGTTTATATATGATAAATTCGCAAATAAACAATTAGAACAATGCGATAATGGTAAAAAAACTTTATTAATAGATATTATTATAATTATATTTCAATAAATAGTAAATAATTACTTATATATAAAAAAATACAAAATATTCTAAGGAAAATTTATTCAAAATTTATTGTATATAGATGAATAATAAAGCTTTTGCTGTAAAGAATATTAGTGAGAATAAAAATAGGGGGAGGTTTTTGTATGAGTAATACACCCTTAAAAAAGGTAATAAAAGCAAAGTTAAAAACTAACCGAGAGTTAAGCGAAATGGAGAAGATAAGAGAAAAAATAAAATATGAGATAGCTGAAGAATTAGGTCTTTCAGATAAAGTAGATGAGATGGGCTGGAGTGGTCTTACTGCTGAAGAAACAGGGCGTATAGGTGGGCTAATGACAAAAAAGAAAAAGGAAATGAATCTTCCTAAAAACTCAGAAATACTCAAAAGAGAAGATTAGAGTTGAAATCTTTCGAATTAAAGCTATAATAGTAATGAGATTAACGAGGATTTGGAGTGTTTTTAATGGAGTATTACAAGGAGTTAGCGAAAATATATGACGAGCTTATAAATGAAGATGTAGATTACTCTAAATGGGCAGAAATTATAATGAACATCTGTGAAGAGATGAATTTAAAAAGAAATTCTTATCTGGATTTAGCTTGTGGAACTGGTAATTTAACTTACGAATTATTTAAGAATTTTAAGGTAACATATGGAGTGGATTTATCTCAGGATATGCTGACATTGGCAAGAGACAAGATGTCATACGGTGGATATAAACCTAAGTTCATATGCCAAGATATAACTAGCCTTAGCTTGGATAAAAAGTTTGATTTGATAACTTGTTGTTTAGATGGAGTAAACTACATATTAGAAGAAGAAAATTTAAAGAATTTCTTCAAAGGTATAAATTCATATTTAGATGATAATGGTTTATTTATTTTTGATATAAATTCATATTATAAATTAAGTACAATCCTTGGAAATAATCTATTTAGTTTTGATAATGAAGAAGTTGTATATACTTGGGAAAATGTTTTTGAAGATGATATTGTGGACATGTACCTAACCTTTTTCATAAAAGAATATGATGAGAGATATGTGAGATTCGATGAGCAGCATAGAGAAAGAGCCTATAGCGAAGAATTTCTTGAAAAAATCATAGAGAATTCAGGACTTAAAATACATAAAAAATTAAACAGTTATACTGAAGCAGAAATAGATGAAACTTGCGAAAGAATAGTATATGTAATTGGAAAGTAGGAGGATTATATGAGTAACAAAATGATTAGAGCTACAGCTAAAGATGGCTCGGTAAAGATAATAGCAGCGACAACTACTGAAATGATAAATAAAATGATAAAAATTCACAATACATCAAGTGTTGCTAGTGCAACTTTAGGAAGATTAATAACTTCTGCTGCATTAATGAGCTCCAATTTAAAGAGTGAAAAAGAAGCATTAACTTTAAAAATCAACGGTGGAGGGCCAGCGGGAAATGTTGTAGCTGTGGCTTATCCAAATGGTGATGTAAAAGGATATATAGGTAATCCAACAGTTGAATTGCCACCAAATGCAGTTGGAAAATTAGATGTAGGTGGAGCTGTAGGGAAGAATGGAAGCTTAGTAATAATTAGAGATTTAGGCTTAAAAGAGCCTTATGTAGGTCAAGTGCCTATATATACAGGTGAGGTAGGAGACGATTTAGCTTATTATTTCACTACTTCTGAACAAACTCCTTCAGCAGTAGGCGTGGGTGTTTTAGTAGAACCAGATTTATCATGCTCAGCAGCAGGTGGCTTCATCATTCAAATGATGCCTGATGCTGATCCGCTTTTAGCAGACTTAATCACATATAGATTAGAAGATTTACCACCAATAACTACCTTAATAAAAGAAGGAAAAACTATCGAAGAAATTTTAGAAGAAATTTTTGAAGATATGGACCTTAAGATATTAGAAGAAACTACAGTGGACTATAATTGTAATTGTACAAGAGATAGAGTTAAACAAGCACTAGTAAGTATTGGATTAAAAGATCTTGAAGAAATCTATAATGAAAACAAAGTTGAGAATGTTCAATGTCATTATTGTAATACAAATTATAGTTTTACCCCAGAAGATATAAAAGAACTTATAGAAGAAGCAAAGTAGAATAGTTGAACATGTAATATATGAAAATTTTATAAGACTCTTAGAGAATTAAATTACTATTTCTCTAGGGGTTTTCTTTTAAAAATAAGTTGTCAAAGTAAGGTAATCTAATGGATATCAGCTTTATAGTTTAAGTTGATACTATAAGGTGGATTATTAGAAGTTATTGTAGTTATCGATAATATTACCAAGAAAGATCGTTAATTTTTTAGTAACAAATTCCTTAAAAACCGTTGACAATGATTTTTGGATATATTAAAATATATCTTGTATTATATGGGAGCATAGCTCAGCTGGGAGAGCATCTGCCTTACAAGCAGAGGGTCACAGGTTCGATCCCTGTTGTTCCCACCATATAAGTTTTAGAGAATTGTGATAAGTTCTTCAATATAAAGAAATCATCGTAATTAACTCTTAACTTAAAAAAGTTTTGGCTCGATAGCTCAGTCGGTAGAGCAGAGGACTGAAAATCCTCGTGTCCCTGGTTCGATTCCTGGTCGAGCCACCAAAAACTGCGGGAGTGGCTCAGTGGTAGAGCGTCACCTTGCCAAGGTGAACGTCGCGAGTTCGAATCTCGTCTTCCGCTCCATATGGCGCCATAGCCAAGTGGTAAGGCAGAGGTCTGCAAAACCTTTATTCTCCAGTTCAAATCTGGATGGCGCCTCCATTGCAAACCCTTGAAAACGCTAGTTTTCAAGGGTTTTGTTGTTTTACGAATACCACAGGTTTTACCTGTGGTTCTAAAAAGCTTCTAGCGATGAGTAGAAAAAAAGAATACCTCCAATGTAAAATGGTAGTAGGTTTGCCGACCACAACCAAAAGTACAAAGGAGGTATATCCGTAATGGATAATAGTAGTTTAGCACATAGTAAATGGAATTGTAAATATCACATAGTCTTCGCACCAAAGTATAGGAGACAAATCATATATGGAAAAATAAAAGCGGATATAGGGGTAATACTTAGAAAGTTATGTGAACATAAAGGAGTAGAAATTATTGAAGCAAATGCATGTAAGGATCATATACATATGCTTGTAAGTATACCTCCGAAGTTAAGTGTCTCTCAGTTTATGGGGTATTTGAAAGGTAAGAGTTCATTGATGATTTTTGACAGGCATGCAAATTTGAAATATAAATATGGGAATAGGCAATTTTGGTGTAAAGGCTATTACGTTGATACAGTTGGAAGAAACAAAAAGATAATAGAAGAATACATAAAGAATCAAATACAGGAAGATTTAGCATAAGTGACAACAATAAAATCTTTTAAGTCATTTATTGTTATGGTAGAATCTTTATTAAACTCTGGCATATAGGTTAGCCTCCTATCATTAGATTAGTGGTGTTTTTTAATGATAGGTTAGCAAATATGCTGGAGTTTTTCTATTTGTAAGTATTGCCAGCGTATTTAACTAGCACAACGGGTTAAATTAAATCATCTAAGCCATTAACTCTAGTTTGTTCATCTTCGTTAATAGGAATAACTAGGCATTTTTGGCCATCAATAATTTGAGATTTTATTTGTGGTACTTTTTCTGGTTTTACTTGAACTATAACATCATAATTAGGAGCATTTTCCTTATCTTCTGAATTTATATCTATAGTTTCGTGTAAAATAGTTTCTAAATCTTCCTTTGTTAAATCAGTTTCGGAAGTTTCCTCTAAAACTACGTTATCCTCAGTAACTTCTGTAGGCAGGTTGATTGCATTATCTAAAGCAGCTTCTTGTCTAACTTGTTGAAGTTTTGTTTCAAGTATTTCTACTTGTTTTAGAAGGTTTTCTTCTTTTCTTCTTTGCTCATTTACTTTAAGTGCCTTTGCATCAATTAAGTTTTCTGCTAAAGGAAGATCATCACCGAAGTTTTCTACATAAGACTTTTCAATTTTAGCAGTAATTTCTTCAGGAACTCCGCTTTCTGTTAAAAGATTTTGTATATCTTTCTTTGTTAAGGTTATAGGATCAGAATCTGTATCATCATATATAGCGTTATATTCTTCTATCATAGCACTTAAGTTTTCTTGTACTTCCATAAAGATTTTATCAGCTTTCTTTTCATCAGCACTAAAGGAATCTTTAATGATTGCTTGAAAAGTTTCTTTCTGTATAGTAACAGTTTGTCTCGAATAGCAACCTAAAGCACTTTCCATTAATTCAGGATGTGTATCCTTTGGATTCTTTGTGTAATACATGATGGCGTTAACATCCGAGCCACGATCAATAAAAGCAGGAAATATAAAGCCATTAGCTGGGGCATCAACTACCCAATCTCTGATACGTGCTTTTATCGTATTTTCTTCTTCAAAATATCTAAGACCAGGCTCTGAAAGTGAAACAGGACATATTGCACATAATAAATATTCATATACTTCTTCAGATTCATCTAGCTTTGCATTATCAGTGGTTTTAGTAATAACATCATAAGCATCGTGAAAGACAAGTATTAAAAAGTTACCGGTATAATCATAATTATCTATAATAGATTGATAAAAATCATCTAGGAGAGCATCGTCTTTCAATTTGCTGTTTTTAAGCTGCATAAGAGAAATTTGTATTTCATTTACATGATCTTCATTTGTTGGAAAGTTAAGCTCTAGAATATTATTTCCAATAGTTCCAGACATAACTTTTTTAGCAATCTCTAAGTATTTAAAGAATTCATCTTCTTCTAGGTTCAGAAAAGATTCTCTAAATTTTAAAATACTATGTTTCTCTCCATTAACATAGCAGCCACACATTTTGGTGAAGGTGCAATGATTTTTTTTCAAGCGTTTTTTTAATTCAAGTATATCTTTTTTTCTCATATATAAACCCCTCAATCTAGTAGTTTCTACTTTTAGGCATCAAATTAATATTTTATCATTATTAAGTATAGTGTTTTTTTTATATAAGTTCAATTTTGAAACTTATATAAAAATTACGTTATAATATATATGTTACAATAAAAAGCAGGGTATATTGATTTATCACTGGATTCTTAGAGTTGAAAGGTAGGTTCAATAATGTTTCTATATATACCTTTTGTGAAATCAACATGAATTTTTAATGGGAAGCTATATATATTGTAATAAAGTTGATTCACAATTTATTAAGCTTTGTGGCTATAGAATAGAACTTTAAATGTAGTTTCATTATTAAAACTTATATATTAAGAGAATAAGATTATCAAAAAATAGGTGGATAAAGTTGTATTGAAAAACAATAGAATAAAGATATATTAAGGAGAAATTATATGAAAATATCACGCCAATGCATTCAGTGTCTTGCTAGACAAGCAGTGGAGATATCAGAAGAAGCTACAAGCGATATAACGATGCAAGAGGAAATAATAAAAAGGTCTTTGAAAGAATTAGGAACTATGGATTTCAATGAAACAGCTCCTGAAATAGCTTATAGAATGCATCAACATGCCAAAAGTATTACTAATATTGATGATCCATACAAAAGATTGAAAGAAGAGTATAATGAAATTGCTAAAAGGATTTATGACAAAATTATAGATGAAAGATGGCTAGATAAGGCAGAAGATCCCTTTGATATGGCTTGTAGATTAGCTATTGCGGGGAATATTATAGATTTTTCAGTTGGACTAAATCTAGATCAAGCTGAGGTTGTTAAGTCTGTTGAGGAAAGTATCAAACATGAAATTTTTGGTGTTGGAGCAAATGCTCTAAAAGAAGCAGTAAAAAAGGCGAAGAATATTATGTATATAGCTGACAATGCCGGTGAAATAATATTTGATAAATTTCTTCTAGAGAATCTTCCATTGAGTAAAGTTACTTATGTGGTAAAGGGAGGCCCAATAGTCAATGATGCAACTATAGATGACGCAATAAGTACAGGTATCGTAGATTTAGTAAGAGTCATTGACAATGGTCATTCAGCCCAAGGAACCATACTAAAGGACTGCTCAAGTGAATTTATAAGGGAATTCGAAAAAGCAGATCTTATCATAAGTAAGGGACAAGCTAATTTTGAAACCTTAAGTTGGATCAAGGATAAGACTATATTTTATTTATTGAGAGCAAAGTGTAGTTCAGTTGCTTCTGTTATTGGGTGCAAACAGATGGATTATGTACTTAATAGGAACTAGCAAAGATTATTAATCTAATGGTACTAGATACAGTACATTTTTAATTAAGAATAATCTTTGAGGTTTTCCAAATTATATTCAGCTGTTATTATTTTTGAAATTAATCAGTTATGATACAATTTTCTTTAGATCAATTAGTAATAGTGATAAGTTTTAGTTGATATTAGTTATTAAAAAATTCATCTAATGGATATAATAGTATCAAAGAAATCCAAGGATTTTAAATAAAGAAAAATAAGATACAAAACATATGATTCTGGGGAAGGAATAACAAACTTTGATAAAAGATAATTTGAATTTGAGTAAGCTTATAGATTTAGAAAAATGGATCAACTTACAAGATTCTCTTTCAGTAGTTACAAAGGTTGCGATAATCGTTGTTGATTATAAAGGAAATCCTGTTACAAAACATAGTGGATGTAATATGTTTTGTAGGGCAGTGAGAGATAATCTAGAGCTTGCGAATTATTGTCAAAAGTGTGATTCAAGAGGTGGACTTGAGGCAGTGCGTTTAAATGAGCCATATATATATTTGTGTCATTTTAATATTATAGATATAGCTATTCCGATAATCATTGATGGTAAATATATTGGAGCTGTTATGGCAGGTCAAGTGAAATTATCTGACGCTAATATTGCAGAGGGATTAGAGCAAATAGTAATGCCATCACAAAATCTAGCGGCAAAAAAATCTATAGATGCTTTAAAAAAGTATTATGATGAATTACCAGTTTTATCTTATGAGGAAGTAAAAAACATTGCAAATATGTTATTTTCCTTGTGCAACTATTTAGTAGAAGAAGCCTTAGAGAAGAATTTAATTTCAGATATGTATAAAAGCACTGTAAAAAATCACTCAGAGCTAGATTCAACTATTTTAGCGGGTTACACTGCAAAAAATATTGAACATGCCAAAAGGGAAATGTCAAATGCTATATTGAACGCTTATATTGAAGAAAAAGATTTAACTAATGAAGACGCTATTGTAGTAAATAAAACTTTGAAACCAGCCATAGAATATATTTATAAGCATAAAAGTGAAAATGTTAAACTTGAAGAAATGTCTAAGCTTTGTCATATTAGCCCAAGCTATTTTAGTAGGTTATTTACAAAGGAGACTGGAGAAAACTTTTCAGCATATGTATCTAAATTAAAAATTCAATGGGCAAAGCATTTATTAGAGGAAACTGATATGCATATTAATGAAATCAGTGATGAACTTGGTTTTAGCGAAGCAGGATATTTTATAAAGATATTTAAAAAGTATGAAGGGGTAACGCCATTCCTTTATAGGAAATATTGTAAACAGTAATAATGTGTAAGAGGTTGTTTAAAGATGAGATAGACATTTTTAAATAACCTCTTTTTTAGTTGTTTAAGAGTACTTAGTTAACATTTAGCAAAGAATAAAAGTACAATAATTGATTCTAATGACAAGAAAATACGATTTTAAATCGTAATTTTGTGTCATATTTCTTCAATGCATTTCTATGTAAACGTTGTTACAATGAATCTATGTTAATAATTAATAAGATTAATCATGGAGGCTAGATTATTATGAGAAAAGCATTTATTTGCCCATCTAAATATGTACAAGGTGAAGATGAAATTTTAAATTTAGGTTATTTTGTTAAAAGTTTTGGAGAATCAGCTCTATTAATAGCACATAAAGATGACGTCGCACGTGTTAAGGATAAATTAGATAAAACTAGTGAAAAGTTTGGAATTACTTTTGTGGAAAGTTCTTTCCAAGGAGAATGTTCTAGACAAGAGGTAGCAAGATTAAAGCAAGTTGCAAAGGAAAACAAATGTGCTTGCACAATTGGTCTTGGTGGTGGTAAGGCAATTGATACAGCTAAATGTGTTGCAGAAGGGGAAGCGTTGATTATAGTTCCAACTATAGCTGCTACAGATGCACCTACAAGTCATTCAGCAGTAATGTACACACCAGAGGGAGCTTTTGATGACTATGCTTACTTTAAACAAAATCCAAGTGTGGTTTTAATAGATACTACAGTAATTGCAAAGGCACCAACTCGCTTTTTAGTTTCAGGAATGGGAGATGCATTGTCAACATATTTTGAAGCAAGAGCAACTTCAAATTCATATTCCAATGTAAATGCAGGTCTACCTTGTGGATATAGAGAAGGAGTATGTGGTGAGGCAAAAGGAACTAATACAGCTTTAGTTCTTGCAAAGTTATGTTATGAAACACTTCTTAGAGATGGATCAAAAGCAAAAGCTGCTTCAGACTGCAATTTAGTTACACAATCTTTAGAAAATATTATTGAAGCAAACATCCTTTTATCAGGTCTTGGCTTTGAAAGTGGTGGTTTGGCTGGAGCTCATGCAGTTCACGATGGATTAACTATATTAGAGGGAACTCACAAATACTTCCATGGTGAAAAGGTTGCCTTTGGTACTATTGCCCAATTAGTATTAGAAAATTCACCTACTGAGGAATTAAAGCAAGTATTAGATTTTTGCTTAGAAGTTGGTCTACCAGTTTGTTTATCAGATATTGGAGTTGACAGCATAACAGAGACTGAACTTATGGAAGTTGCTAAAAAAGCATGTATCAAAGAAGAATCAATCCATTCTATGCCATTCCCAATAACTATAGAAGCTGTAGCAGCCGCGATTATAACAGCAGATAGAATAGGTAAGGAATACAAGGCAAAAAGAGGAGTGTAACTAATGAAAAAGATAATAAATAGACCAGAAACTTTAGTAATGGAGATGTGCAATGGAATAGCTATGGCTCATCCAGAATTAGAGTTTGTAAAAAAATATAAAGTAATGAAAAAGAAAAAAATAAATCCTAAGAAAGTTAGCTTGATAAGTGGTGGTGGAAGTGGTCACGAACCAGCTCATGCAGGATTTATTGGAAAAGGAATGTTAGATGCAGCAGTATGTGGAGATGTATTTGCATCACCATCACAAATCCAAGTGTATCAAGCTATAAAAGCAACAGCTAGTGAAAAAGGAACGCTACTAATTATAAAAAATTATAGTGGTGATATGATGAACTTTAAAAATGCAGCTTATTTAGCAAGCGAAGATGGAATTAAAGTTGATTATGTTAAAGTAGATGATGATATTGCAGTTGAAGATAGTTTATATACTGTAGGACGTCGTGGAGTTGCTGGAACTGTCTTAGTTCATAAGATAGCAGGAGCTGCAGCGGAATTAGGTTTATCTTTAGAAGAGGTTAAGACTGTTGCTGAAAAAGCTATTTTAAATGTTAGAAGTTTAGGTTTTGCTTTTTCATCATGTACGGTACCAGCTAAAGGGACTCCAACTTTCCAATTAGCAGAGGATGAAATGGAATTTGGTATTGGCATCCATGGAGAGCCTGGAATTAAGAGAGAAAAAATAGCTACAGCAGATCAATTGGCTAAAAGAATTGTAGAAGCTATTTTAAAGGATATGAAAATTGATAGTAATAGCAATGAGGAGATTGCATTATTAATCAATGGATTTGGAGGAACTCCATTACAAGAGTTATACTTATTCAATAACTCTGTTACTGCAGAGTTAGCAAAAAGAAATATCAAGATATGTAGAATCTTTGTAGGAAATTATATGACAAGTATAGATATGGAAGGTGCTTCTGTATCGATAATGAAGTTAGATAGTCAGCTTAAGGAATTATTATCAGCAGAAAGTGATGCCCCAGCATTTAAAGTGTCAGGTCCAGTTGAAGTTGTGGAATTTGTAAGCTTAGATACTTTAGATGATGTAGAAAAGTCGATATCCTTTAAGGTAGAAACTTCCGAAAGTTTTGCTAGTATCGATAATGAAAAATTAACCTTAGATAATATGATTTATATTGTGGATAAGATGAGTGAAGTTATTATCGAAAATGAAGTACCATTTTGTGAATTAGATTCTCATGCTGGAGACGGAGATTTTGGTATGAGTGTAGCCAAAGGATTTAAGCAATTAAAGAGAGAATGGAAGCAGATTCTTACAGAAAACTCTAAGAGTATAGGAGAGTTTTTAAATGCATGTTCATTAGTAATAATGGAACACTGTGGAGGTGCATCTGGACCAATATGGGGATCAGCTTTTAGAACAGCAGGAAAGCAAGTAGAAACAAAGCCTGAGTTAACACTTTTAGAATTTGCTGAAATGATGCAAGCAGCAGTAAGAGGAATCCAAGCTACAGGAGAAAGATCTTTTGGAAGGGGCGCTGTAGTTGGAGATAAAACATTAATAGATGCTTTAGTACCTTGTGCTGATACTTTATCAACTTGCGCAAAAGAAAATCTTAACTTTAAAGAAGCTTTTGCAAAGGGAGCTAAGGCTGCTGTTGAAGGAGCTAAGAAAACCGAAGAAATCGTAGCTCGTATGGGACGTGCAGGAACTGTTGGAGATAGAAGTCTTGGATACCCAGATGCAGGCGCCTATGGATTAGGTGTGATTTTTACAGAAATTTTAAATGCGATAAAGTAGCTTTTAATTGA
Source organism: Clostridium cellulovorans 743B (assembly GCF_000145275.1). NCBI lineage: Bacteria > Bacillati > Bacillota > Clostridia > Eubacteriales > Clostridiaceae > Clostridium > Clostridium cellulovorans. Next base: position 2,380,910 of record NC_014393.1, read on the forward strand.
GTATATAGTGTTTTAAGAAGCTTATGCGGTAACTTACAGTATTGTTACGGATAAGCTTCTTTCGTTTTTATTTGTGTATGTATTCAATTATAGAGTATATTTTTTAGAATCGTTGCTTTCAAATGATTTTACAACACCGTAGACTAAATTATCTTCTTCAATTCCCTCTAGATGAAGTATATCTATCACTTCTACAATCATACGATTGCTAGCACCATCAACCAATATAGCAGAATCATTTAGTGTATATTTAACATTTGTAAATTTATCATCATCATCTGAATGAATAAAGCCTAATGCATCAATAACATTCTGTTGACTTTCATTCAATGCACTGACTCCAATAATATCACCTTTACAAATATTCTTTCCTGTTATACTTTGTGCACCTAATAACATTAAAATTTTGTCATAATCTGCTTGCATTGACCATGCACATATCATGCCGTACTTTTTTTCATTTTTAATGAAGCTCACGGCATTAGCTCCATAGTTAAAAGCACTAAGTTTCATTTTGTAACTCCTTAAAATTTTATTATGTTAAGCTATATTAATATCATATTAGATAAGAGGCTTTAGTAGTTATTTGCATAATTTCAAAGTAAGTATTTTCTTGATTTTATTATATCAGATTATATTAAAGAATAAACACCGATTCAATATATATTATGAAAGGTTTAAAAATAATCAGTTAGACCTTAGGACTTAGTGTTTCATATTCATTTCATAAGTGATTTTATTGTTCAAAAATGAAGTTTGCTTTTATAAAATAGAGGATTATATATGAATTTGTAGAATTATATAATTAAATGGGGGTGGAAATTATGGAAAATAAGGTTAAAGTAACTGTAAAGGATATGGAAGAAAAAGCTTTAGAAACATTAAAATGTCCTTTATGCGAAAGCAAAGAATTTTCATGTAATGAAAATATTACTGCTAGATTTCCTATTAACGCAATGTACCAAAGTGTACCAGGGAAAATTTTTGGTGTGCTAGAATTTATATGTACTGAATGTGGAAATGTTATATCATTAAGTGCAGATTTCTTAGCAGCAAAAGTAGTGGAAAGTAACAACGAAAACTTAAAAAGTGAGTAGTCTAATGAATATTTATTAAGTTAACAGAATCAAGCGTAATAAAAGAACTCTAAAGATAGGGTTCTTTTTATATTAATTAAAGCAAACCAGTGATTTCACAATATAACTGATAAATATTTTCAGTATCTAATATATATACCTTCGAAATAGATTATTGTTGTAATAGCTTCAATCATTTATTTAGTAGGGTGTCCAATTAGGAAGAAAGTTACTTAGATCTCGATATATTTAAAAATAACTTAGAAGTCTGTAAAAAACAATATTTACTAAAAAGTATTAAGAGTACCTAAGATTTGTGCAAATCAAATCTATAGGTACTCTATATTTTTTAGATAACCAATATTAATTCTGGATTTAAGTATTATATAATAAACCTTAACGTAAGTAACAGAAATAGGGAACGGTTCTTAATAAATCCAGTATTATTTTATGTATCTAAATATATTAACGCTTAAACTTTATTATGTATTATGTTATGTGGAAGGTAACTTTTAAAATAATTTAGTTGTTAGCGTTAGTTTTAATTTAATACTTTTTTGCTTATTAACTTTATGATCTTAGATCATTATAAAGTTTTATGCAACCGGCTCCATATAAAAGTAAGGATAAACAAACTTTTAATGGAGAAGATTACATTAATTGGGGAGAAAAAGTATTATATTTTAGGTATTTATTATAACAAATAGTTTGAGTAAATGAATTAATAACTCAAAAACTATCAATTATACAATGTATTCATGTCTTAATAATAACATATGTCTTATACTAAGACTATGGGAAAAAAGGAACCATATATGGAAAAATGCCATATCATTATTATAGAAATGCTATGATGAATTATTAGTCTATTAGAGAATTTCTAGTAGTATAAATGGATTTTTACAATCTTAAATTGAACTAAAGTAATCAGTGTAAATTTCTACATGAAATTACTCTACTTGCATTCTGGCAACGGTGTACAGATGAGGCGAAAAAAGTTTGTTTGATATACATATTATGGTATAATTACATAATCATAACAAATAGACATGGATGGGGAGAGCATTATGATTACGAGATGGAACCGAAAAGAAATATATATTGGATATTCTTCGGAAAAACTTAAAGAAGTTATTGATAAACTTAGTGAAAGTGAAATTAAGTATAAATATAAAATTATTGAGTATAGTAGTGCATATCTTTTTTCATCGAGATCAGTTAGAACAGGAATTTTCGGTGAAAACTTGGATTATTTAAACACTTACTATGTATTTGTAAATAGGAAGGATTATGATAAAGCTTGTGAAGCATTAAGCAGAGAATAAGATTTACATTATATCATTGATTGTTTTCAGATAAAAAACGTAAAATTGAAATTTTATATTTTTAAAGTTTATAATTTTATTATAAAGATAGAATTTATAGTATTATTATCTTACTGCTATTTAGATTAATAATCATGGCAGTAGTTTTTTTATAAGTAATTGGAGTGTTTTCAAAAAATATGTACAAATATTAAGTTCTTGTTGATATGAGGTTAAACCTTAAGCACTTTTATAGCAAGGTTTGGTCCTATGTCAAGATTTAGTACAAGTTAAAATGAGAAGTTTATCCTCATCTTAACTCGCCAATAGCATTCCTTCCTTTTTTGCTTTTTCATACAGCTTTTCAAAATCATCTGGCGACATATAGTCGCAATGACTGTGAATACGTTGTGTATTATAGAAGGCTTCAATATATTCGAATACTAGACGATATGATTGTCTGTAATTACAGATTTTGAATCTATTCAACCATTCTCTTTTGATTAAGGAATGAAAGGATTCGATGCAAGCATTATCCCATGGAAAGGCTTTCTTAGAATAGCTTAGTTGCATTGTTTCAGTAGCTTTTCGGTATTCATTTGAAACGTATTGACTTCCTCGATCACTATGCAAGATAAGTGGTTGCTCAGTATTTCGTCTTGCTTTGGCTTTGTTTATTGTTTCTATTACACATGCTGCTTCCAGAGTTTTTGAAAGCGTCCATGCGATGATTTTCCTTGAATATAAATCCATAATGCTGGTTAGATAAACAAACCCGTCTGTTGTCCAAATATAAGTGATATCACTACACCACACGGCATTTGGGCGTTCAGGGTTAAATTGTTCATCAAGAATATTTTGAAGTTCATTACTGAAATCAGAATCTTTGGTTGTTACTGTCCAAGGTTTGATCCATTGAGCCTTGATTCCTAGTTCTTCCATATACTTGCCAACAGTACGCTGAGAAATGATTTCTCCATCTTGTTGTAGCTTTTTTGCAATTTTGGGTGCACCATAGTTTTGTTTGGAATCATCGTAAATATCCTTAATTTTTACTTTAACAGCCTCCTTACGTTTTTGCGTATCAGAAGGCATATGTTTCTGCCATGCACGATAACCAGACCGTGAAACACCCAATATTTTCAGCATTCCAGAGACGGAAACCTGGCGGTTTTCTTTCATGGCAGCTTCCGTCTTTTCAGAAACTTCTAGGTAAAGAGCTTCTGTTATTTTCCCAGAATGCTGATGGCTTTTTTTAATACATCAAGAGCATCCTGAGTATCACGTAATTCACGTTTTAAACGAGCAATTTCTTTTGCCTCATCGGAAGAATAATTGCCAGATCCACGACTTTCTATATCGCCAGTTTCTCGCAGTTCTTTCTGCCATCTGGAAAGAGTTTGCTGACTAATGCCAAGATTCTTAGCACACCCCACTAGTCCTAATTCTTTGTGATCTTGATAATATTGAATTGCATCAATCTTAAACTGTTTGTCTAAATGTTTTGCCATAATGAGATCCTCCTTGGATACAATACCAGTATTGTATCATATTTTTTCTATATAGGATTTTCTCATTTTAATTTGTACTATTTAGATTCTAGCACCAGTTAATAACTTTATGGGAATATAAATGTAAAAAAATAAATAAGTTCCAAGTGAGGTTATTAAAAGGAGTATAAGTTTTATGAGTAGTTTTTTTAAAAGTAGAAAAATATTGTCGACAATTTCAGCTGGAGTTTTCTTATCCTCAGTGATTTATATTAATGTATTAGCTACTACATTAACAACAGAAACTAATTTAGAAGTGAAAAGGTTTGATTTTAAAAATGAAAAATTCATTGCACCTATGAAGACGAACTTTTTAAGTTGGATCAACCAATGTATAATAAGCACTCATACTCCACATCATAATGGTTATGATATGGTATATAAGATTGGTGAAATCCAAGTTATCGAGGGTAAATTCCAATATGGTGATTTTAGAAAAGACTTAGAAAATGAAGGGGTTTCTATATATGAATATTCCCTTGATAATAGTAATGCAACTTGGAAAAAGCTTGGAAGGTCCATTACTGATTCTGATGGACGAATTAAATATGATATTCCAAGTAATATGATGCTAAGTGCAGGATTACATTTGATTAAATTATATGTTGAAGGCGATGGTACAGAAACAAATATGTACATACAGGTTTTAGATTCTAAAAAGAAATATGTGGTTTTTGATTTAGATGGAACACTTACTACTAGTGACTTTGAGAATATTGCCCAATATGCAAGTGAGTTTTTTAATGCTAACTACATAGCTAAAATGTATACTAATGCTAATAATGTAGTAGATTATTATGCTAGCAAAGGATATGGTATTCTTTATTTATCAGCACGACCTTATTGGTTATCAGAGGAAAGCCAAAGTTGGTGTATTAATAAAAATATGCCTATGGGATTGCTTCATGTTAGCGCTGGTAGTGAAATATTAACTGGACAGCCTGCTGCAATTTTTAAAACAGAGTATTTGAATCAATTAAAAGCTAAGGGTATCGAATTCTGTTATGGATATGGAAATACTTCTACAGATGTTCAAGCCTATGAAAATGTAGGGGTTGATAAAAAGAATATATTTACAATTGGGGAAGAAGCAGGGGTTGCGGCTTCAACACCTATAGATACTTACACTAATCATTTAGCTAGATTATCTTTAAGATAAATAGAACATTAGCGTGCCTTTAAGCACGCTTTTTGTATAGAGTTTTAAACTTATTTTCCTATCAAAGGAATATATTTTTAAAGGAATTAATATATTCCACTAGAAGTATTTATAGTATAATATTCAATAGTATATTATTCAGAATAACTAAAAGTATTAATATAAATATTATAGATTTCTCAGTTGAAACCTTTATATAATCCAGAGAAAAAAGTTTATATATAAAATACATAGTGAAGTTAAATGAGAAAGAGGATAGTGTCATGAAAAAATCAAAATTTGTAGTATCATTAGCAGTATTATTAAGTAGTTTTACTACAACAGCTTTTGCTAAAAAAACTAGTGGTGGAAAATCGTCTAGTAGTAAATCTAGTTCTTCAAAATCGAGCAGTAGTAAAAATAAATCTACTAGTAAGGATTCTAAAAGTTCAACTAAGGATAGTAGCGCAACAACAAATAAAGATACAAGTAATTCTAATACTTCAAAAACCACTGATAGTACTATAAAGGATACTAAGTCAACAACCTCAAATGGTACAAGTAGTAATAAGTCAACTACAAATACAGGTAATAACAGATCAAATACAGTGATAAATAATTACGTTACAGTTAAAAAGACTTATAAGTATGAGAAGAATTATATATATTCAACGCCAAGCGGAAGGACATTCCAAAGCAGCTTTTGGGATAATTATTGGATGTATAGAGCTCTTACTCACCATAATACTGTGGTCGTTGTTGATGGAGATACAGAGAGGACTATCAATTATGGCTATAGTGGAATATGGAAGGATATTCTATCATTGGCCTTCATTATAGCTATAATAGTTGTGTTGTTTAAGTTTATTAAAAAGAAAAAACGGGCTTTAAAAAGGTTTTAACAGCAGAGATAATAAATTTTCTAAGGAAACACTTACTTTATGTAGGTGTTTTATTTTTGGGAATGCTAGTTAACGAGAGTACGTGAAATTTTATGTATCTTATACCTAGCGTCTGTTTAAAACAAGAACTAGGAAAACTATAAAAGCATAAGGCTAGGATGATAAATTATACAATATTTGTTTTTGAAATATAAAATGAAAAGAAGAAATTATAGGTGATAAAATGCAAATTCCAATTTTCAAAACTATGAAAAAAGTACCAGGTGGGTTAATGGTAATTCCTTTGTTTATTGGAATTGCTATCAATACGTGTTTTCCTTATGTATTGGATATAGGTGGGTTTACCACGGAATTATTTAAAAAAGGTGCCCAACCATTAATTGGTTTGCTTTTATGTTGTATGGGTTCACAAATATGTATTAAAAGTTCAAAACTTTCAGTAGCAAAGGGAGGAGTTTATGTTATTAGTAAATTTGTGGTGGGTTTTATTATAGCTATAGCAGTGGGTAAGATATGGGGGAGAGAAGGTGTTTTTGGGATAACCCCTATGGTTTTGATGTCTGCATTTTCAAGTATTAATATAGGGTTATATGCATCACTTACTGATCAATTTGGAGATAAAGATGATGTTGCAGCAGGAGCATTAATAGCATTAACTGGAGGAGCATTCTTTACAATGGTAGCTCTTGGAACAAGTGGGCTCGCAGATATCCCTATATTGTCAATGATAGCTGTAATTGTTCCAGTTATAGTCGGGTTTATTCTCGGAAATCTGGATAATGATATGAGAAAATTTCTAGGTTCTGGACAAAATCTATTGATTCCATTCTATGCTTTTTCATTAGGTGCTAATATGAAATTCAGTGATATAATAAAAGCGGGTTTTTCAGGCGTAGTGATAAGTATTGCTGTAGTTATAATTACAGGTTTTATAGGCTATTTCTTAAGTGGTATTTTCGGACCCAAAAAAGCTGTTGGAGCTAGTATAGGAAATACTGCAGGAAATCAACTAGCTACTCCTCTTGCAATAGTGGCTGCTGATTCAACTTTAGAACCTTATTTAGTTCTTGCTACTGCTCAAATAGGGACAGCAATAATAATAACATCGATATTATGTCCTCTATTGGTTAGATATTTAGATAAGAATAATAGAAAAATTGAAAAGGTTTTTTAAGTGAAACTTAAATTATAAAAAATAGTCTTAGGAAACTAAGGCTTTTTCTTATAAGTGAGATGCATTATAAAAAAATATTGATTAATTTTGTAATGTCTTAATTTGAATATTATTATATCAATTTTACAATAATTATAAAAAATTTCCTATTGCGCTAGGGGTTTTATAAAAATACAAGAAATAATAGATAAAATGTAGGAAAATTATTGAAATAACATCTTAGGAACATATTTATAACTATGTAAAAATATTATAAAATATAAAAGAAATTATTATTAATATCAGGTCAACCATGGAGGATATAGTGTGAAATACGTTTTGAAGAGGGTTATAGAAAAGCCATTTATATATTGTGAAAATAACTTAATTATCAATGTTAATAATGAGTTTGTTAAATTGACTGGATATTCAAAAGAGGAACTTATTGGAAAATCATTAATTGAATTAAGTGATTTATTGAAAATTTATTCGAAAATTTGTTTTGAAAATATAAAAAATGAATATTATATATTCACAAAGGAATATTTAGCAAGAGAAGTTATCATATCCTGCATTAATTCAAAAGACGAGAATGAAAAAATATATTATTTTAAAGAGATACGGAATTCTAGGATTGAAAAAAGACTGCCATATATATTACAATTCACAAATGATAATGTAGCTGGAGTAGCAATTTTCTCAATGCCAGAAGGCATTCTTTTAAGAGCAAATGAAAAATACATTAAATTTTGGTGTGATAAAAAAACAGAATATGAAAATATATTAGGGAAACCATTAGAAAAAATACTTTCTGGTTTCAATGGAAGTAATTTGGAGAAGGTAATTAAGGAGATTTTTAGAACTGGAAAGTCTTTTTACTCAGCTGGTGGCAATAATGAATACTTGAAAAAAGATGATTCCTGCTACGATATATCATTACTCCCTGTAAGGATTTCGGGGAAAGATAAGTACTTAGTTCATACTACTTGTGATATAACTGAAAATGTTTTACATAGTGAGCTTATAGAGGAACAAGAAGAAGAACTTAAGGCTATTATAGAAAATATGTCGGATGGTCTACATATTATTGATAAAGACTATAATTTATCTTTAATAAATAGTAGTGCAAAGAACTCTTTTTATAAACATGGCTCTATCAAAACTTTGGAAGATGTTCTAGAACATACAAAATATTTTGATTCAGATGGTATCCCATTAACTCTTGACAATTTTCCAGAAGTTAATGTGTTAATGGGGGAAAGATTAAAAGAATATAGGATTACATCAAATAGACCAGATGGAGTATTTCACTTTAATGTTAGTGGAAGCCCTGTATATGATAAAAATGGTAATGTAGTAAAGGCGATTATGTGTACTCGTGATGTGACAGAGAGAGTTAAAAAAGATGAATTAATTAGAATGAATAAAGAACAATTAGAATCAATCATAGAAAATATGTCTGATGCTCTTGTTCTTTTTGACAAGGATGGGAATATAACTAAAGTTAACAAGTCTGCAAGAAAATCTGTTTTTAGATTTGCAGAGGGTAAGAAAATGAATGACCATTTCAATCATGCTAAAATATATGACATGAATTTTAAGGAAATCCTAAAGGAAAATTCAGCTATCTCAAGGATATTGAAAGGTGAGAAATTGTCAAGGTATCAAACCATTGTACAAGTTGGAGATAATTTAACTTATACTGAGGCTAATGGTAATCCAATATATGATAAGAAAAGTAATTTTGTTGGTGGGGTACTAGTAGTATATGATATCACTGATAGGATAAAAAGTGAACAAACGTTACTGTTAAAGACTCAATATAATTTGTTAAGTAGAATTATTGAAGATTTAGATGTTGGATTCGCGAGATTTTCTTATCCAGATTTTAGAATAATAGATTTTAATCAAAAGTATTTTAATCAGTTAAAACTTATTAATCCCAAGTTAGATTCCCCAGCATCTATGAAAGGCAAAGATCCTTTTGGCATTTTTATTTTTGATGAAAAATCAGAAGTGTTGCAAAATATCCAAAACTTGATAGAAAAACGTGGCGATTCTTATGTGACTAATAGGAAATTTATTATGGATGGAGAAGAACGGTTTTTTAGAATTATTAGACAGCCTTTATTTGGACTAAATAATCAAGTAATTGAAGTAATTCAAATAGCTATAGATATTACAGAAGAAGTCACTGCTAAAAATAAGATGGAAGAAACCCTTAGAATGCAAGAAGAGATTTTTTCGAATATATCTCATGAACTCAAAACTCCTCTTAATGTGATTTTTAGTACAAACCAATTAATGGAGCTATATTTTAAAAATAATTGCATTGAGGGAAATAAGGAGAAAGTTTCAAAAAGTATTAATATTATTAAGCAGAATTGCTATAGATTTACGAAACTTATTAATAATATAGTAGATGTTTCAAAAATAGATTCAGGCTTTTTTGAATTAAATTTATCTAATGAAAATATCGTTAATATAACTGAAGATATTGTTCAATCAATATCAGAATATATAGAAGGAAAAGGCTTAAGCATTATCTTTGATACAAATGTTGAGGAAAAAACTATTGCATGTGACCCTGATAAAATTGAAAGAATTATTTTAAATCTTGTCTCAAATGCTATTAAGTTTTCCAATCCTGAAGGACAGATACTTGTAAATGTCTTTGACAAAGGGGAATTTGTAGAGATTATTGTAGAAGATACTGGAATAGGGATTGAGAGTAAACACCTAAATAATATTTTTGAAAGATTTCATCAAGTTGATAAATCACTTTCAAGAAATGCTGAGGGAAGCGGTATAGGATTATCATTGGTAAAGTCAATTGTTGAAATGCACGGTGGAAGTATCAGTGTTAAAAGTCAAGTGAATAAAGGGAGTACTTTTAAGGTCGTACTTCCAGGAGTAATAGTAGAAGAGACAAAAAAATTAGAAAAAAGTACTGGTATGAACAATAAAATTGAGATGATAAATATAGAGTTTTCTGATATTTATTTAAGATAACCCGTTGTGCTAGTTAAATACGCTGGCAATACTTACAAATAGAAAAACTCCAGCATATTTGCTAACCTATCATTAAAAAAACACCACTAATCTAATGATAGGAGGCTAACCTATATGCCAGAGTTTAATAAAGATTCTACCATAACAATAAATGACTTAAAAGATTTTATTGTTGTCACTTATGTTATAATTGATGACTTTTACCAAAAAGTAACTCCAACATTTATTAAAAATCGTCGTAACATCGCTAAATCAGTAATGACTGATAGCGAAATAATTACGATTTCTTTAGTAGGTGAACTCTTAACCATTGACTCTGAAAAAGCATGGTTTGGATTTTGCTCTAAAAAACCTACGAGACTTATTTCCCAACTTTTTGTAGTAGGCCGAGGTTTCATAGAGTTAGAAAGTCATTATTTCGAGTCATTGATGAAATTCGTAAAGAGTTAACGAAATTTCTTAACTATCAATATGACCGAATAAGAATTGCAGATAGTATGCCAATTCCTGTGTGTAAGTTTGGGAGAGCTCATTTCCATAAAGCTTTTAAGCCGGAGGCTGCCTACGGGCGATGCGCTTCGAAAAAAGAAACATATTATGGATTCAAATTACATGCTTTAGTAGCCCTCGATGGCTATATCACAGATTTTACTGTAACAGCAGCAAATATTGATGACAGAGATGTCGTCTGGGAACTCACAGCTAATTCAGAGATTGATATACTAATAGGTGATAAAGGATATATAGGTCAAAAAGTTGCTTCGCAATTAAAAGAAACAAGGTACATTCGTCTTTTAACAATAAATCGTAACAATAGTAAAACTAAACTTTTAAAACCTTTTAGGCAGTTGATATTCAAGGCTCGTCGTAGAGTAGAAACTACTTTTTCTCAGCTCTCCGAGCAATTAAATATGCAGAGGGTTCTTACAAAATCAACTTGGGGATTTGCCACAAGAATATCAAATAAAATATTAGCTCATAATCTTTGCTATTTTATAAATAAATTTTTTAATATAGGTATAGAAATATCAAAGATTAAAGAATTAGTATTCGGATAATAATTTCCAAAAACAGTATATGAGACAATAGGATAGGACTGCCTAAAATCATGGTATAAATATCCTTTTAATGAAAACTTATCTGCTAGCACAACAGGTTAAGATAGAGAAAATATATTGAGAATAGTACTAATTTTATTAGTACTATTTTTTCATATAGGTAATCCCATAAAAGGAAAATAGCATCTGATGTCGTAACATATCTTTATAAAGGTTAAAAAGGAGGAATAAGCAAATTGTGTAATAGTAATATTGTAAAAATTAGTGAGTTAAAAAAAGGAGATGTTTTATTATTTTCCCATACTGATGAATGGCATTCAAAATTGATTTCGTTACTGACAAATTCACCTATAAGTCATGCGTCAATGTCTTATTATAATTGTACAGAAATAGTTGAGGAAGTGCCGCCATGTGCATCTGTTAATTCTTTAATAGAAAGTGCTAAGGGACGCCAAGTCACTGTTATGAGATTTGATAGAAACGATTTGGACATGGTCCCAGTTTTAAAGATTGCAGAAAAATATTACAATAATAAAGAACCTTATGTTCCAAAAGATTCATTGTACATGATGATTGTATATATATTAATCACAAAAATTCCGCTTCCAGTGATTCTTCAAAAACTATTAATACCTATAATTAGGTGTGTAGTTGCTAGTATTATCAAGTATATTGATGAGAAGAATTTTGAAGGTAAACATCCTATGATTTGTTCTCAATTTGTCTATAGATGTTATGAAGAAGCTGGTGATGAATATAAACTTATCATAGATGGTTTTGGAAAAGAAGAAACCATATTATCACAAGTTCAAGAGTATATTAATAAGAATACATCGAGTCTAGAAAATAAATTGGCAACTAATATTAATGCTATTGATGTTAAAGAAGAAGATTTGTTAATAGAAGAGGAAGTTATTCTTAAAAAAATATATGAAGCATTAGAGAAACAAGTGGATTCTAATTCAATTGGTTTGACGCAAGAATTAGATGAAGAGTTTGTGGTTGCAATTCATGAATTTTGTGCTGTTATGCTACATTTACATAATCCTAAGAGCAATGAAATATTGTTAAATAAAACAGAGAAGGCATTAAACTCAGTAGCTATTGATTCAATAATGGATGTGGAAGAATATTTTGTGTTTCCATGTGATTTTCTTAACAAATGTACAAATTTAATTAATATTGGTATCCTAGAGAATCAATAGAAATAATATTTTAGTATTATGATAGTTAGTTCTAGTAGAGTACATATGAAAATTTAAACGTATTAAAGACTAAGTAGTCATTTTTCTACTTAGTCTCAATTTTTTATTATAGTAAAAATACTGCCACGATCGATCAGTTTTCCAGATGAAAGATAATAAGGCTCTACCTTATGCTTAGTTAAAAATTTCTTTACTGTTTCTCCATATTTATAATTATCTAGAGATCCATAAAACGCCAAAATATTATCATCAATTTTTCCACAAGTACCTCCGATAAAACCATAATCTAGTCCTTTTAATATTATATCTCCTGGTGGTACAAGAAGGACATCTAGGCCTTCTTTGGTAAGTTCGTTAAATATTTTTTTATCACTAGTTATTAAAGCTTCATCATTTACAACTGCCACAGAACATTTAGTGTAACCTTGCTTAATATTTATTAAGGTTTTTTTCTTAATTTCTTGTAAAAGTATAGGATCTGTATAAGTTATGTTATGAATGAAATGTTTTTTTAAATTTAACCCATTAAGATGGATATTATGAGGATAGTGCTCTTCTAAAGGATTTTTGCTATAAGAAACTGAGATTCCATAATTCATTAAGTCTTCAATAAAACTCTTTTCTATATCTTTATGTACTATAATGCGATTATTGTCGATAATATGTAGCTGGATGTCAACGTGTCCATCTATAGCATTATACAACTTTTCGTATCTTGGACATAAAATAATATTATCACTAAATAATTTTAAGTTTAAATACTCTTCCATAGAAATTCTATAATCTACAATAAAAATTTTAGTCAAAGGTAAGCCTCCGTAAAAAAAAGTGTATGTATGATTTAATAACTATAATATGATTTAACAACTATAAATTGTAATTAAAGATATTGATGAGGTTATCACTAATGTTTAAAGTAATAAATTTGATAGTTAAGTTGAAAAATAGGTTTGAATATTTATGCATAAAGATCCTTATGCTGAGATTTTTATTTATATCATAATTAGACTTAAAGTCTTTTATCAAATTTATTACTTTTCATCATTTAAGATTCTAATAAGTTTTTCTTTTAATAAATCAGTTTGGGCTTAAATGTTTCTTATTCCCTAATATTAATTCCTATACAATAAATATTGACAGTTTTCATATATAGTATAAAGCTTTAGTTCCATTATTGTCGATAATTATATAATTATTTCTCGTATATATGCTTAAATTTAAACGCATACTAGAACTGACTTAAAATAGTTTTAGCTTTACTATACCTTTCCATAAAGGAGGGATAAAGATTAATGATACTAAAGACTATTATATATGATGTTAAGAAATTTGATATATCTAAAGAAATCACAAATATCAAAAATTCATTAAAAGAAGATTCTATAGTAATTGGAATATCTGAGAGTAAAATAAGTAACAACCATATGATTAAGATTTTTTCAAATGATGAATGTGTCGATGATAGAGTTGTGCGAATAATTAATTCTTACTTATCAGAAATATTATATAAAAAAATTGTCAATATTTATTGTGAAAACGGACTTGAAGATTATATAAATGAAAGTTACTTTTTTCTTACCTTTGATGAAATTAATGAAGTCAAACATCGATCAGTTGAAGCGATGGATTGCAGAAGTAAAGTTGTTGATGAAGATTCTATTTTCTTTTTAAATATTAAAAATACTATACTGGGAAAAATATTTCAATGTGTAATCGAGACTCCTGAACTTAATATTGATGGATTTACAACTTTTAGGTGCAAAGAACTATCAAAAAAATTTACTCCTATAGTCGACAAGGTAATAGGGGCATTTTTGGTAGAAAAAGAATATAACGAGTTTATAAAGTTATTAAAATATTTTGTTGAAATCCAAGAAAGTAAAATTGATGTATTAAATATTATTATAAAGGACAATGGTGAGTACCTTCTTTTAGATAAAGAAGGAAATAGCTTAATGCAAGAAATATTTAAGGATATTTATAGCAATGATATTTCTGGAATAGTAAATATGGAGGATATAATCATAAGTAGTTTGATTACTAATGCTCCTGGTAAGATTATCCTCCATAATTCAAGTAATTGTAAAAATAAAGAATTCATAGATACTATAAAAAAAGTTTTTGATAATAGAGTGGAAGTTTGTATGGGTTGTGATTTTTGCATAGAAAAACTTCCATCAAAACCAGAAAATATACCTATTGAATTATTATGAATTGAGTTGACAGAATATAACCAGAAAGAATATAATATATATAAAATTAATAAATTGACTGTGATAAGGAAAAGTAAGTATATTACTGTATTAAAGAGAAAGAAATCCATTGGCTGAAAGGTTTCTGAGTATAAGTGATACTGAAAACCACCTTGGAGTTGAGTACGAATTATACTAAGTACGTCCGCATAAGAGCGTTATCTTATAAATGAGTGAGTAATAGGAGACTATTGCTAATTTGGGTGGAATCGCGATGTCCTCGTCCCATGTTTGGGGCGAGTTTTTTATTTTTTGATTTTAGATTTTGATAGGAGAGGATGTAAATGTTAAAGGTTTCTTTGAAAGATGGAAGTATCGTTGAAGTAGAAGAAGGAAAAAAAATAATTGAAGTTGCAAAGCAATTAAGTTCAAGCTTAGCTAAAGCTGCTTTAGCTGGAAGAATTGATGGAGAAGTTAAAGATCTTATGACTGAGATCAATAAAGATTGTTCCCTTGAGATATTAACTTTTGATGATGAGGAAGGAAGAAGCACATTAAGACATACAGCTTCACATATTCTTGCACAAGCTGTGAAAAGATTATATCCAAATGTAAAACTTGCTATAGGGCCTTCTATAGAGAATGGTTTTTATTATGATTTTGATGCGGATTTTCCTATAACTCCAGAACTTCTTGAAAAAATAGAAAAAGAAATGAATAAAATCATAAAAGAAAACCTAAAGTTAGAAAAATTTGAGCTTCCAAGAGAAGAAGCTATAAAGTATATGGAAGAAAAGCAAGAACTATACAAGGTGAAACTTATTGAAGATCTTCCACTTGATGCAGTAATTTCTTTCTATACTCAAGGAGAATTTACTGATCTATGTGCTGGTCCTCACGTAATAGGAACAGGTATGGTTAAAGCTGTTAAGCTTACATCAGTTGCAGGAGCTTATTGGAGAGGTGATGTTAACAATAAGAGTCTTCAAAGAATATATGGTACAGCTTTTACTAAGAAACAAGATTTAGATGATTATTTAAATATGCTTGAAGAAGCTAAAAAAAGAGATCATAGAAAACTTGGAAAAGAACTAGAATTATTTACTTTACTTGAGGAAGGTCCAGGATTTCCATTCTTCCTTCCAAAGGGAATGATAGTAAGGAATTCTTTAGAGGATTACTGGAGAGTAATTCATAAGAAAGCTGGATATCAAGAAATTAAAACTCCAATTATCTTAAGTGAAGAGTTATGGCATCAATCTGGACATTGGGATCATTATAAAGAAAATATGTATTTTACATCAATAGATGAAAAGCCTTTTGCTGTAAAACCTATGAACTGCCCAGGATCAATTTTAGCATACAAAAATGCATTACATTCATATAGAGAACTTCCTTTAAGATTAGCAGAACTAGGACTTGTTCATAGACATGAATTATCAGGTGCTCTTCATGGTTTAATGAGAGTAAGATGCTTTACTCAAGATGATGCTCATATATTTATGACTAAGGATCAAATAACTGATGAATTATTGGATCTTATAAAATTAATTGATGATTTCTATAAGAATTTTGGTTTTGAATATTTTGTTGAACTTTCTACAAGACCAGAAAACTCAATGGGAAGTGATGAAGATTGGGAATTAGCTACAAATGGTTTAAGAACAGCTTTAGATAAGGCAGGACTTTCATATAAAATAAATGAAGGTGATGGAGCGTTCTATGGACCTAAAATAGACTTCCACTTAAGAGATAGTATCGGAAGAACATGGCAATGTGGAACAATACAATTAGACTTCCAATTACCAGAAAGATTTGATATAGATTATATCGGACCTGATGGAGAAAAACATAGACCTGTAATGGTACATAGAGTTGTTTTTGGAAGTATCGAAAGATTTATTGGTATACTAATAGAACATTTTGCTGGAGCTTTCCCAGCTTGGCTTGCACCAGTTCAGGTTAAGGTAATGAATATAACTGATTCAAGTAAAGGTTACGTAGAAGAAATTGCAAGGGTTCTAGAAGAAAAAGGAATCAGGGTTGAAAGTGATTTAAGAAATGAAAAGATAGGATATAAGATAAGAGAAGCTCAACTTCAAAAGATTCCATATATGATCGTTATTGGTGAAAAAGAAATGAACGAGAAAACTATAGCTGTAAGAAGTAGAAAAGATGGAGATATAGGAACTATGTCCATTGAAGAATTCAGCAATAAATTATTAGAAGAGATAAAATCAAAAGCAATCTAGAAAAAAGTATTTGACAAACTATATTTATAGTACTATAATAATACTTGTGTTAAGAAGAAACATGCCGTTTCTCACCTTACAAGGAGGCTTAGTAAGGTATAAAAATCAAAATGCACAAATTTTATGCGAAATTTTTGATGATTTAGAACGGCAGTGATGTCGTTCTTTTTTAATGCATAAAAGGTTTTAATCACGGAGGTGGCTATTATAAAAAATAATAAGTATATTGCAAATGAGCAAATCAAAGCCAAAGAGTTAAGAGTTATGACTGATGATGGTGAACAACTTGGAATAATAAGCTTTAATGAAGCTTTAGAAAAAGCTGAAGAAAAGGAATTAGACTTAGTGTTGATTGCTCCTACAGCAAATCCACCGGTTGCTAAGATTATGAATTTGAATAAATTCATATATGAGCAATCAAAAAAAGAAAAATTAGCTAAAAAGAATCAGAAAGTCATAGAGATCAAAGAGATTAGACTTAGTGCTACTATAGAAGATCATGACATTGAAATTAAGGCCAATAGAGCATCAAAGTTTCTTGCTGATGGAGACAAAGTAAAAGTTACAGTGAGATTCAGAGGAAGAGAAGCGGATTATGCTTTCAAAGGCAATGATGTATTAGATATCTTTGTTTCTAAAATAGATTCTGAAGTATATATAGTAGAAAAGAAAGCAAAATTGGAAGGAAGGAACATGACAATGGTTCTTGCTCCTAAGAAAGCTTAATCGAGAGGAGGATTTTTATTATGCCAAAAATGAAAACTCATAGAGGTGCAGCTAAAAGATTTAAGAAAACAGGTACAGGAAAACTTAAGAGAGCTAAAGCTTTCAAGAGCCATATATTAACTAAAAAGAGCTCAAAAAGAAAGAGAAACTTAAGAAAAGCTGGATATGTTTCAGTAGCTCAAGAAAAAGCAATGAAAAAATTATTACCATACCTATAATATATGGTTGTTGAAGGAGGTACAATAAATGGCTAGAGTTAAGAGAGCAATGAATTCTCGTAAAAAACATAAAAAAGTATTAAAACTTGCTAAAGGATACTATGGTGCTAAGAGCAAGTTATTTAGAACTGCTAATGAAACAGTTATCAGAGCATTAAGAAATGCTTATGTTGGTAGAAGATTAAAGAAGAGAGATTTCAGAAAATTATGGATTGCTAGAATAAATGCAGCAGCAAGAATGAACGGTCTTTCTTATTCAAGATTTATGAATGGATTAAAAGTTGCTGGTATCGATATGAACAGAAAAATGTTATCAGAAATCGCTATCCACGATCCAAAAGCATTCACAGAATTAGTAGCAGTTGCTAAAGCTAACATAAAATAATATAATATTGATATAATAAAGATTGTAGCTATTTTTTTAGGCTACAATCTTTTGTTCATATTCTGAAAAACTAAATAAAGGGGATGATATAGAGTGGACTTACTTAAACGTAAAAAAGTAGTTATGACTCCTGTTCAAATACTATCTTTAGGTTTTGCATTAACAATATTAACAGGAGCTGTAATACTGACATTACCTATATCAAGTGTAAACGGCACAGCTACAAATTTTATAGATAGTTTATTTACAGCAACTTCTGCTGTATGTGTTACAGGACTTACTACCTTAGATACTGCTAGTCATTGGAGTTATTTCGGAAAAACTATAATTATGTTTCTTATTGAAACGGGTGGATTAGGATTTATGTCTTTTACTACCTTATATGCTTTGATTATAGGCAGAAGAATATCTATGAGAGAACGAATGATAATGAAGGAAGCTTTAAACGCGGAAAGCATGGCTGGGATTGTTAGGCTAGTTAAATACGTAATAATCTTTACGGTTTCTGTTCAGATCATTGGAGCACTACTTTTAATGACACAGTTCATACCGGACTATGGTGTGGGTGAAGGTATTTATTTTGGAATTTTTCATTCTGTTTCTGCTTTTTGCAATGCTGGATTTGATTTAACTGGAGCGAGTTTAATCCCTTATAACAATAATCCCGTTGTTATATTAACTATAAGTGCACTTATAATAATAGGGGGACTTGGTTTTGCAATTTGGATGGAAATATATAACTTTAAGACTATGAAAAAATTATCACTACATGCGAAATTTGCAATTGCTGTAACCTTAATACTTTTAATCCTTGGTATGATTATGATGTACATATTTGATTTTGCAATAAATCAAGCTTATAAGGATATGAGTTTACCTACAAAAATTTTAAATGCTTTTTTTGCATCTGTAACACCGAGAACTGCAGGATTTTTCTCAGTACCAACTGTTACTATGTCTCATGCTGCCATAGCAATAACTATTATATTAATGTTTATCGGAGGATCACCTGGTTCTACTGCTGGTGGTTTAAAAACTACAACCATAGGACTTTTGGTGATGACTGTTATTTCTATGCTTAGAGGTAGAGAAGACACGGAAATATTTAAAAAGAGAATAAATAAGATGCAGGTGTATAAAGCCTTTACTATATTATTTATAGCCTTTGGAGTGATATTTATAGGTACCTTATTACTTTCTATAGCAGAGGGGGAAAAAGTGGTAGGCGGTATAACTATGAATCTTGAACATTATTTATATGAAATTGTATCAGCTTATGGAACTGTAGGATTGACTCTTAATTTAACACCAACACTTACAGCGCCAGGAAAGATTATAGTAATGTTTGCTATGTATATAGGAAGAGTAGGGATACTAACGTTTATTTTTTCTATGCTTAGAAGAAATAAAAAAGATGACTATGGATTAAAGTATCCTGAAGACAAAATTGTAATTGGATAGAGGTGGAATTTATGGGTAAAAAACAATTTGTTGTAGTTGGGCTTGGAATATTTGGTTTTTCTGTTGCTACGAATTTATATGAATTAGGGCATGAAGTGTTAGCAATAGATAAAGATGAAGAAATTGTGCATTTGATTCAGGATCAAGTTACACAGTCAGTAATCTGTGATACACAGGATGAAGAAAATTTAAAAGCTCTTGGGGTTAGAAATTTTGATGTAGCAGTTGTGGCTATAGGTAGTAATATTCAATCTAGTATTATGACTACATTACTTTTAAAAGAAATGGGAGTTAAATATATAGTAGCTAAGGCAAATGATGATACTCATGCTAGGGTTTTGAAAAAGATTGGAGCAGATAAAGTCATTTCACCAGAAAAGGATATGGGGAAACGTGTGGCACATAATCTTATATCATCAAATGTATTAGACTATGTGGAATTATCTGCAGATTATAGCATAGTAGAAATTGCAGCTCGAAAAAGTTGGATAGGCAAGACTTTAGCCCAATTAAATCTTAGAGCTCAATACGGGATTAATGTAATGGCGATAAAAAAGGGAACAGACCTTAATATAACTCCTTCGCCTAATGAAGTAATAGAAGCTGAGGATATTTTCGTTGCTATTGGAAGTAATGAAGTGACAGAGGTAGATTTTTTAAAAGAGTAATACGAGGAATTGAATTATGGAAAAAATACTAAGCAAAGATAACAATTTGATTAAGGAAACAAGAAAGCTTAAGGAGAAAAAATATAGAATTGAAAAAGGGCTATTCTTAGTTGAAGGATTTAGATTTGTAGAAGAAGCTGTAAAATCTTCTTTTATAATAAAAAGTATATTCATTGATGAGAAGGCTTTAGAAAAATTAAGTGATTATAATATAGAAACCGAGAGAATACACGCTAATATATATATTATTCCATCACAAATCTTTAAGACAATTTCTACAACAGAAACTCCTCAAGGAATTATAGCAGTGGTAGAAAATAAAGAATTTGCTGTGAAGAATGAAAAAGGTTTTTATATATACGCAGATAAGGTTCAAGACCCTGGAAATATGGGTACAATTATTAGGACTGCCCATGCTAGTGGTGCTTTAGGAGTAATTTATAGTCAGGGTACAGTAGATATATATAATGAAAAAACTTTAAGGTCTACCATGGGTTCTATATTTAGGATTCCAGTAATTTTAGATAAAGATATGAATAAGCTTAAAGAATTGAAAGCCCAAGGTTTTAAACTAATTGTAAGTTCTTTAGATACGAACAAAAACTTTTTTGATGTAGATTTATCTCAAATGTCTATTATCGCAGTAGGCAACGAAGGTAATGGTGTCTCAGATGAATTATATAATTTATCTGATGAGAAGGTGAAAATACCTATGCCAGGCGGTGCAGAATCATTAAATGTTGCTGTAGCAGCATCAATCATGGCTTTTGAAGCAGTGAGACAAACTTTTAAATAGAATGAAAAAAAGCTTAAACACGATATATGTTGCATATAGTGTTTAAGCTTTAATTTTAACTAATTACATCTTTCTTTTAACTTTTGATCCATAAGTTCTTTAGCAGCTTTTGGATTAGCTTTTCCACCAGATAATTTCATTACTTGGCCCATTAAGAAACCAGCAACTTTAGTATTTCCGCTAGCGTAGCTTTCAACGGAATCTGTGTTTGAATCAAGAACTTCTATTATTATTTTTTCAAGAGCTGAATTATCACTGATTTGAGAAAGTCCCTTTGCTTCTACTATTTCATTTGGTGATTTATTAGTAGTAAACATTTCTTCAAAAACTTCTTTAGCAACAGTATTGCTTATTTTTCCACCTTCTATTAATTTTATTAAGTCTACAAGTCCTTGTGGAGCTACAGGTATAGAAGATATACCTTCTTCGTCATCTACACCTTTAAGTAATCTTAATAAGTCACCTAATACCCAATTTGCAGTGGTTTTTGGATTTGCTCCAAGATTAACTGTTTCTTCATAGAAAGAAGATAGATTCTTATCATCAATGATAATAGCAATTTCTTTTTCCGTAATTCCATAATCTTTAAGGAATCTAGCTTTTTTAGCACTTGGCATTTCTGGTAGAGTACTTTCAATAGCAGATATTTCTTCTTCCTTTATTATTATAGGAGCAAGATCAGGTTCAGGGAAGTATCTGTAATCGTGAGCATCTTCTTTGCTTCTCATAGGAATAGTCTTACCTTTACCAGCATCCCATCTTCTTGTTTCTTGCTTTATTTTATACTCTTCGTGATATGTATAAAGCTCTAGTTGACGTTTTTGTTCTTTTTCTAATGCCTTTTGGAGTTCTTTAAAGGAGTTGATGTTTTTAAGCTCAACTTTTGTATTAAGAACATTAGAACCTACTTCTCTTATTGAGATGTTGGCGTCACATCTTATAGAACCTTGTTCCATTCTACAGTCGGAAACCTCAGCATATTGAAGTATTGATCTAACTGTTCTAAGGAATTCTACAGCTTCTTCTGGAGAACGCATATCTGGTTCACTAACCATTTCTATTAGAGGTACTCCAACACGGTTGTAGTCGATGAAAGAAACGCCGTTAACATCATCGTGCACAAGCTTTCCTGCGTCCTCTTCGATGTGGATTCTATTTAAGTTAACTTTTTTCTCCGTACCGTTTACGTTTATTATTACATGACCTCCAGAACATATAGGTATATCAAATTGGGAAGTTTGATAGTTCTTTGATAGGTCAGGGTAGAAATAGTTTTTTCTATCCATTTTGTTTAATTTATTTATAGTACAATTTAATGCAGTACCAGCTTTAATTGCTAAATTAACAACTTCTTCATTAACAACAGGTAATGTTCCAGGTATACCTAAACATATTGGGCAAGTATTCGTATTAGGAGCAGTACCAAATTCTGTAGAACAAGAACAGAAAATCTTAGTGTTAGTTTTAAGTTCTGCATGTATTTCAAGACCTATGACAGTTTCAAAAGCCATAATATATTTCTCCTTCCTATAATCCTTTTGCAGTTGTTTCGATTTTTAATTCTTGCTCAAGGGCATAAGCAGCCTTGAAAATAGTTTCTTCTGCAAAATGTGCTCCAATCAACTGAATACCTATTGGAAGACCAGATTTGCTCATAGCACAAGGTAATGACATTGCTGGAAGACCTGCAAGGTTTAGGTTAATTGTATATATATCTTCAAGATACATTTTTAATGGGTCACCACTATTTTCACCTATTTTAAAGGCTGGGGTAGGGGTAACAGGGCTGATAATCAAATCATATTTCTTAAAGGTTTCGATAAACTCATCCTTAATTTTCTTTTTAAGTTTGTGTGCTCTGTTATAATAAGCATCATAATATCCAGAGGATAGGGCATAAGTTCCAAGCATAATTCTTCTTTTAACTTCTCTTCCGAAGGCTTCAGTTCTAGATTTAAGCATTAATTCATCCACATCCGCAAATTCATTTGGTCTGTAACCATATCTTACTCCGTCAAATCTAGCAAGGTTTGAGCTTGCTTCAGCAGAAGAAATAATATAATAAGCAGAAAGACCTTCTGAAGTTATGGGAAGAGAGATTTCTTCAACTATTGCTCCAAGAGATTTTAATTTATCTATAGCATTATTAATAGCTTCATTGATTTCAGGGTCTAAGCCACTTTGGAAAAATTCCTTAGGTACGCCGACTTTCATTCCAGCTACGCCATCTTTTAAAGTGCTGAAATAATCTTTTTTCACGTAATCTTTATATGTTGTACTATCTAAATCGTCATCTCCTTCAATTACTTCAAGAGCTAAAACGGAATCGCTAACAGTTTTTGAAAGAGGTCCTATTTGATCAAGAGATGATCCAAAAGCTATTAATCCAAATCTTGATACAAGACCATAAGTTGGTTTTAATCCTACAACACCACAGAAAGCAGCTGGTTGTCTTATAGATCCACCAGTATCAGAACCTAAAGATATAGGTGCTATACCTGCAGCTACTGCAGCTGCTGAACCACCTGACGATCCGCCAGGAACTCTAGTTAAATCCCATGGATTGCAAGTGTTTTTGAAAGCAGAATTTTCTGTTGAGGATCCCATAGCGAACTCATCCATGTTTAATTTACCGATGATTATGGCATCTTCTTTTAAAAGTTTATTTATAACAGTTGCATTGTATGGAGGCACAAAATCTTCAAGCATTTTTGAAGCACAAGTAGTTTTTATGCCGTCAGTACATATATTATCCTTTATTGCAATTGGAACTCCAGCAAGTTTTCCTAGTGGCTCACCAGTTTTAACTTTTTCATCAATTTCTTCAGCTCTTTTTAAAGCAGCTTCTTCACAAATGGTAATATAAGCATTAACCTTTGGTTCGACAGCCTTTATTCTATCAAATAATAGGGTAACTATTTCTTTAGCTGTAAAAAGCTTGTCGATTATACCTCTTCTTATTTCTTCTGCACTCATAGTTTCTATATTCATGTAATTCACCGCCTACTCGATAATTTTTGGAACCATGATAGCACTATCTTTCATGGACTTAGCATTAGAGAATAATTTCTTTTTGTCTTCAAAATAAGAAACTTCATCTTTTCTTAAAATAGGTTTTAAATCATCTGAAAAAATATCAACTTTGATATCACTTAAATCAAACTTATCTATTGATTCAAAGTGAGTAAGAATTCCTTCAAACTCCTTTGCAAGCTTTAAAGCTTCTTCTTCTGTAAATTCTAATTTAGCAAGGTTTGCAATGTATCTTACAGTATCAACATTTATATCCATAAATTATTCCTCCTTATATTGGTAAAGTTAAATTAAATTTTTATGGCTCAAGTCTCTTCATATCTCTAGTTATTAAAGTTGCTTCTCTAATATTGTCAAGGTTTAATATCTTAAGGGTTATTCTTTCAAGACCTATTGCAAAACCACCGTGAGGAGGCATTCCATATTTAAAGTTATCAAGATAGAAAGCAAAATCATCAGGATTCAATTTGAATTTCTTGATGTTTTCTTTAAGCATTTCATAATCGTTGATTCTTTGACCACCAGTTGTAATTTCTAGTCCTTTAAAGATTAAATCAAAGCTTTTTGTAAGCTCAGGGTTTTCAGGATCAGGCATTGCATACATTGGTCTCTTTGACACAGGATAATGTGTTAAGAAAACAAAATCGCTACCGTAAGTTTTTTTAATATAATCAGAAAGAACTACTTCGCCTTCAGCGCTGATGTTTCCAACAGGGGATCTTAAGTTAAATTTATCAAGAAGTATTTCTTGAGCTTCTGGTAGAGGCATTCTTGGGATTTCAACTTTTTCAGGTAATTCAACTTTGAATATTTCAAGTTCTCTTGCACAAGTTTTTCTTAAGTGGTCATAAATATGGTTAATTAAAGCTTCTTCAAGATCCATTAATTCATTTTCATCTTCAATAAAGCCCATTTCCACGTCTAAACTTACATATTCATTTAAATGTCTCCAAGTGTTGTGAAGTTCTGCTCTGTATGCAAAACCAATTTCAAAAACTCTTTCAAAGCCTGCACCAACCATCATTTGTTTGTAGAATTGAGGGCTTTGAGTTAAAAAAGCACGTCTACCGAAATAATCAACGGTGAACATTTCTGAACCACCTTCTGTACTTGAAGAAATTATTTTTGGTGTACGAACCTCAGAAAATCTTTGAGCAGTTAAAAAGTTTCTAAAAGCATTAGCAATTTCTTCTTGGACTTTAAAAATAGCTCTAGTTTTAGGGGCTTTAAGGCTTAAACATCTATTATCTAATTGTTTTTCAAGAGATGCTTTTTGCTTATAAGCATTAACTTCTATAGGAAGTGTTTCGTAGAAAGTTTTCCCTACAACTTTTATGTCATCTGGTAATACTTCTATTCCACCAGGTGCTTTTTCATTAAGAACTGTTTTACCACAAACTTCTATAGCCATTTCAAGCTTTAAATCTTTTGAAGTTTCTTTATCTAAAATCAATTGAACTATGCCAGTTTTATCTCTAAGATGCACAAAACTTATTTGACCAAGATCGTGGATTTTGTGTACCCATCCCTTAACAAGAATATTAACTTCAGCTTTTTTTTCTATGTCGCATACATATGTTCTTTGCATTTTATTTTCTCCTTTAATAAGTTTTTTATTTTCAATAATGTAAATTTTATAAATAAAAAAATCGTTCCCATACAAATACAGTATAGGGACGAAGAAACCTCCGTGGTGCCACCCAGGTTAGCGATGTGATCTAGGATTCAGCAAGGCAATAAAAAAAGTTCCTATACATATGTATAGGAACGTATATTCTACGCGGTGCCACCCTAATTAGCTTTCGCTCTCTTATATTGGTACTGAAAAATCAATACCTAGTCATTTTAACGGTTGACTACCGGCTAAGTCTACTTTAAACAATTTCGGTTAGCATCTCAAAGATGTTCTTCAATACACGCTTCATATTAGGTTTCCACCATCCCTAACTCTCTTTAAATCAATCATTGTATTTACTCTTCTTATCATAGATGATTTTTTTCAATTACAATATATATTATATAATCAATTATTCAAATATGTAAAGAGTTTTTTATGAAAAATGTAATAATTATTTTTAATTTGTATTAATCAATCAGATATCAGTATTAGAAAATGATAAAATTCATAATTATGCATGGGGAGTCTTATTAAATAAATTTATTTAGAAAGTACATAACTATTTTTGTTTTACGGAAGCAAGATATAAAAGTATTGAAAACTCTATACTAAGTCATTAAATCTTATAAGAATTTCGTATTAAAAGACAGAAAATTTTTGTATAAGCATAGAAGTTGTAAAAGAAAAAATGTATTTTATATCTAAAAAGACAAATAAATATACATCAATAAGTAACTAAGGACTTTTAATTATTGTAATAGATGAAATAATTAAAATCTGAGTATTCTTATTAATAAAGAGGGGAATAATATAGTTTAGTTAAGTTTCTTGTAATAAATGGGAGGTAAGCTATGAGAATACCAAGACATATAGGAATTATACCAGATGGCAATAGAAGATATGCAGTAGCTAAAGGGATGAGCAAAGAAAAAGGATATGATTTAGGAATAGACCCAGGTCTTACGGTTTTTAAGCTTTGTAAACAATATGGTGTAGAGGAAATTACATTTTATGGATTTACCACAGACAATACAAAAAGGCCAAGAGAACAAAGATTAGCATATACAAAAGCATGTATAGATGCAGTTAGGTTACTCACAAATGAGGATGCAGATTTATTAGTAGTAGGAAATACCGAATCGCCAATGTTTCCTGAGGAATTACTTGCTTTTACTAAAAGAAATGCTTTTGGAAGTGGAAGAATAAAGGTCAATTTTCTTGTGAATTATGGTTGGGAATGGGACTTGAATAATTTAAAAACTCTAAATGATGGCAGAAAAAATATAACAAAGAACATTAAATCTAATGATATTTCTAGGGTTGATTTAATTATTAGATGGGGTGGTCGAAGAAGATTAAGTGGATTTTTGCCAGTGCAATCAATTTATTCAGACTTTTATGTGGTAGATGATTATTGGCCAGATTTTAAAGCTGAGCATTTTACTGAAGCAATAGAGTGGTATCAAAGTCAAGATGTGACACTTGGAGGCTGAATGATACTTAGATGGTTACTTATAAAAATAATACATAAGAATTCTAAATAATAAAATAACATATAGAAAAATTTATCATATGTAAATGTTTTATTAATTTTAAATATTGATAATCAGTTAAAATATAAGCCGAAAAATATCAAAATATTAAATATTCTAAAATATGATTGACAAAACGGGTGTTTAAATATTATATTAATAAAAAACACATATTTGTCGAAGAAGAGAATAGTAATTTCATCAAGAGTTTAAAGAGAGTCAGTGTTTGCTGGAAACTGATACCTTGTTGATTTGAATCCGCCTCAGAGACTTATTACGATGAGTAATACGGGTAAAGACCGTTAAGATGAAAGAGTGGGTTAAATTTATTTTAACCAATAAGGGTGGCAACGCGAGACATTCGTCCCTAGTTTAACTAGGTGATGTATGTCTTTTTTTATTGAAAATAAAGGGGGAGAGGCATTCTTAAAGTTATATAATGCTTATTTATATAGCACTTATTCACAACCTTTTATTATGTCTGATGGGATATTATAAATGGTAAGTTAATCCTAATGTATTTTTAGCTAGTGTTATTGAGTGCGAAGTAAACACAGTATAGGGTTATTAAAAATATAAATAAGTAAATTTTAGGAGGAATAAAAATGGCAATATTGAAGCCATTCAAGGCATACAGACCGAAGTTAGAATTAACAGATAAAGTAGCAGCATTACCATATGATGTAATGAGTAGTGAAGAAGCAAAGGTGATGGCAGAAGGCAATCCTTACTCATTTTTACATGTGGATAAAGCAGAAATTGATTTAGCTGATGATATAGATGTGCATGATGCTGTAGTATATGAAAAAGCTAGCGAAAATTTAAGTAAATTAATTGAAGATGAAATACTTGTACAAGATGAAAAAAAATGCCTTTATATCTATAGATTAATTATGGATGGAAGAGCTCAAACTGGATTAGTAGGATGTTTATCTGTTGACGACTATGAATCAGGAGTTATAAAGATACATGAAAAAACTAGAGCAGACAAAGAAAAAGATAGAATTGATCATGTCAGAAGTTGTAATGCTCACACAGGTCCAATCTTTATGACATATAGAGATCAAGATGTAGTTAATTCTATTATAACTGAAGTAACAAACAGTGATCCAAGCTGTAATTTTACCTCAGAAGATGGTGTGACACATATTGTTTGGACAATTTCTGATGATAATAAAATCAATGCATTAATAGATGCTTTTGATAAAATAGAAGGTATTTACATAGCAGATGGTCATCATAGAGCAGCAGCGGCTGTTGCAGTGGCTAGAGAAAAAAGAAAGGCTAGCTATACCGGGGATGAAGAATTTAATTATTTTCTTTCTGTAATGTTCCCAAGTTCTCAGCTTAAAATAATGGACTACAACAGAGTTGTCAAAGATATGAATGGACATGATATAGCTAGTTTATTGAACAAGCTTGATGAAACCTTCGATGTAGAAGAAGTATCAAGCCTTGTAAAGCCTGAAAAGAAATATTCTATTGGTATGTATTGCGAAGGAAAGTGGTATAAGCTTACTGCAAAGGAACAATATATAGATAAAAATGACCCGATAAAATCATTGGATGTATCAATACTTCAAGAAATGGTATTAGATAAGATTTTTGATATAAAGGATCCAAGAACTAGTGATAGAATTGAGTTTGTAGGTGGAATAAGAGGGATAGAGTATATTGAAAAGTTAGCAAAATCTTATAATGGGATTGCTTTCTCTATGTATCCTACAACAATGAATGAACTTATGAAGGTTGCAGATAACAAAGAAACTATGCCACCAAAATCCACATGGTTTGAACCAAAGTTAAAAAGTGGATTATTTATACATGAACTATAAAAGAAAAAATTATTAATTATGAAGAGGTGCAGATATGTTTAAAATTAATTGTTTAAATCCTATAGCAGCAGTTGGAATGGACTTATTTACAGAAGAATTTACTAAAGTTGATAACTTTGAAGAAGCTACTGGAGCACTAGTTAGAAGTGCTAGCGTTCATGAATTAGAACTTCCAGAAAACCTTCAAGCAATAGCAAGAGCAGGTGCAGGAGTTAATAATATTCCTTTAGATAAATGTGCTGAAAAAGGTATTGTAGTATTTAATACTCCAGGCGCAAATGCTAATGGTGTTAAAGAATTAGTAATAGCAAGTCTTCTTCTTGCTTCTCGTGATATCGTAGGCGGAGTAAATTGGGTTCAAACAGTAAAAGATGATGCTGATGTAGCTAAGCTTGTTGAAAAAGGTAAATCAAAATTTGCTGGTTGTGAAATAGCAGGAAAAAAACTTGGTATTATCGGTCTTGGGGCTATTGGTGTATTAGTAGCAAATGCAGCCAATAGATTGGGTATGGAGGTATATGGTTATGATCCGTATATATCTGTTGAAGCAGCTTGGAATTTATCAAGAGATATTAAACACATCAAGAGCTTAGAAGGTATTTACAAGGAATGTGACTATATAACTGTTCATGTACCATTACTTGATAATACAAAGAAAATGTTTAATAAAGAAACTTTTGCTATGATGAAAGATGGCGTTAAAATCTTAAACTTCTCAAGAGACTTATTAGTAGACGATGAGGCTATGGAAGAAGCATTGAAGTCTGGAAAGGTTGGAACGTATATAACAGATTTCCCAAATGCAAAGACTGCTGGTATGGAAGGTGTTATAGCAATTCCTCATCTTGGTGCATCAACTAATGAATCAGAAGATAATTGTGCTATTATGGCAGTTAGACAAATGATGGACTACCTTAAAAATGGTAATATAACAAATTCAGTTAACTATCCAAATTGCGATATGGGCGTATGCACTAAAGCAGCACGTATAACTATAAATCATAAAAATATACCTAACATGTTAGGACAATTCACAACAGTTCTTGCAGAAGAAAATATAAATATTTCTGATATGACTAACAAGAGCAAAGGAAATTGGGCATATACAATGATCGATATCGAGTCTTTAGCTACAGATAACATTGTTGAAAGAATCTCTTCTATAGATGGTGTTGTTAATGTTAGAATAATAAAATAAAATTATTTAAAACTCCTCAGTCTTTAGGCTGGGGAGTTTTTGTGAAGTGCTTATACACAGATAAAAGTTTATTATCATAGAATAGTAATGAATTGACTAATCCTAGGGGGATTGCGTTGTGTATATAACACCATATCAAAACAATCAGGTTGTTAAGGACATATTATTCAAAGATGCACTTGAGGCACTTTCAGCATCTGCTGAAATAGAAAGAGAAGATGAATTATTTTTTGATTATCTTATAACTGTAGCTCCGACTCAAGAAGCTAAGGATATAATAGCGTCTATAAGAGATGATGAACGAAGACATAACAGCTTTATTAGGCAAATATATAGAGAGATTACAGGAAATACACTTGAAGTGAATAAAGATATTAGCTTTGAAACCCCAACCTCATATGAGGAAGGATTGAAAAAAGCCTTATTTTCAGAATTAGAAGCTGTAGAACGTTATAAAAAAATAAGAAGTGGTATTTCTGGAAAGGTTTATCAAGAAGTATTATTTGATATATTAACAGATGAACTTATACATGCTGCAAAGCATAACTATTTAATGTATATAAGTAATAATGGAACAGGTGGAACAACCACAGGTGTAGGAATGACCAGTGGAACAGGAACTGGAGGAACGATTACAGGTGTAGGAATGACTGGAGGAACAGGAACTGGAGGTACGATTACAGGTGTAGGAATGACCGGAGGAACAGGAACTGGAGGCACAAGTACAAGTGTAGAAATGACTGGAGGAACAGGAACTGGAGGTACAAGTACAGGTGTAGGAATGACCGGAGGAACAGGAACTGGAGGCACAAGTACAGGTGTAGGAATGACTGGAGGAACAGGAACTGGAGGAACAAGCACAGGTGTAGGAATAACTGGAGGAACAGGAACTGGAAGTACAAGTACAGGCGTAGGAATGACCGGAGGAACAGGAACTGGAGGAACGAGCACAGGTGTAGGAATAACTGGAGGAACAGGGACTGGAGGTACAAGTACAGGTGGAGGAATAACTGGTGGAAGTGCCATCGGAGGAATAGGAATAGGTAGTAAAACAAAAGGTAGTAGTTTAGCCATTGGAAGTAATATGGGGAGAAATAATCCAGAATATATAAGAGACCTTTCTGTTGATCATTGGCTAGCTGCTATAGAACCATTAGTAATTCGTGCTCAAGCAGAAGCGAAATCAGAAGAAGATTTAGAAAACTTATTTCAATTTTATATTTTAGCTGGTGTTTTAGTTGGCTTGGGAAAAAATATCAATGAAGCTATTGAACAGGTGGAACAATGGCAAGCAGAAGATGATTCTAAACTACTATTTAAAAATAAAACTGTAAGAGGGTATATTTATTAGTGAAAAACCAATAATATAATTAGACTTAAAGACTTACGTTATTTGGTTAATCTGAGTTAGAAGAAATTTGTATAAAAGTAGTTTTAAAGTAATTTACGAGGGTTTTCAAATTTTTATAAGAAAATCCTCTTTTTCTATTGAATAATTGAAAGTAATTAGGCATAATGTATTTATAAACATATAAATTAATTTAAAGGAATATAAAGTGATACATAATAATATATGATGAAGGGGAATAAGTATGAACAAGTTAACTATTAATGCACAAAATAAAAAGGGTCAAATAGACAAAAACATATATGGTAATTTTGCTGAACATTTAGGCAGATGTATTTATGGAGGATTTTGGGTTGGGAAAGATTCAAGTATCCCAAATGTAAACGGTATCCGAACTGATGTAGTGGAAGCGCTAAAAGAAATTAAGCTTCCAGTATTAAGATGGCCAGGCGGTTGTTTTGCTGATGAATACCATTGGAAGGATGGTATAGGAGATCCTGAAATGCGTCCTAGAATGGTAAATGCTCATTGGGGTGGAACTGTTGAAAATAACCATTTTGGGACTCATGAATTTTTAGAATTATGTGATATGTTAGGTGCTGAGCCTTATATAAATGGAAATGTCGGAAGTGGAACTGTTCAAGAAATGAGAGAATGGATTGAATACATGACTTTTGATGGAGAGTCACCGATGGCAAATTTAAGAGCTGCTAATGGAAGAAAGAACCCATGGGAAATTAAATATTTTGGTGTAGGAAATGAAAGCTGGGGTTGCGGCGGAAATATGAGACCAGAATATTATGCAGATTTATTTAGAAGATATGGAAGCTATGTAAGAAATTTTAGTGGAAATCAAGTATATAAAATTGCTTGTGGACCTAATTCAGTTGATTATAATTGGACAGAAGTACTTATGAGAGAAGCAGGACAATTCATGGACGCTTTAACACTTCATTATTATACAACAGGTACTGGAGTGTGGGAAAACAAGGGTTCAGCTACAGAATTTGAAGAAGATCTATGGTTTAGAACTATGAAAAATACTTTGGTAATGGAAGAATTAGTAACAAAACATGATGAAATTATGACAAAGTATGATCCAGAAAAAAGAGTTGCACTTATAGTTGATGAATGGGGAACTTGGTTTGAAGTTGAAAAGGGAACAAATCCAGGTTTCTTATATCAGCAAAATACAATAAGAGATGCTCTTGTTGCTGGAATTAACTTAAATATATTTAATGAGCATTGTGATAGAGTAAAAATGGCAAATATAGCCCAAACAATCAATGTTCTTCAAGCTGTAATATTGACAGAAGGTCCTAAAATGTTGCTAACTCCTACATACCATGTATTTAATATGTATAAAGTGCATCAAGATGCAGAATTATTAGAGGTAGGAAAAATTGCTCAAGATTATATATTTGGTGAAGAAAAGGTTCCTCAAATCCACTCGTCTGCATCAGTAGATAAGGATGGGAAAATTCATATATCTATTTGTAATCTTGACCCAAAAGCTTCAGCATCAATTGAATGTGATGTAGAAGGTAGGGATATTAAAACTGTTAACGGTAGTGTTTTAGCTTCAGAAAAAATTAATGATCATAATACCTTTGAGTGTCCAGATAAAGTTAAGCCTAGTGAATTCTCAGATTATTCATTAGATAATAATAAGATTACTTTAACAGTACCTGCCATGTCTGTGTTAGTGTTAGAATTGCAGTAAAAGGAATCATGGAGAAGAAGGAAAATTGTAAGGGCTGTAGGGCAAATGTTAATGTTGATATTAATTCAATAGAAGCCTTGGTAGAGGAGATAAGAAATAATAGTGAATTTGATGTAGTTAGTTCAGAGGTTTACGATAATAGACTTAATATATGTAAGGAATGTAAGGACTTTGTATATGGGACTACCTGCAATCAATGTGGATGCTTTGTGAAGGTAAGAGCGTTGCTTAAAAGCAGTGTGTGTCCTAGTTATAAGGGTGATCTTTGGGGTCACTAACTGGTTAAAAACCACAACTCCTTAAATTAAGCCTATAAATTATTCTTAATATGAGCTAATTATCTCGTATAAGCAAGAGCGATTAATGTAATTTCTATAAAATAATATGCATTTTGTATAAAGCACTCTACCTCTTAGAAACTAGTATGTTATAATAACTTTTGTGAAATCTTTTACACTACAGAAAGGTACAATAAAAATAGAAAGTGTAATAGATAAGGAGGATTAAAATGAGGATAGGTGTTGATTATTATCCAGAACATTGGGATAGACAATTGTGGGAAAAAGATGCTCAGCTAATGAAAGAAATAGGGGTAAAGGTAGTGAGACTAGCAGAGTTTGCTTGGTGTAAGCTAGAACCTATAGAAGGTCAATATGATTTTAAATGGTTAGATGATGTTATTGAAATCTTTTCAGTTAGAAATATTGAGATTGTACTAGGAACACCAACCAATACCCCTCCACTTTGGTTATATGAAAAATATCCAGATGCTATCCAAGTTAATGAAAGTGGAGAGAGACAATTTATTGGAATACGAGGTCATAGATGTTACAATAGCTCATCGATGAGAAAATATACAAAAGCTATTGTTGAAGCTATGACCGAAAGATATGCAAATAATAAAGCTGTAATTGGGTGGCAAATAGATAATGAACTAGATGCAACACATTGTTGTTGTGACAATTGCACAGAAAAATTTAGAGGATGGCTGAAAAATAAATATTCAACTCTTGAGAATATAAATAAAGAGTATGGAAACGTAGTTTGGAGTGGTGAATATTCTGCTTGGTCGCAAGTAACAGCGCCTCTTGGAGGTTCACCTTTTCTTAATCCATCATACTTATTGGATTACAATAGGTTTGCTTCAGATTCAATGGTTGAATATATTGATTTTCAAAGGGAAATTATAAGAAAAAACTGTCCTTCACAATTTATTACTACAAATACTTGGTTCACTGGTAATTTACCTAATTTTTATGACGCTTTCGAGAATCTAGATTTTGTTTCTTATGATAATTATCCTACAACAAATGAAATAACTGATGAAGAAGAACTACATTCCCATGCTTTTCATTGTGACCTAATGAGAGGAATAAAGAAGAAAAACTTTTGGATAATGGAACAGCTCAGTGGAACTCCAGGATGTTGGATGCCTATGCAAAGGACACCAAAACCTGGAATGATTAAAGGGTATTCATTCCAAGCAATAGGAAGAGGGGCAGAAACAGTAGTTCATTTTAGATGGAGAAATGCAATTATTGGAGCTGAGATGTTTTGGCACGGGATCTTAGACCATAGCAATGTAAAAGGAAGAAGATTTTATGAGTTCGCAGAGTTATGTAGAGAAGTGAATAAAATAAATGAAGAAATACCTGACTACAAAATAAATAATGAAGTAGCAATCTTGTATTCTTCTGATCAAGACTTTGCATTTAAAATTCAGCCGCAAGTAGAAGGACTGTATTATCTACAACAGCTAAAAGCTTTTCATAACGCACTTATAAGACTGGGAGTAGGTACTGATATAATAAATTGGAGTGAAAGTTTAAATAAATATAAGGTAGTTATAGCTCCAACGCTATATTTAACTGATGATAATGTAACAACTGAATTATATAGATTTGTTGAGGCTGGTGGTACATTAATTCTTACAAATAGAACTGGCGTAAAAAATATGAATAATGTATGTTTAATGGAACAAATGCCAAGCAATCTAAAGGAATGTGCTGGTGTAGTAGTCAAAGAATATGATCCTATAGGACACAGTATTCATACAATTAAAGATGAAGCTGGAAAAGTATATCAGTGCAAACAATGGTGTGATATTTTAGAGCCAACTACTGCAAAGGTTATTGCTACATATAACGATGATTTTTATATTGATGAGGCAGCAGTAACAGTAAATAAATATAAAAAAGGGAATGTTTATTACTTAGGTACAGTATTCAATAGTGATTATTATATAGAACTTTTATCAAAGATATTAGATGAGAAAGAATTGCCATATTACAAGAAACTTCCTTATGGTCTAGAACTTTCGGTGTTAGAAAATGAAAATGGGAAGTATCTAATGGTATTTAACAATAGTAATGAAATAAAATGCTTTGAAGGAAAACATGAAGGTAAAAGTATTATTAGGAACGAGTTAGATGGAAAAAGTTTTACTCTAGAACCCTATGGGATAGAAGTTTTACAATTAGTTGAATAATGAGGAAAAACCTTGATAAATCAAGGTTTTTTTTGTTTGCTTAATAATATAAGGATATTTCTAAGTTGACAAAATAGTAAAAATATTATAGTGTAAAATTAAGAATAAAGTAATAAAAAGGAGAAAATATGAGAAAAAGAGTAAGTGCATTATTAGTATTAGCTTTCTTATTAAGTGGTTGTGGTGAAAACGATTTGAAAAAAGACACTACAGACAAGTCGGTAGAAACTACACAATCGGTTGAGTCTACAGATACAACTGAGACAAAGGATTCAGATGCTACTAAAACAGAAGAAGAAGTAATGGATGAGGCAAATAAAGAAACGGCAGAAACTATGGAAGCTGGTAAAGATGAGCCATTAAGAGTAACTCAGGTTACGATAATGGGTCAAAATAATATCATTGCGAAGCTTATAAGTGCAGATGGTAAAACACTTGATCCTAGTATTGATACATCTATTGATAAATTGAAAGGGATTCAAGAAAAAGTAAAAAGTGCATTAGATTATTTAAATAATACACAAGACAATTTAAGTGATAAGAATGTTGCAATTGATAAACTGAAATTAGCATCTGAAAAATTAGGAGAACTTATAACTTCTTGTGAAAAAAATGGATCTCCAGAAGAAAAATTAGAAAAAGCAAAAGCACTTAAAGATGCCTATGGAAATGCAGTAAAAGCTATTATGAAAGTTTCAAAGGTTTAAAATTTATGTTAAACTTCAAATTCTATTAATACATAATGTAATAATTCCATTTTAGAAGGAAAAATAAATCTAGTTTTAGATTATAAATATATATGGGAATCAAAGCTTTGTGTAAGTAGTATCATAATTTGAAAGTACTTTTAAGGATTAGTATTATTGTATATTGTAATACTAATCCTTATTTTGCATATATTTTTAGACGTAAAATAATGTAGCATATATATCTGCAATTTTTTGTATTGTATCCCTCCATGAATAATTTTTTCTTACAAAATCTTTTAGCTTATCATTTTTAGGCGTATTAAATGCTTGATAAATAGTATCTTTAATTTCATTTTTGTCAAAAGGCGAGGTATAAAAAGCTAGGTCTTTAAAGTATTCTTTTGAACTTCCCTCAGTAGTACAAACTACATTACAACCATAAGCAGCTGCAGCTAAGGAGGATAAGCCTGGAATTTCACCAAAGGAAGGCATTGCGTGAACTTTTGCAAATTTATATGCGTTATAAGTGAAATACGAATTCATATCGCCTAAATATAAAACGTTTTCATTCTCGGTACACATTTTTAAATAATTTTTATCTCCAGATCCAATGAGTACCAGTTGAATCCCAAGTTCTTTAGTGGCTTTAGCTAAAGCTAATTGGTTTTTTCGTTTTGAAATATTCCCTACAGCAAGAACATAGTCATCAATTTTATATCTTTCCTTGAAGTTTAATAGAGGTATTTCATCACTTTCATTAAAAAAACCTGTGTATACTATTTCACATTTTATATTTTTACCATATTCCTCTTGTATAAGCTTTTTTTCAGATTCGGAACTACAGATAACTTTGTTGCTGCGCCTTAGTATTTCCCGCCTATAGCAGTTTATTTGTCTCCAAAGTTTTAATTTTTCCTCATCACCAATAGAAGAATAATAATTTTCTAAATTCCAATACATAGGACTTATAACTATTTTTTTATTAATTTTTTTGGCTATTTTGAAATACCTATAAGTTTCTCCTATTGATGTCAAGTTAAAGAGATGTATAATGTCAAAAGATGAAAAGTCTTCTATAGTTCCGTCATTTATAACAATTTCGATAGGCGTCGTTTCTAAAAACTTTTTTATCATAGATACATACATAGAATCCCCAGCATTAAATCTTTTATAATCTTTCCTAACACATAATAAAACTCTCATAATCCTTCCTTCTTTTTAATCTTGTTTCTATCTTTAGGATATTATTATGCTTAGAAATGTGTGATTATCCTTAATTGCACTTAAAAAGGTAAAACCATAAAAGAAATATTATGGTTTTACCTTTTTAATAATTGGTGCTTTGGAATTATCTTTTTTTAATTTTGTTATCATGACTTGACTATCGATAATTTTATTTTCATATTCAATTATTCTATATTTGGCACTTTGAAGATTGAATTTTAACTCTTTATTATTGGCAATTAAAGCTTTATTTTCTTCTTTTATCTTTTTGGCTTCCTCTTTAAGAACCTCAAATTGCTCTTTAAGGGAAAGATAATCTTGCTGAAGATTATCGGATGAATACTTTTCAAGTTTACTTTCTAATTCTTTATTATATTTATCTAAGTGAGTAACTTGAAGTTTAAGGGACTCTGTTGTTTCCTTTAAGCCTTTTTGCGTGCTCTCAAGGATTGCAGTTTTATTTTCTAATTCTTCTATATAATCTCCCCATTTAAAAAGCTCATCTGCAGAATTCATTGCAGCTAAAATAGAGGCTTCAGTTGTACTTAATTTAGGGTTGTTTTCCATCATAGATCTTATTGTCTTATCTACATGTCCAGCAACCTTATGTAAATATTCTTCTTTTTCTTCACCTTTGAGATTATATTCTATACCATTAACTTTTACTGTAACTATATTCATTGATAACACCTCTAAGATACTATTAGTAATTTAATCTTATCATAAAATTATGTAAATTTGAACTGTATACTGTGAAATCTTAAGAAAGTAGTATAAAAATCTTTAATTGTGAATAGATATGATGAAATAAATTTATTAGCAAATAAATATGAATTCAGTAAAAAATAAAATTATATCATTTTTATGAAAAATATTGAATTAATATAAAATACAAACAAGATAAATTTTTGTAATAAAAAGGGAAAAAAATACATAAATGTGATATAATATAAAAGAAGTTATTAACTTTATTATATTAATTGAAATAGAGGCATACACATATAATTGCCAAGATAATTATAAAATTATAAAAATATAGTTATTTTTATTCATGGGATTTTTAAAATTAAGGAGATGAAATTATGAATACTCTAAGGGATATGTTTGATTCACTAAAAAATAATGATAGGGGAATATACTTTATAAAAGGAGATAAAGAAGAATCATATCTTTCTTATAAGAAGTTATATGATAATTCTTCAAGTATTTTAGCCAAACTACAAGAACATGGGTTGAAAAGCAATCAAGAGCTTGTATTTCAAATTGATGATGAAGAAGAGTTCATATCTACTTTTTGGGCCTGTGTTTTGGGCGGGATTATTGCGGTTCCTATACCAGTATGTAAAAACAGTCAAGATATAAATAGACTTAAAAATGTTGTGACTAAACTAAATAATCCAGTTATTTATGTAGGAGAAAATCAAAAAGAATATTTAATAGATTTAATTAAGCAAGAGTCTCAAGAAGTGCTTCATCTAATAGAGGAGAGAATGTTTCTTCTCAAAAACTATGATAAAGTAAAAAAGTTTGATTTGCCTAAAATAACTCCAGAGGATACAGTTATGATTCAATTTTCATCTGGTTCTACAGGTGAGCCAAAGGGGGTTGAATTATCAAGTTCAAATATCCTCTCGTACACTAGTGCTACTTATGTTGCTATAAATGGACCTAGTGTGAAGCGTTCTCTTAGCTGGATGCCATTAACTCATAATTTTGGTCTAATTGGACTTCATATTACTTCACTAATATTCGGCATTGATCAGTATATAATGCCAACAAAGCTATTTCTGGTAAATCCATTGCTTTGGATGATAAAAGCCAGTGAGAAAAAAATATCATTGACCGCATCACCAAATTTTGGTTATATGCATTTTTTAAGAGCCTTTGGTAAGACCAATGGATTAGAATTAGATTTATCATCTATTGACGTGATATTAAATGGTGCTGAACCAGTAAATCATGATATTTGTAAAAAGTTTATTGAAGTATTATCTAATTATGGACTAAGTGAAAATTCTATAATTCCTGCATATGGCATGGCAGAAGCTACTTTAGGTATAACTATTTCTACAATGAAAGAAAAATATAATAATTATGATTTAGATAGGAACTTTCTTACAATAGGAAAGAAAATTAAAGAGGTTACTGATATAAATGATAATAATAAAATTTCCTTAGTAGAAGCAGGTAAAGTTCTTGATAACTGTACATTAAGGATATGTGATGATTTAGGAAAAAAGCTTCCCGAAGATACAGTAGGACATATTCAAATAAAAGGTCCTAGTGTTATGAAAGGTTACTATAACGATAAAGTAAGGACAGAAAAAGCTTTTACTAAAGACAGTTGGTTAATAACTGGAGATGTTGGATTTTTAAGAGATAATAAGTTAGTTATTACAGGGAGAGCAAAAGAAATAATATTTATCAACGGAAAAAATTATTATCCAAGTGATTTTGAAAGAGTACTTGAAAATTTGAAAGAACCTCTAATAACTACTGTTTCAGTAGTTGGTAAATTCAATGATGAAATCCAGACAGAAGAAGTGTTGGTTTTTATTGAAACAAAAGAAGAAATTAAGAAATATGGAGATGTTATTAGTAAAATAAAGAAACAAATAAACTTATATATGGGTATAGATGTTAAGAATATAATTTTCTTAGATGAGATGCCACGTACAAGTGGGGGGAAAATTCAAAGATTTAAATTGTTAGAAATGTTTAATACCGGCAGCATTAAACCATATATTCTTAAAGATATTTCTAAAGAAAATATAGACATAATTGATATTATAGTTCCGAAGGAAATAGAAGATGAAGTTGAATGTATTGTCATGGACGTTTTGTATGAAATTTTAAGTATAAAGTACATAAGTCAAAATGACAATTTAATAGAAATCGGAATGGATTCATTAAGAGCTGGAATGATCATTTCAGAACTTAATAAGAGGCTACAGGTGAATCTTGAGATAAAAACCCTTTTCAAACATAAGACAATTAAAGGCGTTATTAATGAGATAAGACGAATGGATAAAACTAAATATAAAAGTATTGAAAAAACTAAAAAATTGCAGTATTATCCACTATCTTCACAACAAAAACGCTTATATACGTTAAATAGAATTGACCCAAACGGTACAAGTTATAATATCTCTGCTGGTATCCATTTATATGGTGAAATTGATATAGAGAAATTTATAGATGTTTTTAATATAATTGTTTCAAGACACGAAGCACTTAGAACTTCCTTTAAGTTGATTGATGGAACTCCATCACAAATAATCAATGATAAGGTTAAATTCAATGTTAATTATCAGAAATTAAGCAGAGAAGATGCTGAAAATTATAAGAAAAATTTTATTTCCCCTTTTAATTTAGAAAAAGCTCCATTAATGAAGATTACATTGGTAAAGATTGAAGATGTAAAGGAATATTTATTATTACTTGATATGCACCATATTATTTCTGATGGTACATCAATGGGATTAATAGTAAAGGAATTTTGTTCTTTATATGAGGGTTTAGAATTACCAAAAACAAAACTACAATACAGGGATTACACAATGTGGCAAAACAAAGAGATGAAAGATAATGGTTATGAAGTGCAAAAAAATTATTGGAAAAATATTTTAAGTGATGAGTTGCCTTTATTAGAAATGCCTCTTGATTATGAAAGAGGTACTGTTCAGAGTTTTGAAGGGGAACAAGTGAAGGTTAATGTTGGTACCAAATTAGCTGAAAGTTTATATGATATAGCTCTTGAAAATGAAATGACCTTGTATATGGTGCTCATTGGTGCTTATAGTGTTTTATTATCTAAGTATACAATGCAAGAAGATATATTAATTGGATCACCTATATCTGGAAGATCTCATCCAGATTTTGATAGCACAGTAGGAATGTTTGTTAATACTTTTGTACTTAGAGCTAAACCCGCCAGTGATATGAGTTTTATAGATTTTCTAAAAGAAATTAAGGAAAAAACTTTTGAAGCTTATGAAAATCAAGATTATCAATTTGAATGGATACTTAAAGATATAAGTTATAGAAAAAAAGCAGGAAGAAATCCTCTGTTTGATGTTATGTTCAATATGCAAAATATGTACATTCCAGAGATTAAATTAAAAAATCTTCGTTGTGTCCCATGTGAATTGGAGAATAAGACTACTAAATTTGATTTATCTTTAGCTGTTAATGAAAAAGAAAGAGATATAATACTATCTTTCATATACTGCACGAAGTTGTTTAAAAGCGAAACAATAGAAAAGTTAAGTGAGCATTTTATTAACCTGCTTAATTGTGTTACTAAAGATATAAATATAAAAATAAATGAAATTACTATATTATCTGATGAAGAACTTAAAAAATATAAGGTTATAGATAAAAAAAATAAGGATGAAATAAAATTAGATTTTAATTTTTAGGGGGTAACGTATATGTTAAAACTATATGAAAATATACTTTTTTCACAAAAAGAATATCAAGAAGAATTAGAATTTTGGATGAATAAACTTGATGGAGAGCTCCAACCAGTGAGCTTTCCTTATGTAGATATAAATAGAGAATTCAGTATAGATAGGAATAATATTAGTGAGGTCAGTAAAAAACTACCTGAAGGAATATCAAAAAGTATAATTAAACTTAGTAATAATACTGAGGTT
Source organism: Clostridium cellulovorans 743B (assembly GCF_000145275.1). Classification (NCBI taxonomy): domain Bacteria; kingdom Bacillati; phylum Bacillota; class Clostridia; order Eubacteriales; family Clostridiaceae; genus Clostridium; species Clostridium cellulovorans. The sequence continues at coordinate 2,423,352 of NC_014393.1, forward strand.
ACAATGTTTGTGTTACTAACAACAGTCTTAGAGATATTAATATACAAGTATATTGGCAGTAAAAGCATTGTTGTAGCAACTCCAGTTTTAGAAGACGATAATTCTAGTGGATATAATGATCTAGTTATATTTAAAGATGATATAGATAGTAGTAATACTTTTAAAGAAACATTAATAAAAACTAGGGCAACAGTATTAGATGCATATAAAAATAAAGATTATCCTATGAAGATGATATTGAATAAAATATTTCATCATGAAGACATCACTAAGCTTACAAATGTTGGTGTGTTTATGAGCAATATACATGAGGAATCAGTTGTTAACCAGTATAATTTTGATGTAGTTTTTTCATTTAATAAAGTTGGTGATGATATATCAATTAGATTGTTACATAAATCTGAATTTATAGAAACTAAAGAAGCAGAAGATATTTTAGAAAAATATATAAATTTATTGACAAGATTTATGAGTGATGTGAATTTACCTATTAAAAATACGGATATGTTTTTAGAACAAGAAAGGGAAGATATTCTCTATGGTTTTAATAATACTAAAGTTTTAATAGATGAGAAAAAATCTATAGTAGATATTTTTCATGATATTGTAGAAAAATATAAAAATAAAAATGCAATTGTAACAGAAAAAGAAATCTTAACTTATGATCAGTTAAATAAAAAAGCAAATCAGCTAGCAAGGGTACTATTAAAGAATAATATAAAGAACAGTGATACAGTTGCTATTGTATTATATCCATGTGCAGATATATTGATATCTATTTTAGCAATCTTAAAAATAGGAGCCACTTATTTGCCGTTAGAAGCTAATATCCCAGAAGAACGATTAAGGTATATATGTTTAGATAGTAATGTTAAAGGAATAGTAACCAAGAAGGATATAATAAAAAAGCATAAATTAAAAGTTTTAACACTTTTTTTAGATGATGATATTTTAACAACTGAAGAAGAGTTTAATATAGATATGGAAAAAGGTTTTGACGATGTAGCATATATCATATATACATCCGGGACTACCGGAAAACCAAAAGGAGTGGAAGTGAAAAATAGAGGACTTGTTAATTATACTAATTGGTTTAAGAATAAGGCTAACTTAATTGCAGAAGATAAGGGAATTTTAATATCCTCTTTTTCCTTTGATTTAGGATATACTTCATTGTATTCATCGATATTAAGTGGCTCAGAACTCCATATTTTGAGCAAAGATCAATATTCGAATCCTGATTTTTTATTGGATTATATAGAGGATAAAGGCATTACTTTCATGAAAACTACCCCATCATTATTTAGTACAATCTCTAGAACTGATAGGTTTGAAGACTTGAGATGCTTTAATTCTGTAAGACTTGTAGTACTTGGTGGTGAAATGATAAATCTTAAAGATGTTGAAAAAGTGCATAAGAATTATCCTAATATAAAAGTTTTTAATCATTATGGGCCTACAGAAACTACTATTGGAGCAATATCAATTGAAATAGATTTTGATGATTTTGACAAATACAAAAAAATACCTGTTATTGGGAAGCCTATAAACAACACAAATATATATGTGCTAGATGGAGATAGAAATCCTATGCCTGTTGGAATTCCAGGTGAAATATATATATCAGGAGAAGGAATAGCTAAAGGTTATGTAAATAATAAAAAACTTACAGAAGAGAAGTTTGTAAGGAATCCATTTGTAGAGGGTTCATTTATGTATAAGACAAATGATAGAGGAAGATTCATTGCAGATGGAACAATAGAGTTCCTGGGTAGGATGGATAATCAAGTAAAGATTAGAGGATATAGGGTAGAAATTGAGGAAATTCAAAGGGTAATAAGTGGATATGAAAAGGTTAAAGAAAGCTTAGTACAGGTAAAAGAAAATAAAGAGAAGGATAAGTTTATATGTGCATATCTTGTAGCAGAACAGTTGACTATTATAGAAATTAGAGAATATTTATCTAAACATTTACCTGATTACATGATTCCAGCTTATTTTGTCATGATTAATAAAATGCCACTAACTCCAAATGGAAAGATTGATTATAGAGTTCTTCCGGATATTGGGGACGATATTGATACTGGCGAAATATACTTAGAGCCAAGAAATTCTACAGAAGAGAAGATGTGCTTAGTTTGGTCAGAAATACTGGGAGTAAAAAAAGTTGGAATTCGTGATAACTTTTTTGCACTAGGAGGAGATTCAATTAAAGCTATACAAGTATCATCAAGACTCCATAAGTATAGTATAGATCTTGAACTTAAGGATTTAATGGAATATCAAACTATTGAAGAATTAAGTTGTAAGGTAAAGGTCAGAAGTGTAAAAAGTAATCAAGAACTAGTAGTTGGAGAGGTACAACTAACTCCAATTCAAAAACGTTTTTTTATTAATAAATTTAATAAGGAGCATCATTGGAATCAAGCAGTAATGCTATTTAAAGAAGATGGCTTTGATGAAACAATATTAAAAAAGGTTTTTAAGGCTATAATAGAAAAACATGATGGATTGAGAATGGTTTATTCAAGTCATAATGGTGAAATTGCTCAATTTAACCAAGGACTTGAGAATCAAGGGTTTAATATAGAGGTAGTTGAGCTTCATGGAATAGATGATTTTGAAAAGATTATAAAAGAAAAAGAAAAAGAAATTCAAGAATCAATTGATTTAAAAAATGGTCCACTAGTTAAATTGGGGTTATTTAAAACAGACTGTGGAGATCATCTTTTAATAGCTATTCATCATCTTGTCATTGATGGAGTTTCTTGGAGAATTATTTTTGAAGATCTTACTAAAGGTTATTTTGATGCCATTGAAGAGAAAAAGATAGATTTAGGGGATAAGACAGATTCGTATAAATCATGGGCTGAAAAAATAAACACTTATGCACAAAGTAAAGAGTTAATAGAAGAGAAGTTGTATTGGAATGAGATTGAAAATAAAGAAATTGCTTTGTTGCCAAAAGATAACTATGCTAATGAGGAAGTTTTAGTTAAAGATAATGGAACAGTAGTTATAGAATTAACTGATGAAGAAACAGAAGCTATTATTAAACAGGTCAATAAGCCATTTAATACCTCGATCAATGATATTTTAATTACTGGATTAGGTAGAGCATTGAAAGCATGGACAAATCAAGAGAAGTTTATTATTAATTTAGAAGGTCATGGACGTGAAAAGATAATTGATGATATCAATGTTAATAGAACTATTGGTTGGTTTACTACAGTTTTCCCAATATATTTAGATATGAGTATAAGTGACGATTTAGCAACTCAAATTAAAAATATCAAGGAAAAACTAAAGAGAATCCCTAAAAAAGGAATTGGTTATGGCGTGCTTAAATACTTAACAGAGGGCAGACATAAAAAAGATTTAATTTTTAGATTGAAACCTGAAATATGTTTTAATTATTTAGGCCAATTTGATCAAGAGATTGATAATTCGCTTTTCAAAATATCGAAGATTCCTTGTAAAAGCACAATTAGTGAAGAAAACCAAAGGCAGTATACTTTCCATATAAATAGCATGATAAAGAACGGTAAGTTAGAGATTGCTTTCGACTATAGTAAAAAACAATACAATGAAAGTAATGTAAGAAAGTTTGCAAATTTATATTATGATTCTATTAAAGATATTATTGACTATTGTACAGTAAATAGCGAAAGGGTATTAACACCAAGTGATTTGACGTATGCGACAATATCAATAAATGAATTGGATAGTATTCAGAATCAATATAATAAGAAAAACTTAAAAATAAAGGATATTTATCAGTTATCACCAATGCAAAAAGTTATGATAAGACATACAACTATGGGAAATGGCATTAGTCCATATTTCAATAATAGGATATTTACTGTTAATGGTGGTATGGATATCGGGATAATAAAAGAAGCATTCAATATAATAACAGAAAAATATGATATTTTAAGAACGATATTTCATTTGAAAGAGAAGAAAGAACCTTTGCAAATTGTTTTTGAAGATAGAAAGAATCAAGTTTATTATGAAGACATTTCAATGCTTGATAAGTATGAAAAAGAAGTATATTTCAGAGGTTTTGTAAAAAATGATGCACTTAAAGGCTTTGATCTAACAAAAGACTACTTGATGAGGCTTAGTATTTTGAAGACAGGAGATAGAACTTATAAGATTATTTGGAGCAATCACCACAGTATTTTAGATGGCTGGAGTAGAATGATTATTCTTAAAGATTTTCTTGATATTGTTGAATGCATAAAGAAAAAGAGAAAACTTCAAAGGGATATGCCTGTTCAATATAGTGAATATATTAAATGGATAAACTCTCAACATATAAGCAAGGCATATGATTACTGGATAAACCTTTTAGAGAATTACAAAATAAAAAGCTTGTTAAAAAAGGATATAAAAGAGAATGGTAAAGGTGAGTATATACAAGATAGTATATACAGAATTATAGATGAAGATTCTACTTCTAAATTAAAGGAAATGGCAAAGAAGAGTAAGGTTACATTAAATATAGTTTTTCAAGGTATATGGGCTGTACTACTTCAAAAGTTAAGCAACCAAGAAGATGTTGTTTTTGGATCTGTTATTTCAGGGAGAGTTCCCAATATTCCAAATGTAGAAAAGATAATTGGACCATTATTTAATGTTATTCCAGTAAGAGTTAAAAGTAATAAAATTACTTTTGATAAGTGTTTAGAGAATTTACAAAAGCTTTCCATAGAATCACAAACTTATGGTTTTGTAGCTATGGAAGAATATAAAGAATTTAAAGCTAACGAAGAACTAGTTGATAGTGTGATATTTTTTGAGAATTATCCAGTAGAAGATAGTATAAAAGAGTTATGTAATGAAGATAGGGTTATAAGTGATATAGAATTTTTGGATCAAGGACATTGTAACTTTAATATTTTCATATTACCTTTTGATAATACAAGAGTAAACATCTCATATAACTCTAGGATATATAGAAAAGGTACGGTAGAAAAAATACTAGATTATTTTATAGACATATTAGAACAAATATTACAAAATCCAAGAATATTAATTGAAGAATTGAAATTAGAATAATAGATTTTGCCTTTAATTTGCATGAATTATGGAGGTTTGTAAAAATGATATTCTGTTATAGTATGGTAATTTATCCTCGGTTCGTGTAATATATTGTTAAATATATTATAAAAAAACTAATGAGGTATTCTATGGAAAGAAAAGGGAAGTTAAATAAAAGAGAGTATAATTTTATAATATCAGTAGGTGTCGCACTAGGATTAAGACAATTAGCAATGCTACTAATTATGCCGATTATTTCTATTTATGCTAAAGGACTTAGTGGAAGTACACCAGCTTTAGTTGGGATTGCAGTAGGTATTTTTGGGTTAACTCAATCTATGTTTCAGATTCCTTATGGAATGGCAAGTGAAAGAGGTCGAAGAAAACACTTTGTTCTTATAGGATTAAGTTTACTTATAATTGGGTTAGTTATCGCATGTTTAGCAAAGAATATTTATACTTTAATACTTGGCAGAGCGTTGCAAGGGAGTGGAGGTATTCAAGCGGTTGCTTATGCTTGGATTGGTGACAGTATTGAAAAAGAGAAGCGAAACTTTGCTATGAGTATCGCTGGGATTATTGTTGGTACTTCTGCAGTACTTGGATTTTTAGTTGGTCCGCTATTGAATCAAGTTTTATCAGTACCTATGATATTTTTGTTATGCTCGGTATTGGTTGGTGTAACATGTTTATATATTCTAATCTTTATAAAAGATAGAAATAATATAGATTTGAATACTGTTGAGTATGATACAAAAGATAGAATTAACAATTTGAAAAATATAGGAAAAGATAAATCAATGATGGCTATTAATTTTATGGCATTTTTCATGAACTACATTATGATAAGTATATTTTTTATAATTCCTTTAAAAATAGAAGTATTTTTAGGGGTAAGTGGATTATGGAAGGTTTTTGTGCCAGCTACAGTTATAGGAATAATGACTATGGAGATAATGGTAAGATACTCCGAAAAAGGTCATCTAAAGAGCATGATGATGACAGCATTTATAGCATGCTTTACTTCTGTATTAATGCTACATTTTAACGAAGAGATAATTCTATTTATAAGTATGATTATATTTATGATGGGTTATATGTTTCTTTCAACTTTATTACCATCTACAATAACAAAGATGTCAGGAAAAGATAGTATGGGAATTGCTACTGGTGTGTTTAATACATTGCAATTTTTGGGTACTTTTGTAGGGGGAGCAATGACAGGACTACTATGGGGTATTAATGAAACTTATGCTATATTGTTTGCTATTATAGCTAGTTTTATAGCTATAATTATAGTGTATAGAATGGAGCCTAACTAAGTTGTTAGGAGAAAGAATATAGGGTTACGCACTAATTGATTAGTGCGTAACTTATTTTTGAAAATTAATATATGACCAAGGATGTTGGTTTATACAAAAATTAAACTTTAAATAGTGTATATCATCAATTCTAAAGTTATTGATAAACAGTGTTAATTAGACAAAAATGATGTAACTTTGTTGAGAAAAGTGTTTATTTTGGCTAAATAGATAATAAATTTATTAATAACATGATGCGTTTTGTTAAAAGTATGGTATAATAATTTTTAAAGGTTCAGAGTATCTATAAAGATTACAAACTGAATTTATTATAATTAAAATGTTAATTATGAATAATAATTAAATAATATAGGGGGCAAGTCGAAATGGCAAGAATTTATAATTTTTCAGCAGGTCCAGCAGTGCTACCTGAAGAAGTGTTAAAAGAAGCAGCTGCAGAGATGTTAGACTACAAAGGTACTGGTATGTCAGTAATGGAAATGAGTCATAGATCTAAGGCATTCGAAGGAATAATCCAAGATGCAGAAAAAGATTTAAGAGAACTTTTAAATATTCCAGATAACTACAAAGTGCTATTTTTACAAGGCGGAGCTTCTCAACAATTCGCTATGATTCCTATGAATCTTATGAAGAATAAAGTAGCAGATTACATAGTAACAGGTCAATGGGCAAAAAAAGCTTTTCAAGAAGCTAAAAAATATGGAGATGCTAAAGCAATCGCTTCATCAGAGGATAAAACATTCTCATATATACCAGATTGCTCTGATTTAGAAATTAGAGAAAATGCTGACTATGTGTATATTTGTGAAAACAATACTATCTATGGAACAAAGTTCAAGACATTACCTAATACTAAAGGCAAAACACTTGTAGCAGATTTATCTTCTTGTATTTTATCAGAACCAGTTGATGTTACTAAATACGGATTAATTTTTGCTGGAGTTCAAAAGAACATTGGACCTGCAGGTGTAGTAATTGCAATTATTCGTGAAGATTTAATTACAGAAGATACATTACCAGGTACTCCAACAATGTTACAATATAAGATACATGCAGATAATGATTCATTATATAACACACCACCAGCATATGGAATTTATATCTGTGGTAAAGTATTTAAACACTTATTAAACTTAGGTGGTCTTGAAAAAATGAAAGAAATCAATGAGAGAAAAGCTGCTATTTTATATGATTTCTTAGATTCAAGCGAAATGTTTAAAGGAACAGTTATTAAAGAAGATCGTTCATTAATGAATGTACCTTTTGTAACTGGAAATGATGAACTAGATGCAAAATTTGTTAAAGAAGCAAAAGCAGCTGGTTTTGAAAACTTAAAAGGACATCGTTCTGTTGGGGGTATGAGAGCAAGCATCTATAATGCTATGCCTATGGAAGGTGTTGAAAAACTTGTTGACTTTATGAAAAATTTTGAAGCAGAGAACAAGTAATTATTTTGATTTTACGTTAAAACATATATAAATACCTTTTGACTGTTTAATGAAATAAATTTTTAATAATATATTCAAAGCATCTTTTATTGCAGTTATTAAACATTGCATAGAAGATGCTTTGAATTTCTGTACAATTTTATATAGGTATTATTGAGCTTTTCATCTTTGAATAAGTAAAAAGTAGCCGTATAGGCTTTTATTATGATATACTAAATTTATACAAAGTTAATAAAGACTATAGGTTAAAGAAGGAAGAGAGTACATGAGTGACAAAAAAATATTTACACTGCCGAATCTTTTATCTGTATTAAGAATAATGCTAATCCCTTTCTTTTTAGTGTATTTTTTAAACGGACAAATTAAATATTCGCTATTTTTTCTAGTTTTATCTGGGATTTCTGATGTGTTAGATGGTTATATTGCAAGAAAATTCAACCAAACCTCGGAGCTTGGAAAAATTCTCGATCCTATTGGGGATAAGCTTACACAGATTAGTATAGTATTGGGTTTTGCCATACTATATGAGAAGGCTAGACCTATTTTAGCAATATTTGCGCTTAAGGAATTAGCAATGATTATTGGTGGAATAATCATTTTTAAGAATTATAAGGCAGTTCCAGGTTCGCAATGGTGGGGCAAATTTGCTACTACATTATTTTATATAAGTGTATTTATAATTCTAATGTTGGGAAAAATGTTATCAGAGAACCAAATTATCATAATCTTAACTATTGCAGTTATGACCATGGTTTTTGCCTTGGTAAAATACATACCTTTTTTCAAAAAAGAGATGAAAAAATAAATAATAATATTATTAAAAAGCACTTACTGTAGCATATAGTAGGTGTTTTAAGTTTTATAGGTCAAAATAATACTATTCTTGTCTTTATTTTAAATTGATTATTATGTTATAATACTTAAGAATTTTAAATTTTGGAGGAATAAAATGAGTAATAAGGATATAGATATGACTAATATAAATAAAAAGAACAATCTTTTTTGCATTACCACATTTGGTTGTCAGATGAACGAAGAGGATTCTGAAAAATTATCTGGTGTTCTTATGGAAATGGGTTATGAAAAGACAGAAAAGAGAGAAGAGGCTTCCATTATAATATTTAATACTTGTGCCGTTAGAGAAAATGCTGAGCTAAAGGTATTTGGTAACATAGGGGCTTTAAAGAAAATGAAAGAAAAAAACCCTAGTCTAATTATTGGAATTTGCGGATGTATGATGCAACAAAAGGGAATGGCAGAAGAGGTAATAAAAAAATATCCTTTTGTAGATATAATATTTGGAACTCATAACTCTCATATGTTCCCTGAATATTTAAATTCAGTTAAGCAACATGGCAAATCCGTTGTTGAAATCCTTGATAAAGAAGTTGGAATAGTAGAAGGACTTCCTATCGATAGATTAAGCAGCATAAAGGCGTTTGTTACAATCATGTATGGATGTAATAATTTCTGTACTTATTGTATAGTTCCGTATGTTAGAGGAAGAGAAAGAAGTAGGAAACCAGAAGATATTATAAATGAGATAAAGGAACTAGTGAAAGTAGGATATAAAGAAGTAACGTTACTTGGACAAAATGTTAACTCTTATGGAAAAGGCTTAGAGGAAGAAATAGATTTTGCTAAGTTGTTAAGACTTGTTAATGAAATAGAAGGTCTTGAGAGAATCAAATTTATGAGTTCACATCCAAAGGATTTGACTGATGATGTTATTAAGGCAATAGCAGAATGTGACAAGGTATGTGAGCAAATTCACTTGCCAGTGCAAGCAGGTTCTACATCACTTTTAAAAAGGATGAACAGACATTATACAAGAGAACAGTATTTGGACCTTGTAAAGAGAATAAAAGAAAATATACCTAATGTGGCATTGACTACTGATTTAATAATAGGGTTCCCTGGAGAAACTGAAGAAGATGTTGAAGAGGTTATTTCTTTGGTTAAAGAAGTTAGATATGATTCTGCATTTACATTCTTATATTCTCCTAGAAAAGGAACTCCTGCAGCAGAACTTCCAGATCAAATTCCAGAAGATATAAAGCATAGAAGATTCAATGCTCTTGTAGATGAATTAAATAAAATCGGTGCAGAAATAAGTAAAGAATATGATGGAAAAGTTGTAGAAGTATTGGTTGAAGGACCAAGTAAAAATGATGACAATAAGTTAATGGGAAGAACTAGAACAGGAAAGTTAGTTAATTTTACTGGTAATCCTGAGAATATAGGAAAGCTTATCAATGTTAAAATAACAAAAACACAAGCATTTTCATTACTTGGTGAAGAAATATAAACTTTAATTAAAAGAATTAAGCTCTTATTGAGAGAAAATGCTCTGGAGAAAGAGCAAATACTCTTAATAAGGGCATTTCTCTTAAGGTAGAAATTATTCTTTTGATAAGAAGCCTAATAATATAAGTCAATTTAAGTTGCTACATTACATTTATATACCAAAGGTGAAATAAAGGTGGCTTCTTTATTGGAACGTATATATTTTATAGGAGAAGTTTCTACTTCATAAAAGACTTCTTTAACAACTGAAAGGATGAGATTTCAATGGCATTAACCCCAATGATGCAACAGTATTTACAGATAAAAGAAGAAAATCCACAGTGTATTCTATTTTTTAGATTAGGCGATTTCTACGAAATGTTTTTCGAGGATGCCAAAATTGCATCAAGAGAACTTGAATTAGTTCTAACCGGAAGAGATTGCGGATTAGAAGAACGTGCTCCAATGTGTGGTATTCCATATCATGCTGCTAATGTCTACATAAGTAAGCTAGTGTCAAGAGGATATAAAGTTGGTATTTGTGAGCAACTTGAAGACCCAAGTGTGGCTAAAGGAATTGTAAAAAGGGGTATTGTTAAGGTATATACTCCAGGAACTTATATCGAGGGTAATTTCCTTGAAGATAGAAAAAATAATTATATTATGAGTATATATTTTTCAGTAGATAAATTTTATATAGCTTTTTCTGATATTTCTACAGGTGAATTTAGTAGTTCATATTTTAATTATGATGTACCTATGTTATTAAGCGAGATATCAAAGTATAATCCTTCAGAAATAATAATTCATGAGGAAATAAAAGAAGAAGTAATTGCGGCAATAAAAGAAAGATTTTCTGTAACATTTACTAATGAGAATTTAGATTTTTACATGTCAGGTTATAAAGAAAATGTAGAGAGTTATTTTAAGGATTATAATATAGATGAAAAACCAATTGGCTTGGCTTATAGTATTAATTCGATAATAAGATATATTAAGGAAACTCAAAAGGCAGATTTAAGCCATATTAATACTTTGAATATATATGAAATAGAGGATTTTCTTTCGATAGATATCAATACTAGAAAAAATTTGGAACTCACAGAAACTCAAAGAGATAAAACGAAAAAAGGTTCTTTACTGTGGGTATTAGACAAGACTAGTACTGCTATGGGAGCTAGAGAACTTAGAAAATGGATTGATCAGCCTTTAATAAATAAAAATGCTATAGAACTAAGGTTAGAGGCAGTTGCTGAATTAGTATCTAACTTATCGCTTCAAGAAGAACTTAAAGTCTTATTAAAAGATATTTACGATATTGAAAGGCTTGTAGGAAAAGTATCTTCTAAAAGTGTTAATGCAAAAGAGTTATTATCAATAAAATCGTCTATAAGTAAGATTCCAGCTATAAAAACTCTGCTAAAACAATGTACTTCCTCGTATCTTCAAGAAATATATAATAATTTAGATGAATTATCAGATATCGAAGAATTGTTAGAAAAATCAATTGATGAAAGTCCTGCTATTACATTAAAAGAAGGTAACCTTATTAAAGAAGGTTATAATTCGGAAATTGATCAATTAAAAGTTGCTAAAAAAGATGGTAAGCTATGGCTTTCAGAGCTTGAAGCAAGGGAAAAAGAGACTACAGGAATAAAATCTTTAAAGGTAAGCTTTAATAAGGTTTTTGGTTACTACATTGAAGTAACCAAGACAAATTTAAATATGGTTCCAGAGCATAGGTATATAAGAAAACAAACCCTTGCTAATTGTGAAAGATATATAACTGATGAGCTTAAAAAGATGGAGGATATCATATTAGGTGCTGAAGAAAAGCTTATCTCACTGGAGTACGATGTATTTGTTGAAGTTAGAGAACTAGTTTTAAAAGAAGTCTTAAGAATGCAGCAATCAGCGCGATTAATTGCTACCATAGATTGTTTAAATTCTCTAGCTATTGTTGCATTAGAGAATAACTATACAAGGCCAGCAATTGATGTCAGTGGTATTATTAATATAAAAGAGGGAAGACATCCAGTTGTTGAAAAACTTCTTCCTACAGGAAATTTTATAAGTAATTCAATTTCATTAGATAGAGAAGAAAATCAACTTCTGATAATAACAGGGCCTAATATGGGCGGTAAATCAACATATATGAGACAATGTGCTCTTATAACTATTATGGCGCAGATAGGCAGTTTTGTTCCTGCTGAAAGTGCTACTATAGGAATATGTGATAAGGTGTTTACAAGAATAGGGGCATCTGATGATTTAGCTGGTGGTAAAAGTACTTTCATGGTAGAAATGTGGGAAGTAGCAAATATTTTAAATAACGCTACCAATAATAGCTTAGTGCTTTTAGACGAAGTTGGAAGAGGCACAAGTACTTATGATGGTTTAAGCATTGCTTGGGCAGTGATAGAATTCTTAACAACAAACAAGAATGTAAAATGTAAAACTTTATTCGCCACACATTATCATGAACTTACAAAGCTTGAAGCAGAGTTTAGCGGTGTTAAAAATTATTCTGTAGGTGTAAAAAAGATAGGTGAAGAGATTATATTTCTCCACAAAATAGTAAAAGGTGCGGCTGATGAATCTTATGGTATAGAAGTAGCAAGACTAGCGGGACTTCCACAAGCAGTACTTGATAGATCAAAAGAAATTCTTATGAAATTAGAGGAAGAAAACTTAGAAGAAAAAGATATCACTAAGAGAACTTCAGAAGTTAAATTGGTAGAAGCTGCGGTTGTTATAGAGAAAGTTGAAAAGAACATTGAAGTAATAGAAACACCTAATGTTGAAATTGAAAAACTACCTGGAAAAGAGGTAGCAAAAAAACAAGAGAAACCAGTTCAGATGGATTTTTATGAAATAACAAGAAGGTCTTTTGTAGATGAAATAAGTAGATTGGATTTAATGAATATGACACCATTGGATGCTATGACAAAGCTAAATGAACTTATAAAGAAATCGAAGGATCTTTTATAGAGGTGATAATCGTTGAAAAGAATTAACCTTTTAGATAATAATACCTCCAATAAAATTGCAGCAGGAGAAGTTGTTGAGAGGCCATTATCTGTAGTAAAAGAGATGATGGAAAACAGCATAGATTCTGGAGCAACTAAAATTACAATAGAAATTTTAGATGGAGGAGAAACACTGATAAGAATTACTGATGATGGCAGTGGTATACATCCAGAGGATGTGGAGAAGGCTTTTTTACCACATGCAACAAGTAAGATAGAAACTATTGATGATTTATATAAGTTGAAGTCTTTAGGCTTTAGAGGAGAAGCTTTAGCAAGTATCGCATCAGTAGCTAAAGTAAATTTAAAGACTAAAATTGGAAGTGAAGATTTTGGTACAGAAATCGAAATCCATGGAGGAGAAATAAAATATTTAAATAGTTGTGGCTGTAATAAAGGTACTGTAATAGAGGTGAGGGATATTTTTTACAATGTACCAGCTAGAAAAAAGTTTCTTAAGTCAAAACAAAGAGAAGCTGCTCTTATTTCGGATATAGTTAGTAGAATTGCGTTAGCATACCCTAATATATCCTTTAAGTTTTTTAGCAATAACAAAAATGTTCTTACAACCTTTGGAACAGGACAATTAACTGATACTATTAGAAACATATATGGTAAGAATGTCGTAGAGAACCTAAGTTTTTTTGAAGGTCATGGTGATATTGTATCTATATATGGATATATCGGAAATTCAGAATTATCAAGAGGAAGCAGGAACAACCAAAGTATATTTGTAAATAATAGATTTATAAAGAATAAACTTATTGCTACAGCTGTGGAGAATGCTGTTAAGTCATTTTTTATGGTTAATAAGTATCCGTTTTTTATAATATTTCTAGATATCTATCCTGAGTTTTTAGATGTCAATGTGCATCCTACTAAGGCTGAAATTAAGTTTCAAGATGAAAGTCGTATATTTAAAATAGTTTTTGACACTATTCATAAGGTTGTTAGAGATCTTGTTAAGGATGATTTTCTAGAAACAGATAAGGAAGAAATTAATGAGAAGCCTATAATGCAAGTTAAGCTTCCGGTTGACTTAAAGGCGCCTGAGATTCCAACGGAAGTTCTTGTTAATAGTAATAATAAGAATCCTAAGGAAAACAATTATCTGGATTATCAGATATTACAGAATGATAAAAGCCAAGAAACCCAAAAACAAGATAACATAAGGATTGATAGTGCACAAGAAAAGGATACTTTGTGGAATACTACCATAAGCCAAGATGTTAATAGTGAAATTGCAGTAAAAGAGAATGAAATAAATACTTCTTACAATAAGTCTAGTGTAGAAGAATCAGTAGCTAAAGTTTCTATAGAAAAAGAAGAAGTAAATGATTTTACAAATTCGGAAATTAAACCTGTAGAAAAATTCCCGATGATGAGGATAATAGGTCAGTATTCAAATACTTATATACTGATGGAAGGTTATGACGGTTTATATTTAGTAGATCAACATGCTGCTCACGAAAAAATTATTTTTGAGAAATATATTAAAGAGATGAAATTATCTAAGGTAGTTTCTCAGATTTTGATGTTGCCAGAGGTAATAGAGATGACTCCATATGATTTTTCGATTTATAAGGAAAACCATGAAATGTTTACTAAAGCTGGTTTTTTAATTGAAGACTTTGGAGAGAATACTGTTTCTGTAAGAGAGGTTCCTGTTTTTCTTGGCAGACCAGTGGTAAAAGAATTGTTCACTAATATACTAGATAATTTAAAGAACTATGGAAGTGGATCAACTTTAGAGGTAAAATATTATAAGATAGCTACTCTTGCATGTAAGAGTGCTATTAAAGCAAATGATAATCTTGATATTCGTGAAATGATAGCATTAATTGAGGAATTAAGATTTATTGATGAACCATTCAATTGTCCTCATGGAAGACCGACTATTATTAAGATGACTAACAATGAAATTGAAAAACGATTCAAAAGGATTCAGTAGGTGGTTAAAAAGGTGAAAGATTTAATTATTCTCACAGGACCTACAGCTGTAGGAAAAACTAATATATCTATAAGGTTGGCAAAACAATTAGATGGTGAAATTGTATCAGCTGATTCTATGCAAATATATAAGGGGATGGATGTAGGTTCAGCAAAGATTTCAAAAGAAGAAATGCAAGGAATTCCTCATCATATGATAGATATTGTCGCTCCTGACGAAAGTTTCAGCGTTTCTGATTTCAAAGAAAGAGCTGAAGAAGCTATTGAAGACATTATTTCTAGGGGGAAGATGCCAATAGTAGTTGGTGGAACAGGGCTGTATATAAATTCACTTATATATAATTATGATTTTGCTTGCACGGATAAAGATCTCCAGTATAGAGAGCATCTTCAAAGTCTTGCAGAGCTTCATGGTAAGGAATATGTTCATTCTATGCTTAAAGAGGTGGATAGTGCATCTTATGAAAGATTGTATCCAAATGACTTAAAGAGGGTTATAAGAGCTTTAGAGGTTTTTAAAGTCACAGGTAAAACTCTTAATGAATACAATCAAGAAAATCAAGCTGTTCTTTATGACATTCCATATAACGTGCATTATTTTGTTATAAATATGAATCGTGAAGAATTGTATAGGAGGATAGATCAAAGGGTTGACATAATGCTTGATTATGGGCTAGTTGATGAAGTTATAAAACTTAAGGAAAAAGGTTATACTTCCAATATGCAATCAATGAAGGGAATAGGATATAAAGAGATATTAGATTATTTAGATGGAAAAATGTCTTATGATGAAGCTGTATATTTAATAAAAAAAGGTAGCAGAAATTACGCTAAACGACAACTTACGTGGTTTAGAAAAGAAGAGAGAGCTTTTTGGCTAAGTAAAGAAGATTTTGAAGATGAAAATGATATAATTGACAAAATACTTTTTATAACTGCTAATAAATAAAAGGGTTTTAAGTAAATTTATAGAATTACTAACTTATAAGGAGCGTGAATATACTATGAATAAGACAACAAATAATTTACAAGACATATTTCTAAATAGCGCAAGAAAAGGTAGAGTTTGCGTGATAATTCATCTTACTAATGGTTTCCAATTAAAAGGATACGTTAAAGGATTTGATAGTTTTACTGTTATCTTAGATAGTGATGGAAAACAAATGATGATCTATAAACATGCGATTTCAACAATAACTCCAGGAAAACCTTTATTATTCACAAATGAAGGATTTAATGAATAAAAATAGTAAAAAGAACAGCAGTGTTGCTTGTTCTTTTTTTATGTGCTAATATATCTAAGGTGCATGAAGGGAGGAAAAGGTTCATGTTAGAAGCCACAAAAGTTAAACTTCAAAAAGAATTCAATATTAAAAAAGAGGCAATCGATCTTTATGAAAAAGCAATACGCGATGTTGAAGAGCAATTTGCTTTTTATGATGAAATTCGAGAATATAATCAGCTTAAGGTACTTAGAGCTTTTCAAGAAGAGAGAATATCAGATAGCCATTTTACTAATAGTAGCGGTTATGGATATGATGATATAGGTAGGGACTCTTTAGATAAGGTTTATGCAAGAATATTTAATACCGAAGCAGCTCTTGTAAGACCACATTTTGTAAATGGTACTCATGCAATTGGAGCAGCGCTGTTTGGTAATTTAAGACCTAATGATACTATGTTATCTGTTTGCGGTAAGCCGTATGATACTCTTCATAATATAATTGGAATATCTTCAAAGAAAAACATTGGATCTTTGAAAGAATATGGTGTCAATTATAAGCAGCTAGATTTGACTGTAGAAAATAAAGTGGATTTAGAAGCAATTAAAGAAACATTAATAGCTGATAAATCAATAAAGTTAGTACATATCCAACGTTCGACAGGTTATGGTTGGAGAAGAGCATTACTTGTTTCAGATATAGAAGAGATAGTTACCACTGTAAAATCTATAAACAAGGATATAATATGCTTTGTAGATAATTGTTATGGTGAATTCACTGATATAGTTGAGCCTACTGATGTTGGAGTAGACTTGGTTGCAGGTTCTCTTATAAAAAATATAGGAGGCGGTATTGCCCCAACTGGAGGATATATAGCAGGAAAAGCTGAGTATGTTAATCAGGCAGCTTATAGACTTACTATCCCTGGGATTGGTGGGGAATGTGGTTCAACCTTTGGTGTTATGAGATCATTATACCAAGGATTATTCTTAGCACCACATGTTACTATAGAGGCTATAAAATCTTCAGTATTTGCTGCTAGACTTATGGAACTTGCAGGGTTTGAAGTTTTGCCTAGCTATACGGATAAACGTAGCGATATAATACAAGCTATAAAATTCAATTCAAAGGATAAGTTAATTAAATTCTGTAAGGGGATACAAAAAGGTTCGCCTATTGATTCCTTTGTAGAATGTGAACCATGGGATATGCCTGGATATGAGGACCAAGTTATTATGGCAGCAGGTGCCTTTGTACAAGGAGCATCAATAGAATTATCTGCTGATGCACCAATAAGGGAGCCATTTATTGCTTATCTTCAGGGTGGACTTACTTTTGATCATGGGAAAATTGGTGTACTTATATCATTGTCTAATATTTTATAGCTATATGTTTCTATTTTTTAATGCAGAAAGTGCGTAAAAAATAAATTTAATACTAAAACATACCCCCTTATAGTAATAATCAAGAACTATTGCTATAAGGGGGTATATAGATTTTAGAACTATTCAATTTTAAAAATAAATTTTATTTATAGTTTCTAAATATCCCTGCAAGCTTTCCAAGTATAGTACAACTATTAACTATAATAGGGGATAAAAGCTTGTTTTCAGGTTGAAGTCTTATATGATTTTCTTCTCTATAAAAAGTTTTAATTGTAGCTTCACCTTCGATCATAGCAACAACTATATCTCCATTGTTTGCAGTGTTTTGCTTTTCAATTATAGCAAGATCACCATCGCGTATTCCAGCCTCAACCATACTCTCACCAGATACTTTTAGCATAAAAAGTTCTTTATTAGATTTTATAAATTGTGATGGAATAGTAAAAGTATCTTCAATGTCTTCAAAAGCTAATATAGGATTACCAGCTGTAACTTTACCTATAATAGGGATAGAAAGCATTTCTACTTTATTCTCTTTTAATAATTCTATAGCTCTTGGCTTTGAAGGATCTCTCCTAATATAACCACGTTTTTCTAACCTCTCTAAATGACCATGAACAGTAGAGGTTGAACTTAAACCAACTGCTGTACATATTTCTCTAACAGAAGGTGGATAACCTCTTTCTGCTGAAACAGATTTTATGTAATTATAAATTTCCATCTGCTTGTTGTTTTTTTCAACCATTATTTTCACCTCTCAATTAATTGAATTATAACATAGGTAAGATAAAATGACAAACTAATGTTCTGTATTTAGTTTAATATAATTTGGAGTTGTTGAAAATTAATACAACATATTGTAAAATTAAGCTAACTACGAAAGAGGATATGATTATATAAATTATTAATATCTATAAAAATCTTTTTATTAGGATAATGATGTCGGTTTTCGGAAACCTATAAAATATGTAGGTAAAATATTTGAATTTATGAGGTGATTTAATGGATTTAGCTGAGAAAACTATTAGTGAAGAAACGATCTATGAAGGAAAAATAATAAAGTTAAGAAAGCAAAAGGTAGTATTACCTAATGGAAACACTGCAGATAGGGAAATAGTTAATCATCCTGGTGGAGTGGCTATTTTAGCTTTTAAAGATGAAAATACAGTGATTTTTGTTGAGCAGTATAGAAAACCAATAGATAAGGTTACACTAGAATTGCCAGCTGGTAAAATTGAAAAAGGTGAGGATATAAAATTAACTGCTCTAAGAGAATTAGAAGAAGAAACTGGTTATAAATCAAATGATATAACTTATCTTGGAAAAGTATTAGCTTCTCCTGGATTTTGTGATGAATATATACATATTTTCAAAGCTGAGAATCTATACAATGGTAAAGCAGGTTGTTTAGATGAAGATGAGTTTGTAAATGTGCATTATCACTCTTTAGAGGAAGTACAAAAAATGATAAAAGAAGGCATTATCGAAGATGCAAAAACAATTTGTGCATTTGGCTATATAAGGTAATAATATTATTTGCTCTAACATAGATATTAAAATATAAAATATGTTAGGAGCGATAATATGGGAATAAAAAAATTTGATGCATATATAAATAACCATATTAAAGAAAATAAATGGTTGTATCTACTTAGCTTATTATGCATTTGCACTGGAATAGTTCTTGGTATATATAGTGTAAACTATATGGATGATATATTAAAAAAACAATTATGTGCTTACATATCAAATTTTTCTTCTGCTAATGATAAAATTAGCAATATGAATGTCTTTGTTGAATCTTTAAAAAATAATATACCTTTTATACTTCTTATTTGGTTTACAGGACTCACTATTATTGGAGTTCCTTTTATACTGATAATACAACTTATAAAAGGCTTTACATTAGGTTTTACATTCAGTTTTTTTGTTAATGCATTTAGGAGTAAGGGGATTTTATTTTCGCTTTTTGGTATATTACCACAAAATTTAATTTTTGTTGGATTGATGATTTTTACATCGGTGGTAGCTATGAATTTTTCTCTTGCATTGCTCAAAGAAAAAAATGCTTGGAGAGTTAATGTAATTAAGAAGATAAATAAATATACAAGAAATTTAATTGTTATACTCTTATTGATGTGTGTAGGTGCATTTATAGAGAGTTTTGTATCCTCATATCTTTTAAAATTAATAAAATTATGAATAAGAATAACTTTATTGCTTTAGTTATTCTTTTCTTTAAATGCTTTATGATTATTTTATTTTTAGGATACATACTTCCAAAAGTTTTTAATACATATTTAGAACATTTTACTGAGAATACGCGGAATGGGGATTTGTTTGTCATCAGTAAGCAAAATAGAGATATAATTAGCTATGTTATATATTATATTAAGAGTTATTTTTATTAATACTATTGATATAGCTGTATCATTAAACTGAAGATTTGAATTATATAGAACTAGATAAGTTACTTAAGGATATACAAATATACTAAAAGGTGAGGGAGCAGTATAAAATGAAATACAATGTAGTAATGGAAAGTGCAAGTTATATAAAGGATATAGTTAATGAAGAATTAGAAATAGGCATTATTTTAGGTTCTGGACTTGGTAGTTTAGCTTCAGAGGTAATTAACGCTAAAGTGGTAAGTTATTCGGATATTCCTAACTTTCCAGTTTCAACAGTACAAGGTCATGCAGGGCAATTTGTAATAGGGGAGTTATGTGGAAAAAAAGTTATCATGATGCAAGGAAGATTTCATTATTATGAGGGTAATCCAATGGCGGTTACAGCATTACCTGTTTATGTTATGAAAGAACTTGGTATTAAAACTTTGATAGTTACTAATGCTGCTGGTGGAGTTAACACTGAATTTAAACCAGGCAACCTTATGATAATAAAGGACCATATAAATTTCTCTGGAGTTAATCCTCTAATAGGAGAAAATGATGATGAAATAGGTCCTCGTTTCCCAGATATGTCCGTAGCTTATTCAAAGGAACTTATTGAAATAGTCAAGAAAGCTGCTAAAGAAACTAACATTGATATGGTTGAAGGTACATATGTTATGATGAGTGGACCGAGCTATGAAACACCAGCAGAAATTAGAATGCTTAGGATAGTAGGTGGAGATGCGGTAGGTATGTCTACGGTTCCAGAGGCAATTGCTGCGTCACATTGTGGCATAAAGACTATAGGAATATCTTGTATAACGAATATGGCAGCAGGGATATTAGATGTACCACTTAATCATCAAGAGGTAATGGAAACTTCAGCTATGGTTAAGGAACAATTCATAAGCTTAATAAAGAAGACATTAGAATTGCTTTAATTCTTATTCTTAATACAGCATATAGGAGATAACTAATATGAGAATGTACGATTTAATAGCAAAAAAACAAGCAGGATTTGAGCTTAGTAAAGAAGAAATCAATTATTTTATTGAAGGATATACAAAGGGTACAATACCAGATTATCAAGTATCAGCACTTTTGATGGCTATATACTTTAAAAAGATGAATGAAAGAGAAACTGCAGATTTGACCATGGCAATGGTAAATTCTGGAGATGTCTTGGATTTATCTATGATTGAAGGTGTTAAAGTTGATAAGCATAGTACTGGAGGAGTAGGAGATACTACAACTCTTGTATTAACTCCTATGGTAGCTGCGTTAGGAATTCCAGTGGCTAAAATGTCTGGAAGAGGACTAGGTCATACTGGTGGAACTATAGATAAACTTGAAACATTTAAAGGTTTTTCGGTTGAAATGTCAAAAGAAAAGTTTATTGAAGATGTTAATAACATTAAGATAGCCGTTGTTGGTCAAACGGCAGATTTAGTACCAGCAGATAAGAAATTGTATGCCCTAAGAGATGTAACTTCTACAGTAGAAAATATTTCATTAATCGCTTCTAGTATTATGAGTAAAAAAATCGCCTCTGGAGCAGATGCAATAGTGCTTGATGTAAAAGTTGGTGATGGTGCCTTCATGAAGAGTTATGAAGATGCTAAAAATTTAGGTGAGGCTATGGTCTCTATTGGTGATAATGTTGGAAGAAGAACAATAGCTGTTATATCTGATATGGATCAACCTTTAGGTTTGGCTGTAGGAAATGCCCTTGAGGTAAAAGAAGCAATAGAAACTTTAAAGGGCAATGGACCTAAAGACTTATTTGAACTTTGCTTAACATTAGGATCTAATATGGTAATGTTAGCGAATGAATCGTTAACTGAAGCAAAAGCTAGAGAAATGCTATTAGAGACGATAACTTCTGGAGCTGCGATAGCTAAATTAAAAGAATTTATTGCTGCTCAGGGTGGAGATGTCTCTTGTATAGATGATATAAACTTACTTCCAAAAGCTCAGCATATAATTGAGGTTAAAAGTGATAAAGAGGGCTATGTATCTAAGATACACGCACAAGAAATTGGAGTAGTTGCTATGAAACTAGGCGCTGGTCGTGAGACAAAAGAAAGTGTTATCGATTTAGCTGTTGGGGTAGTGTTAAATAAAAAGAGAAATGATTATGTAGAGGTTGGAGATACATTAGCATATATCCATGCTAATTCATTAGAATTAGGTTCTAAGCTAAAAGAGGAATTAGCTTCTTGTTATGAAATATCAAAGGAATATGAAGAAAAGATACCTCTTATTTACGACATAATAAAATAAGTTAAAACCAGACACTTTATGTCTGGTTTTTTTGTGATAATTTTAGATATTAAGGGGAAAATAACTATACAACTTTAATTTTTAGGAGGAAGAATTATGAAAGTAAAAAAGAAGAGATTGATAAGTTTATTTCTGGTATTGATTTCAATTTTTCAGTTATTTGTCCCTAAAGCAGCTATAGTAGTTTTTGCAGAAGAGGCAGCTGTTGAAACTAGTGCAGCGAAAGATACTACTGCTATTAACGTTGAAGCAAACTCAGCTTTACTTATGGAGCCAAACACAGGAAAGGTTTTATATGAAAAAAATATTCATGATAAATATGCACCAGCATCAGTTACAAAAATAATGACAATGCTCTTAGCAATGGAAGCTATAGACAGTGGTAGAATCAAACTTACAGACACAATAACTGTAAGTGAAAATGCTAAGAAAATGGGTGGCAGTTCTATGATTTTAGAGACTGGGGAAGTGAGAACTGTAGAAGAAATAATAAAAGGGATTGCAATTGCTTCAGGAAATGATGCTGCAGTAGCTATGGCAGAATACATAGGGGGTTCAGAAGAAAACTTTGTTGTAATGATGAATAAGAAATGTGAAGAACTAGGAATGAAGAATACGACCTTTAAAAATTGCACAGGATTGAGTGCTGATGGACATTTAAGTACTGCTTATGATATATCATTGATGTCAAGAGAACTTTTAAAACACCCAACAATATTGAAATATTCTAGTATATATATGGAGACTATTTCTGAAGGTAGAAAGACTCCAATTGAACTTGTAAATCATAATAAGCTAGTAAGATTCTTTAAGGGTTGTGATGGTCTTAAAACTGGTTTTACAAGTGAGGCAAAGTATTGTATCAGTGCCACAGCTACAAGAGATGGTGTTAGAATGCTTTCGGTAATAATGGGTGCACCGACCTTTAAAGTGAGAAATAGGGACGCTTCTATGCTTATGAATTATGGCTTTTCAAAATTTGAAAGCAAAGTTATCGTTAAAAAGGATGATGAAGTAGATAAGGTATCATTTGATAAAAAAGGTGATAAGTTCTTAATGGCTAAGAGTTGTGATGAAGTAAGGGTAGTTGTTGAAAAAGGTGGTAATATTGAAACAACTAAAAAGATAATCTTAAATGATAATCTTAAGGAAATAAAACAAGGTCAAATGATTGGTAAATGTGAATTTTATAATGGAGATGTACTTGTAGGAACAGTTAACATATATAGTGACAGGGATATTAAAGGTAATAATTTAATAAATAATATCAAGGAATTTTTTACGGGTATTTTTGAACACGCTGTATAAAGGTTTACAAGCTAATAGAAAATCTAATATATAGTTTTTCTCAAACTCACAAATATGATAAAATATTTGTGAGTTTTTATTTTTTAAGTTACATAGTATAATGAGTTAAGAAAAACACTTTATATAAGATATAGGTGGTATAGTAATGGCGTTGAATATTAAACTTGAAAATTTTGAAGGTCCCTTTGATCTTCTATTGCATTTAATTAAAAAGAATAAAATGAATATCTATGATATAAAGATTTTAGATATAACTAATCAGTATCTAGAGATAATACGAACTATGAGCGAAATGGATTTAGAACTTACTTCTGAGTTTATAGTTACAGCAGCAACATTAATTGAAATAAAGTCATCAATGTTGTTGCCTAAGGATAAGGAAGAAGAAGAGGAAGAGGAGGAAAATTCAACTGACAATTTGATTAAAAAGTTGATTCAGTATAGAAAATTTAAAAGTGCCGCGGGGTATCTTAAAGAAAGAGCTACATCCTTTGGACAGGTATATACAAAGAAACCTGAAATAATAGAAGAGAAAAAAGGTGAAGTAAAACTTGAAGATCTTTTGAAAGAAGTAACGATGATAAGTTTATATAATCTTTTTCATCAGCTCATGATTGATTATAGCGAAAAAATGAATCTGCATATCATTGATAAAGAAATAAAGATAGATGTATATAAAGTTGAAGATAAAATGGATATGTTTAAGGAGTTCTTTAAAGTTAATAAAACTATGAATTTTAGTTATATAGTCAAAGGTTATAAGGATAAAATTGAAGTTGTTGTAGCATTTTTAGCTGCTCTTGAATTGGCTAAGTTAAAAGAAGTTAAGATACTCCAAGAAGAAAACTTTAAGGAAATTTACTTAGAGCGAATTACAACTGGAGAGGAAATTGAAATATGAGAGATAACATGAATCAAATTGAATTTATAGACAATGAAGAAGAAAGCAGATTATTTTCAATTATCGAAAGTTTGCTTTTTGTCAGTGGAGAGCCTTTAAATATTAAACAGATTTCAGAGATAATAGAATGTAGTTATAGTAAAACCCTTGCATTATTAGAATCCTATGGTGAGGAATTATCTAATTCAAAACGAGGTATCAAGCTTATGATGTTAGAAGATAATTATCAGCTTGTTACAAAAGAAGAAAATGCAGAATTCATACAAAGATTATTAAAAACAAATAGCAGACAATCTTTATCGCAAGCTGCGTTAGAAACATTGGCTATAATAGCTTACAAGCAACCAATTACTAGAGTTGACGTAGATGAAATAAGGGGAGTTAAGTCTGATAGAGCTATTTATACTCTTGTAGAAAAGAAGCTTATAAAGGAAAGTGGTAGAATGGATATACCAGGACGTCCGATATTATATGCAACTACTGATGAATTTTTGAGGTATTTCCAGTTAGAAAATTTAAAACAGCTTCCTAATTTAGAAGAGTTAGAAGAATTAATAGCTATTGATGCAGATGTTGATATAGATAATGGTGAAGAAGAATAATAAGGTTTAAACCTTATTATTCTTCTTTTGTATTTTTAGTGCTTTCAGTTGCAGATTTGTCTTTATTAAATGTCTTCTTTATGAAATCAAGTATATCTGGTACAGTATCAATGAGTTTTTCAACGCTGTCATTAAACTCTAGAGGCATTAATCTAAATTTATCACCTCTTACGATTAAAAAGCCTACTGGCTTAATGGAAACTCCAGCACCAGAACCACCACCAAAAGGCATAGAGTGAACTTTTTCTTTGTATTCTGGGCAGTGTTTAGTTGAATATTCACCACCACCAGATCCAAAACCTAAAGAAACTTTTGAAATTGGCAGAATTGTTGAACCATCTCCAGTGACAATAGGATCACCAATAACGGTGCTTACATCCATCATTTCTCTTAAGTTTTCAATAGTACATTTAAGTAAATCGTTTATTGGATGATCTTCCATAGTAATCTCTCCTTGAATTTATTTTTGAATTTGAAATTAGAATCTTATAGGCATAAAAAGCTATATATGTAATCTTGGCAAAATTTATAATAAATATACATGAGAAATTAAAAGAAATTTCTTCTTTATTAAAGTTTGGAATTATTTTAAATGAATAATCTTTTATGTGTACTAAAAATTCAAAGAACTTATATATAATACAATGCATTGAACAAATGGACCAGTAAGCCATTGCTGTATTATATGGATCTTGAAGTCCATAATTAAAATTCATATGCAATTTCCTTATAGTAAATACTTTTTTAAACTTTCCGTGCAATTTAAGTACTGTCGGGATTGATAAATTTTCATTAATACGATCCATAATTGCTTTTTTCTTTTTAGATGCATTCTTCTTTTCTTTTTTCTTCTTAGTTTCTATAGTTTCTTTTAAATTTTCATCCTTATTAGCTTTTTTAAGTTTTTTATTTAAACTAATCTTTTTCCCATAAACATGTATTTCTATTGCGTCTTTAGAAAAATTACCTTTAATAATTACGGGAATAGGAAGTAAAAATAAAATAATTAGAAATAATAAAAGATATAGAAAGATTTTTAGTATCATGTTTATTCCTCCATATACAACATTAGATATTATTGCCAAGGAACGATAAACTTAAAACAAAATAATGGTGAGGTGATAGAATTGTTCAAAAAAAAATTTAGAAATTCTTTTCTTATAGCAGTAATGATATTGATATCTATATCTAATAATATTACTGCGTATGGTAAAGTGTTAAGTATTGATGCGAGAGCGGCAATTGCTATGGATGTCAAAAGTAAAAGAGTGTTATATGAAAAAAATTCGGTTAGTTTGATTCCAATGGCTAGTACAACGAAGATAATGACGTCTCTCGTGGCTTTAACTTATGGCAATCTTGATCAAGAGATTACTATTTCAAAAAAAGCAGCAGCAATTAGAGGATCAACTGTAAACTATATGGCTGGGGAGAAGGTGACGTTAAGAGAGCTTTTATATGGATTAATGCTGAGATCTGGCAACGATGCAGCTATTGCTATAGCTGAAGGAATAGCAGGGGATGTAGATTCTTTTTTAGTGCTTATGAATGAATACGCAAATCTTATTGGTGCTACTAATTCTCATTTTGAATCTCCTCATGGTCTTGATAGTAATCAGCATTACACAACAACTTACGATCTAGCGATTATTACGTCTAAAGCTATGGAAAATAGAACTTTTAGAGAAATTGTAGGATGTAGATCTATAGAGAAAGGTGCATCTGGATTTACTCGTGGTTATAGCAATATAAATAAAATACTTTTTTTGCATGGAGATGCTACAGGTGTTAAGACTGGTTATACAGGCCAGGCAGGAAAGTGTTTAGTGTCTTCTTTCAATTATGACGGTAATGATATAGTTGTCATTGTATTAAATTGCAATCCAAGATGGGGGGAAACCTTAAAGATATATAATCATGTTAAAGACAATTATGAATATAAAAAACTTTGCTCAAAAGAAGATGATATTGCTATAATAAATACGAAAAAATCTAAATATAAATTATTTCTTGAAGAGGATATGATTCTTCCAATAAAAAGAAATGCTAATTTTGCTCTCAATGTTGTTAAACCTAAGTATGTAAAAAAAGATACTGGATACTATGGTAGAATAGAAGTGATTGAAGAGGGGAAAATGATATTTAATAAGGAATTACTAAAAGAAAAAATTGATTAGCTTATAAAAGGAAAAACTTTTTTAAATAAGAAGCGTTATATTACTAATATTAAATTTTTATTGACATTATCCAGAACCTTTGCTATACTATCACATGTGGAAAGCATGATGCGTAAATAAATACGTTTGAAACTTATATTATGCCGCTGTGATGGAATGGCAGACGTGGTGGATTCAAAATCCTCTGGTAGTGATACCGTGCCGGTTCGAGTCCGGCTAGCGGCACCATAGAGTTTGATAAAAATAGCTATAGATTTAATTATCTATAGCTATTTTTGTGTTTAGTTTGTTGAATACATATAAATACAAGACTCGAAAAGGTCAGTTGAAGAATATAAATTAAATATAATTTTTACGAACAGCTGTATTATTTATAGCTGCTTTTCTTATATTAAGAACATATAAAAATAATTAAAATATAGTGCAAGGATTTATGAGATTGATTCGTGTTATAAGTGAAAGGGGATTTACTATGGATGAAGTGGCATTAGACGAGGCTATATTAAAGACAGATGATATAATTGAAGATCTTCATAAATATGCCGATATGGTTAGAAGAATTTGTTTTATCTATCTTCGTGATGAAGCTGATGTAGAGGATGTATTTCAAGATGTCTTCTTGAAGCTTATGCAGAATGATAAGGTTTTTAATGACGAAGAACATAAAAAAGCATGGATATGTAGGGTAACGATAAATAAATGTAAGGATCTTTGTAAAAGCTTTTTTAGGAAAAAGGTTTGTTCCATAGATGATATAGAGTTGCCTTTTGAAGATAAAATAGAAACTGATGTGTTATTAGCTGTTTTGTCTTTACCTGCAAAATATAAATCTGTTGTCTATTTATTCTATTATGGGGGATATACTGTTCCTCAGATATCAGATTTATTGAAAGAAAAAGAAAATACTATTTATTCAAACCTGCACAGAGCAAGAAAATATTTAAGAGAAAAGCTTGGAGGAGTAGATTATGAATAACAATATTAAGTCTGCATTGGACAAGATTAAAGCTGAAGAAGAATTAATTAAAAAAACTGAAGAGTTTTTAAAAAGTAACATTAAGTTAAAAAACTATAATAATCAAATGACAATGAAAAGAGGGGGAATATTTGATATGAAGAAAATTACAATTGCAGCTTGTTTAGCATTATTAGTAGGAGGGTTATCATATGGTGGGTATAGTTATTATAATGATAAAACACCAGTGGCGTACTTAAGTTTAGATATCAATCCTAGTATTGAACTTGCGATCAATGATTCTAATGAGGTTGTTTCTGCTACAGCCTATAATGGAGATGGCGAAACTGTGCTTGAGGGAGTAGACGTAGTTAATATGGAGGTTAAAGATGCGGTAAATGAACTTGTAGTATCAGCGTCGGATAATGGATTTATTGCTGATGATGGTTCTACTATTATATCTGTAACTTCTGAAACGGACGATACCACATTAGGAGAAGAATTGACAAATGAGGCTGAGGTAGCAGTTGAAGAGGCTATAACTGAGACAGAAGATACTGCAGTTGTATATAAGGATAATGTAGCTTTGGCAAGGAGAGACGAAGCTAGAGAATTAGGTATTACTCCAGGAAAACTAAATTTAATCCAAAAACTTATGGCATTAGATCCAACTATTACTGTTGAGGATTACAAAGAAACTAAAGTTACAAATATTATGAAAAAGGTAGTAGAACTTAAGAAAAGCCAAAAGGGTAGTAGTGATGCAACTGTAGAAGAGAGTACAGAATTATCGGAGGTTTCAGATGAAATAGAAACAGCTGTTGCAAAAGTAGAAGAAAACTATAATAAAAAGACTAATAAAAAAATTGAAACAAACAGTGGGGAAGAGATGGAAAAATCTTCAGATGATACAGCAGCTACTGATTTAAATGATAAAGCTAAGAAGGATAAAGTTAAAGAAAATAATATAAAACAAGAAAAAAATAATACTGAAGTTGTTTCTCCTACAGAACAACCAGAAGATAATACGCCTATCGGTGAACAAGTAGATAAAAGTAAAGGAAAAAAAGCTGAAGAAGCTGCTCCGGTGGTAGAAGGTACTGAACCTGAGTTAACGGTTGATAAACCTCAAGCTTCTGGAGAGATAGAAAAAGGGAAAGCTAAAGAGAATAACGGGGTAACAAATGGTAAGGTAAGTGATACTCAAGCTGCTACAAATAAGAATAAAAAATAGAATATTAGAATAATAAAGCCTTCAGGAAGATATATTTTTATAACCTGAAGGCTTTGTTCTGAACTTTAAAGATTATTTAATTAATTCTAGCTATAGAAAGCTATTCTAAGTAAACTTTAGAAATTTTGGCCGTATAAAAAATTTTGTGTAAACTGAATAAAAACAACTTCTTCTTGGTAATAATTGAAATAACAATATATTACAAGAAGGAGTTGTTTTTTATGTCAAATGTGTCGAAAGAATTATTGAGAGAATTTATAAAGGAGCAGAACTTTACTAATGCTAATGAAGTATTAGATGCCATAAAAGGAATGTTTAGAGATGTTTTACAAGAGGCTTTGGAAGCAGAAATGGATGAAGAATTAGGTTATGGTAAGTATGATGTAACAGAAAAAGCAAGCGATAATAGTAGAAATGGCTATTCAAAAAAGAAAGTTAAAACAGAATTAGGTGCAATAGAACTGAATATTCCAAGGGATAGAAATGGAGATTTTGAACCTAAAATAGTACCAAAACATCAAAGAACCATAAATGGAATTGAAGATAAAGTATTATCGCTTTATGCTTCGGGAATGACAACAAGAGATATATCTGAACAGGTTAAAAATTTATATGATGTAGATATAAGTGCAGAAACAGTGTCAAATATAACTAATAGGATATTGCCAATGGTATCAGAATGGCAGAATAGACCTTTAGAAAACACATATGCATTTGTCTTTATGGATGCAATCCACTATAAAGTAAGAGAAGAGAAACAGATTGTACTTAAAGCAGCTTACGTAGTAATAGGCGTAAGCCTGGACGGCGAAAAAGAAGTGTTAGGAATATGGATTGGTGCAAATGAGAGTAGTAAGTTTTGGCTTTCTGTTCTAAATGACCTTAGGAATCGAGGCGTACAAGATGTACTAATCTTCTGTGTTGACGGCCTAAACGGCTTTAAGGATGCGATTGGCGCAACATTTCCATTCGCTAGAATTCAACGATGCATAATACACCAAATACGTTCTAGTATGAAGTATATACCATATAAGGATAAAAAGGCTTTTGTTGCAGATCTGAAGTATATATATGGTGCCGTTAATGAGGAAGTAGCTATGGAATATTTGATAGCTTTAAAGGATAAATGGTCTCAGAAGTATCCAAACGCAGTAAAAAGTTGGGAAGATAATTGGGATAATTTAAGTACATTCTTTGCCTTTCCTCAAAATATAAGAAAAATAATATATACTACAAATGTAATAGAGAGCTTAAATAGTCAATTTAGAAAAGTAACAAAGACTAAGCTAATATTTCCTAATGATGAAAGTTTATTAAAGATGCTATATTTAGCAGTTCAAAAAATATCAACAAAATGGAATAGAAATTATCGTGAATGGGATTTAGTAATCAATCAATTAAAAATAGTATTTAGCGAAGTGTTTGAAAAAATGGCATAAAAAGAACCTTAATCTAGAATTAAATCTAAGATTAAAGTCCCTTTAGTAAATTTCCTTAGGTATATTATGTGCAATAAATGTTAATAATATACCTATGAAGGAAATAAATTGTTCTTCACTAATATACATACTTAGACAAAAATCCAAGCCTGTCTAAGACTATAAATTAATGGTTATTTCCAAGAAGAAGATAAGAATACACGAAATAATTTACAGGCTCGAAATTTTATTTCACAGTTTCCAAACTTTCAGAATTTTGAAGTTTTAAGTTTAAAATAGCATTTTTTCCTTGCTCTTTTACTAGATCTTCTTTTAATGAGGAAATTTCCAAAACGTAATTTTTGATTTCTTCGCTAGTTTTATTAGTTAACGAAATAATATCTAATTGATGTTTTTCTTTTAAATTAGATATTTCTTGATTTTTTTTCATAGTGAGAGTGAGGATATAATTTTCGTTATTCTTTTCTTTTTCTTGTATCTGTGTCTTGAAAGAGTCAATTTTGTTATTTAAAAGTTTCATTTCTTCTTTATAGGCAATGATTTCCTTTGAAGCTTTTTCAAATTCTTCTTCTATAGCTTTACAGTGGATTATTTTCTTTTCTAATGCTTCGATTTGGATTTTGTACTGTGATAACAACTCATCGCTTTTAGAAGCTTCTTTATTGAGCTTTTCAATTACGCTTTCTAGTTCTTTTGTGCTCTTTTCTGTTAATGACAATGCTTTGGTTTTACTTTCCAAGGATTCTGTTGCTTTTTTTATCTCTTCCTCTTTTTGTTTTATCTCTTGTTCTTTTTGTTCTAGTATCTGTTCGTATTTTTTTTCTAAGCTACTTTCTATAGAATTATTCCTTGTTAAAGCGGTTTTAAATATCTCAGAAATTCTTGTAAGATTATCTTGAAACTCTGATATATCCCTTTCTATACCACTGTTCCTTTTTAATTTATCTATCTCATACAATGCAATTAAATTGTTCATAAAATCTTTGCTACTTAGGTCCTCTTCTTTTATAAACGCTGTGATTTTGTTTTTTAAATCTACAGGGATTTTCGCAGCCCAAGTTGTTATTTCTTCTTTTTCGTTTGTTTTAACTTCTTCCATCTTTTTGCCTCCTGGAATCGCTTTTATCTCATTGATTTTTTCTTAATTATACTTACAAATTATATGTACTCATATATTATATCAAAAAATATATATTTTGCATTCTTTTTTAAAAAAACCATGCAAAATCCACTAAAAAGTTAACTTATTTAACGTTAAAAAACATTGGTAAACTTAAGTAAACTCAAGTTTACCTATAAAGGGAAAGCATAAACTTTCAAATAAGACATAACTATAATTATGTCTTATTTGAAAAAGAGGAATAAGTTGTGGTAAAATAGTATAAACGGACGTTGGAAAATAGAAAAACTTTAAGAAATTATATAAAATCATAAATTAACTATAGAAAAAGGCACAAGAACATGAAATTATGATGTTTTGAGTAAGGAAAAGAGGTATATTATGACTGATCTAGATAAGTGGATAATAAAAATGAGAGAAGAAGATAAAAGTATTAATACTATTGAGAGTTATAAAGGTGATGTAATACAATTTATGAATTTTATAGAAAAAGAGCCAGAAGAAATAACTAAAGAAGATATACTTAAATATAAAGAATATCTAGCATTAAATGAAATGAGTGTTAAATCAGCAAATAGAAAATATATAAGTGTTAATAGTTTTTTTTCTTTTCTTCAAACTGAATTAGAAAAAGATGTTCAAATGAGAATTAAAAAAGATAAAATACAAAATCAAGAATATTTAGAAGAAATGCTCGCTAAAGAGGATTTTGAGAATCTAGTTCAAGTTGCTTCTAGTTATAATGATTATAGAGCTGTAGCAATTTTTAATACATTATTTTATACAGGAATGAGAATTAGTGAGGCTCTGCAATTAAAAACAACGGATATATCAAATGATGTTGTAGTTATAAAGGGTAAAGGTAGTAAGCATAGAAATGTATTTATACCTCAAAAACTAAAAAGCATCCTTAATACATATATGATTTATAGATTACCTTGTAAAAGCGATGCTTTGTTTACAGGAAAAAAAGGTCCTATAAATAGAAAAACCGTTGACGCAATAATAAAAAAATATGCTGCTATAGCTGGTATAAGCATGACAAAAGCTCATGCTCACAATTTTAGACATCTTTACTGTTTAACTTTAATTGAAAAAGGTCTTACAATTGATACTGTTGCAGATCTTGCTGGTCATAGCAATATTAATACAACTAGAATATATACGAGAAAAACAAAGAATCAACTACTAGATACTATCAACGATTTATAAATCGAAAGCATCTATTGATATGTTCAATATTAATAGATGCTTTTAAATTTTATTCTTATAAACAAAATTATATGTTTTTATTTTTTATTGGTGCTTATTCTAAAAAATCCAGGATATTCTTCTACAGCTAGTTTGCTTAAGTCTCCATGTTCTTCAAGAAGCTCTTTTAAACCATCGATATCATCGATGTATTCTAGAGATATCTCTTCTTCGTTTAATCTATCATCGTCTATATAATCATCAGATGTGTAATCATCGTCAATAAGTTGTATTTCTTCATCTGAAAGATACTCATCATCTGAACGTAATTCTGAATCTATGTCAGTTTGATTAATTATTGATAACATTTCAGACTCTTCTTTTGTATCAATGACACTAGCTATTTGTATCGCCTTCGTGTCGATGCCTTCCATCTCTAGACACTTACCACAGTTGTTACATAGAACTTTTGGGTTTAAATCACAGTAGTCACATTTACCGCAATCATCACAACTTTTTCTATAATCAAAAATACAATTCTCATATCGCATAAAAATGTTTTTCTCCCCTTTTTTCGCAGTATTATACATTATAGCACTTAAAGTTGCTATTATCAATATTATTGATTTTTGCCCAAAAGAATTATATTAAATCATTGATTGAGTTTATGCATAGTTTGCTCTATAGTTTTTCTAAGGGATAATTGTTCTGAACGACAACAATTAAGAGCACGTTGAAACTCAAAGGTAGAAGTATTTAAAAAAGATTTATGAAAGTTTCGTCCAAGATTATTACATGCAATGCCATGAATAAAATGCCACCTTGCGTTGGTTGGATCTAAGTCTAAAGCTCTTCTGCTGTATGTAGCAACAATATAGTTTTGCTTATTTAGCTTTAATAATGTTTGGGCTAGATAACCATAATGTAATGCTTTATTTGGACCATAAGTAATTGAATCTAGGTAGTAGATTATAGATTCTTCATCCTCTCCCCTAATATTCAGATATTGAGCTAAATTAAAATTAGCAGAAGCTCTTTTCTCTGAATCAGATGATTTGAGGTTTAGTTTTAAGCTATCCAAGAATTCAGAAATTTTTTGTTCTCCAGCAGTTGTACCTGATTGAAGCATTATGATTTTAAATTGATCTAGCTCCACATAGCTCTCATTCGCTCTCTCAATGCTTTGAGGAATAGGTTCATCAAAAGTATAAGGAAGTTTAATTTTGTTGATCTCCATTCGTTCTAGTAATTTATAAAGGCGTTTACCGTCAGAAATTATTTTTTCTTCGGACAATGGTCTGTGGTTTTGTTCAATATTTTTTAAAAATAATACTTTGCTTAATATTTTATTAGATTCTTGAAAGCGCCCTGTAAAAAAACAACTAATTCCTAACATTAGTAAAAATTTAGGAACAACAGAGTCTGCAGTTTTAA
The DNA here is from genome assembly GCF_000145275.1 of Clostridium cellulovorans 743B. NCBI lineage: Bacteria > Bacillati > Bacillota > Clostridia > Eubacteriales > Clostridiaceae > Clostridium > Clostridium cellulovorans. The sequence continues at coordinate 2,458,078 of NC_014393.1, forward strand.
GATATTCATAAACATCTTCGTAATTTTCTATATTAAAAGCTTTTTCAGCCTCATTAAACATAAATACAGAACCTCCTTTACTTTGATTTTATATGTACTATCATATAAAGTCACAATTATAAATTCGGTTGTTTTTGAAATATCTTTAATTTATATTATGATACTTTATGTAATTAAACAAAGCTAGAATATACATTAACTGCATACATCTAGCTTTGTTTTTATATGATTTTTGATAATAATTTTAGACTTTTGTTAAACAGAAATATCAACTGACACTCCTAAATCTTCCTTATGAGATTCTAAAATTTCATTAACTATACTACCAACAAATTCTTCAACTTGCATTGGAGCTCTTCCGATGAAATTTTTGCTATCCATTATTGCAGAAATTTCATCTTTGGTAATTTTGAAGTCTGGGTCATTTACAATAGAATCTACTAGATTATTATCAAGGCCTTCTTGTTTGACTCTTTTTGAAGCTTCCATAGAATAGACTCTGATTTTTTCGTGAAGTTCTTGCCTATCTCCACCTTTTTTTACTGCTTCCATAAGTATGTTTTCTGTAGCCATGAATGGTAATTCAAAGTTAACTCTTGAAGCGATTACTTTTTCGTTAACAACTAAGTTTTCAGTTATATTAATAAAAAGATTTAATACACCATCTAAAACTAAGAAACCTTCTGCAACAGATAATCTCTTGTTAGCTGAATCATCTAGAGTTCTTTCAAACCATTGCGTTCCAGCTGTTATAGCAGGATTTAGGGAATTAATTATAACGTGTCTTGCAAGGGCACTTATTCTTTCACTTCTCATTGGATTTCTCTTATAAGCCATAGCTGATGAACCTATTTGATTCTTTTCAAACGGCTCTTCCATCTCTTTAAAACTTTGTAGTATTCTCATATCATTACTGAACTTATAAGCGCTCTGAGCAACCTCTGATAAAGTATTTAAAACGATAGAATCTACTTTTCTTGGATAAGTTTGACCAGTTACCCAATAGCTATCTTTAAAACCCATTTTTGCACAAACTATTTTATCTAATTCTTTAACTTTTTCATTGTCGTTATCAAAAAGCTCCATAAAGCTTGCTTGAGTACCAGTTGTTCCTTTAACACCCCTAAATCTGAGTGTTTCTATAACATGATCAAGATTCTCTATATCTAAAACTAAATCTTCAATCCATAGTGCAGCTCTTTTTCCTACAGTAGTTAATTGAGCTGGTTGAAGATGAGTGTAACCTAGTGTAGGTACATCTTTATATTTTAAAGCAAATTTAGAAAGATTATTTATAACATTAATAGTTTTCTTTCTTATAAGCTTTAACGCTTCTCTCATAATTATTAAATCTGTATTATCACCTACATAACAACTTGTTGCACCAAGATGAATTATTCCTTTTGCGTTAGGACATTGTAAGCCATATGCATATACGTGGCTCATTACATCGTGACGAGTTTCCTTTTCTCTAGCTATAGCATCGTCATAATTAATGTTTTCGCTATTAGCTTTTAATTCATTTATTTGTTCATCTGTAATATTTAAGCCAAGTTCTTGTTCACCTTCTGCTAGTGCTATCCAAAGCTTTCTCCAAGTTTTAAATTTCATGTTATCTGAAAAAAGATATGACATCTCCTTTGAAGAATATCTGCTATTTAATGGTGAATTGTATAAGTCTCTCATATGTACCTCCGTATTAAAAAAATAGTTTTAAGCATTATGTTCATATTATAACATATATTTATTAAATTTGTATCATGTTTGTTCGCAATTTCTACAAATCTTTTAAGTAATATTTTTTAATGGCAGTTAATATATTTAATGTAACAGGAGGTGAAATTTTTGCGTAAAATAAACATATTAGATAAGTTCTCAATAGTTTTAATACTAATTGGAGCATTAAACTGGGGACTTATAGGGTTAATAAAAGTTAATCTTGTTACATTAGTCTTTGGTGAACTATCTTTGATATCTAGAATAATTTATATAATAATAGGATTTTCAGCTATTAACTTCATATATTTTTTATTGAGGATTTTTCACCCAAAAAAATAGTAAAATAAAAGACTCTAATTAGAGTCTTTTATTTTACTATTCAGTAATTGATTCGATTGCTGTAGCTAATTCTTCAAGAGCTAATACTTCATCTTCACCGTTTGTAATAACGTTAACTGAAGCACCTTTTGTAACTCCAAGTGAAAGAACTCCTATTAAGCTTTTTGCGTTAGCTTTTTTACCGTTATATTCTAAAGTAACATCACATTTAAAACCTGATGCTTTTTTAACTAGTAATGTAGCAGGTCTAGCATGTAAACCAGTTTCACTTACAACAACGACTTCTTTATTTACCATAATTATTTTACCACCTTTACATAATATTTATTTTCGTTACCATTTTAACATTATAGCATAAAGTATACAACTATAAAAGTAGTATTTATGCCAGTTCTTTTATAAAATCTTTTATTCTTGTTAAGCCTTTTAAAATTGTTTCCTTAGAAGCAGCATAGGAAAGTCTTATGTACTTCTCATCTCCAAAGGCTTCACCTGGTACTACAGCAACATAATAATTATCTAATAGATGCTTAGAAAAGTCTTGAGCACTATTAATTATTATACCTTTATATGATTTACCAAACAGCGTGCTAATATTAATCATAATATAAAAAGCACCTTTGGGAGATATGTAACTTATATTATTTATATCGTTAATTAATTCACACATGTAATTACGTCTTGCTTCAAATTCCTTGACCATAACTTCAATTTCATTTTGAGGACCCGTTAAAGCTTCAATAGTTGCATATTGAGTTATAGTAGTAGGATTAGACGTAGTATGACTTTGAATTTTCGACATCACCTTAGCAAGTTCTATATTAGAAGCAGAGTAGCCCATTCTCCAGCCTGTCATAGCATAGGATTTTGATACACCATTTATTACAATAGTTCTATTATATGAATCTTCGCTTAATGATGCAATACTAATGTGATTTTCTTTATCATATATTAGCTTTTCATATATTTCATCTGAAATTATAAATAAATCTTTTTCTTTTGCTAAATCAGCAAGAGCTTGCAAATCTTCTTTATAATAAATTGAACCTGTAGGATTGTTAGGACTGTTTATTAGGATAGCTTTTGTTTTATCAGTTATTTTTTCGTTTACTTCTTTTGCAACTAGTTTATAGTCATTAGCTTCGTTGCCTTCTAAAATAACTGGAACTCCACCATATAATTTGATTAATTCTGGATATGTTACCCAATAAGGCTTTACTAAGATAACTTCATCACCAGGGTTTAATATGGCAGCAAATGCATTTGATAAACATTGTTTTGCACCTGTCGATATTACTATTTGTGATGAGTCGTATTTCAAATTATTTTCTTTTAAAAATTTACATGCTACAGATTTTTTTAATTCTGGTAGGCCTGAAGCAGCAGTATATCTTGTCTTATTTTCATTAATTGCTCTAATTGCAGCGTTTTTAATATTTTCAGGAGTAGGAAAATCTGGTTCACCGACACCAAAACCGACTATATCAACGCCCTTTGCTTTTAATTCGTTAGCTTTAGACGTAATTTGTAACGTAACAGAATCGCCTAACGAAAGTGCTTTTTCTGATAATTTCATTTGTAATACCTCCAATATGTTAAATCACTTAATTTTAGCAAAAATACAAAAGGACTGTAAAGTCCTTTTGTATTTTTAATCTAATTCTTTTATCTTGGTTGTACTATTAATTTTATAGCAGTTCTTTCTTCACCTTCTATATCTATATCTGTAAACGCAGGAATGCACACTAGATCAATTCCACTAGGAGCAACAAAGCCCCTAGCGATTGCTATAGCCTTTACAGCTTGATTAATAGCACCTGCACCGATGGCTTGAATTTCTGCTGCCCCTCTTTCTCTTAAAACACCTGCTAGAGCTCCTGCTACTGAATTAGGATTTGACTTTGCTGAAACCTTTAATACTTCCATTTTGACCCTCCTACAACAATGTAATCTATTACATCTTAATAATTCTACTAATTTTATAAAAATCCTTCTAATTTTAAAAAATCCTTTTAAAATTAAAAAATCCTTTCAAGATATTTAAATTTTATCTCGAAAGGATTTATCTTAATTATTTTGCATATTCAACAGATCTTACTTCACGAATGACATTTATTTTAATTTGTCCAGGATATTCTAATTCATTTTCAATCCTTTTGACAATATCCCTTGCCATTTCAGCTGATGTAATATCATCAACAACTTCTGGTTTAACCATAATCCTAATCTCGCGTCCTGCTTGGATAGCATAAGATTTTTCAACACCATCGTAGGAGTTGGCGATTTCTTCTAAATGTTCTAATCTCTTAATATAAGCTTCTAAAGTTTCTCTTCTAGCACCAGGTCTTGCAGCAGAAATGGCGTCAGCTGCTTGAACAAGGACTGCTTCTAGAGTTTGCATCTCCATGTCTCCATGGTGAGCACCTATAGCATTAACTATTATTGGAGATTCATGATGTTTTTTTGCAATTTCTGAACCAATTATCGCATGTGGTCCTTCGACCTCATGATCAACAGCTTTACCTATATCATGAAGTAAGCCAGCTCTCTTAGCTAAAGTTGGATCCATACCTAATTCTGAAGCCATAAGTCCAGCTAAATGAGATACTTCTATAGAATGCTTTAAAACATTCTGACCATAACTTGTTCTATATTTTAGTCTACCTAAAATTCTAATAAGTTCAGGATGTAAACCATGTATGCCAGTCTCGAAGGTAGCTTGTTCTCCCTCTTCTTTTATATTACTTTCGACTTCTCTCTTGGCTTTTTCAACCATTTCTTCGATTCTTGCTGGGTGAATTCTACCATCAAGAATCAATTTTTCAAGAGCAATTCTAGCAACTTCACGTCTTATAGGATCAAAACCAGATAATATAACTGCTTCAGGAGTATCATCTATTATTAAATCTACCCCAGTTAATGTTTCCAGAGCACGAATATTTCTTCCTTCTCTACCTATAATTCTACCCTTCATTTCGTCATTAGGAAGAGCTACAACATGTACGGTTGATTCAGCAACGTGATCAGCAGCACATCTTTGAATAGCAGTAGTAATAATCTCTCTCGCTCTTTTGTCAGCTTCTTCTTTTGCTTTAGTTTCAACGTCTTTAATCATAACAGCTGCTTCATGCTTAATTTCTTTACGTAACTTATCTAGTAATTCTTCTTTTGCTTCCTCAGAAGTTAAACCAGATAAGCGTTCTAGTTCTTTTGCCTGCAATTCATATAAAGCGTCGATGCTTTGCTCTCTTTCATTTAGAGCATTGATTTTCTTAGTTATGTTTTCTTCTTTCTTTTCAATAGATTCAATCTTTTTATCCAAAGACTCTTCCTTTTGAATATTTCTTCTTTCAAGTCTTTGAACTTCATTTCTTCTATCTCTTAGCTCTTTATCAAATTCTGCTCTAAGCCTATGAACATCTTCTTTTGCTTCTAGGATTGCTTCTTTTTTCTTTGCTTCAGCATCTCTAGTGGCATCCTCCAATATTTTTTTAGCTCTTTCATCAGCGTTTGATAGTTTTTCTAGTGCAGTTTTCTTTGTTAAATAGTAATAAGCAGCTAAAGCTACTGTGGCTACTACAACTAGTATAACTGCGTATACTATAATAGTTCCTTCCATTTTCAAAACACCTCCTTTGCTTATTAAGACTACACAATTAAAGCTAGAAAAGGTGTTATAATGTTCAAATAGCAAATTTATTAATTATGATAAACCAGTATTTGTATTTAGTTTTAATTTTATATTACTTTTTAAACGTTGTCAAGATGAAGGGATTTATTTTATTAGTTAGGTTGTAAGAAACTTCTATAGAAGAATAAAATTTAAGAAAAAAATAAACATCATCCAAAAATTTTTGAATGATGTTTATTTTTTAATCTTCGTCTAGTTCATCAGTTACTATTTCTGTAGCTTTAGAAATATCGCTAAGACCAATTAAAGGCATATTATATTTTTCCCTGATTTTATTTTCAACTTCTAAAGCGAGTTCAGGATTTTCAACAAAGAACTGTTTAGCATTTTCTCTTCCTTGACCTAAACGAATATCACCATAGCTAAACCATGCACCACTTTTTTGTACAATCTCTTCCTTTACACCAACGTCTAATATGTTACCTGACTTTGAAATTCCCTCGTTATACATTATGTCAAATTCAGCTAATTTAAAAGGAGGAGCTACTTTATTTTTAATAACCTTAATTTTAGTTCTATTTCCTAAAACATCCTCGCCTTGTTTTATAGAGTCTGTTTTTCTTATATCTAATCTAACTGATGCGTAGAATTTTAAAGCTCTTCCACCAGGAGTAGTTTCAGGATTACCAAACATAATCCCAACTTTTTCTCTTAACTGATTAATGAAAATTACTACACATTTTGATTTGTTTATAGAACCTGCCAGTTTTCTTAAAGCTTGAGACATTAATCTTGCTTGAAGACCTACATGAGCATCGCCCATTTCTCCTTCAATTTCTGCCTTTGGCACTAAAGCTGCAACAGAGTCAACAATTACAACATCAACTGCGCCAGAACGAACTAAAGCTTCAGTAATTTCTAATGCCTGTTCACCTGTGTCTGGTTGAGAAACTATTAAATCTTCTGTGTTTACGCCAACTCTCCTAGCGTAAGCAGGATCTAATGCATGCTCTACATCAATAAATGCAGCTGCCCCACCTTGTTTTTGAGCTTCAGCAACGACATGAAGTGCAACAGTTGTTTTACCTGAAGATTCTGGTCCATATATTTCAACTATTCTTCCTCTTGGAACACCACCTATTCCTAGGGCTACATCAAGAGCTAAACATCCTGTAGGAATAGAATCTACGTCTAAGATAGAATTTTCTCCAAGGGTCATTATAGCTCCTTTGCCAAATTGCTTTTCTATTTGAGTCATAGCGGCTTGGATTGCTTTTAATTTATCATCATTCATATATTTCCCTAAAGGGGTCACCTTCCTCTCAGTAATCGAACATTTGTTCATCTATTTATAATTATAATAGATTTGATCTAGATGTCAATAAAAAATTTAAAAAGTTCCTAATATTTAGGAACTTTTATTTAAATTATAACCATTATTTAGTTGAATAATCATTTTTCCTTTAAAACTTTTAAGTTCTTATTAAAATAATCTATTCCAGATATAACAGTAAGAATTACAGCTATTCCTAAGGCTACCATAGTAAGAGTTTCTAGAATTTCAAAATTAGTATTTACAGTCATTAGTCCGAGGATTATAGCAACTATTTGAGAGATAGTTTTAACTTTTCCCCAGTTACTTGCTGAGATAACTATTCCTTCTGTTGCAGCAACACTTCTTAAACCAGTTACAGCAAATTCTCTTGTAAGAATTATAACCACTACCCATGCAGGAACTATTTTTAGTTCAACTAAGGAGATTAAGGCTGCAGTAACTAGAAGTTTATCAGCTAAAGGATCCATAAATTTTCCAAGAGTTGTTACTTGATTTCTGCTTCTAGCAACATACCCGTCTAAACTATCAGTGATAGATGCTAAAATGAATATAAACGTAGCTATGTAACTCCCATAAGGGATATTTCTAAAGGCTATAAATATTAAAAATAAAGGTATCAAAAGTATTCTAGCAATAGTAAGTTTATTTGCAAGATTCATCGTATACAACTCCTATTAAATCGTATTCAAGACTATCAACAATTTTTACTTTAACAAATTCGCCTATTTTTAAATCTCTGTCAGGTTTAATAAACACTTCTCCATCAATTTCAGGAGACGTTTCGAAGCTTCTACCATAATAATATTCAACATCTTTATCTTCTACAATAACTTCATATACTCTGCCAATTTTATTGGTATTAACTTCTGCTGAAACCTCTTGTTGAATGAGCATTAATGTCTTTTCTCTTTCTTCTTTAATTTCATCCGGTATTTGATTTCCTAATTTTGCTGCATCAGTGTCTTCTTCTTGAGAGTATTTGAAAACACCTAATTTATCAAATTTAATTTCTTTAACAAAGTCTTTTAATTCTTGAAAATCTTCTTCAGTCTCACCAGGGAATCCTACAATTATTGATGTCCTTAAAATTAGACTAGGAATTCTCTCCTTCATAGCAGAGATTCTTTCTTTTATTATTTCTTTTTTCGTTCTTCTTCTCATTGCTCTTAGAATATTATTACTTATATGTTGAATTGGAATATCAAGATAATTACAAATAATTTCATTGTTCGCAATTTCATCTATCAGTTCATCATAAATTTCCTCAGGATAACAATATAAAATTCTGATCCATTTAATTCCTTTTATCTTTGATAAGTCGCGAAGTAGCTCATGTAGAACTTTTTTATTATAGATATCTATTCCATACCTAGTAGTATCTTGAGCCACAAGAATAAGTTCTTTAACACCAGAAGATACTAAATCTTCTGCTTCTTTTAAAATACTTTCTTTAGTTCTACTTCTATACTTACCTCTTATTCTAGGGATTATACAATAAGAACAATTATTGCTACATCCCTCTGAAATTCTAAGATAAGCTGTTTGTTTACCTGTCGTTAAAATTCTTTTACCTTCATTGATATTAGAATCACTATAATTAATCTTAGTTTCTATAGTATTTCCGCTGATTTTTTCTTCAATAAAAGATTTAAGCCTATCATAGTCATTAACACCTAAAATAAAATCTAATTCTGGTATTAATTCTAATAATTCAGAACCATATCTTTGAGTCAAGCAACCAGTTGCTACAAGTACTTTACAACTATAGTTTGTTTTATATTTAGCCATTTCTAATATAGCGTTAATTGATTCTTGTTTAGAAGTTTCTATAAATCCACAGGTGTTTACAATTATGATATCTGCTTCGTTTTCTTCGTTTGTAATTTCATATCCTTCACTTAGTTTTGATAAGATAATTTCTGAATCAATTCTGTTTTTATCGCATCCTAAACTAATTAATCCAACCTTTAATTTCTTCACTAGTGTTCCTCCTGCGTTGCATAATTCTTATTATATTTTATAGCTAAAAAGATAATTATACAAGGAAAATAATTTTTGTATTTCCATGGAAATAATTACCTAATCTATATCTGATTCTACTCTACCAACTAGTATGTTTCTTGGCTTACTTCCATCCTTAGCTGATATAATTCCTTTTAACTCCAACTGATCTATGATTCTAGCTGCTCTATTGTAGCCTATCCTTAGTCGTCTTTGTAGCAGTGAAGTGGAAGCTTGACCACTTTCTATAACAATTCTCGTTGCTTCATCTAATAATTCATCGAAGTCATCAGTACTTGATTCGGAACTTGTAGGAGTATTAATATGCTCAATTATTTCTTCTTTATATTCGACTGGGTCTTGTTGATCTTTAATAAAGTTTACTATATTCTCTACTTCCTCCTCTGATACAAAAGCTCCTTGAACTCTAAGGGGCTTTGATTCTCCAACTGGATAATATAACATGTCGCCTTTACCTAAAAGTTTTTCAGCACCAGAACTGTCTAGAATCGTTCTAGAGTCAATTTGACTAGATACAGCAAAAGATATTCTTGATGGAATATTTGCCTTAATAACACCTGTTATTACGTCAACAGATGGTCTTTGGGTTGCTATTACTAGGTGCATACCTGCAGCTCTGGCCATTTGAGCTAGTCTTGCTATATAATCTTCTATATCGTTTGGACAAACCATCATAAGATCTGCTAATTCATCGATAATTATAACAATGCATTGCATTTTTTCTTGTACTTTGCCTTTGTTAAATAGCTCATTGTATCCTTCTATATTTCTAACATTGTTATCTGCAAAGGTTTGATATCTTTTAACCATTTCATTTACGGCCCAATTTAACGCTCCTGCAGCTTTCTTAGGATTTGTTACAACTGGAATCAAAAGATGCGGTATTCCATTATAGATGCTTAATTCAACAACTTTAGGGTCAATCATAAGTAACTTTACATCATCTGGCGAATATTTATAAAGTAAGCTTATTATCAAAGTATTAATACATACACTTTTTCCTGAACCTGTAGCTCCTGCGATTAATAGATGGGGCATCTTTGTTAAATCTGCAACTACACAAGCTCCACTTATATCTTTACCAAGTGCAAAAGCTAATCTTTTATTTGTTTCTAAGAAGGTGTTAGACTCTATTACTTCCTTGAGATATACAGCAGTTACATCTTTATTAGGAACCTCAATTCCTACAGCTGCTTTACCAGGAATCGGTGCTTCTATTCTTACCCCTGAGGCTGCAAGATTTAATGCTATGTCATCTGCTAAGTTTACAATTTTACTTACTTTAACACCAGCACTAGGCTGGATTTCATAACGAGTAACTGCAGGTCCTCTACTCACTTGAAGCACCTTGGCGTCTACACCAAAACTATTTAATGTTTCTTCTAGTTTTGTAGCACTTGCTAATAATTCTTTTTTATCATTTTTATTTAGCTTTGAAGAATTGTTTTCATTTAATAATTCTAATGCAGGGAAGTTATAGTTAATTTCTTCTTTTATAGAATTAGTTTTAATTTCAAGCTCAAAGTCAATGGAAGTTTCTTCTTCCTTTTTTAATTCTTTTGAGTAGTTTTCTGTTTGTACATTTTTCTTCGTCCCAGTAACTTCTGTATTATTTTTGTTAGTACCTAAGTCCTCAGCACCTTGAACCTGGCTATTTTGAGTTTCTTCATCTTTATCTACATCAAAGGTAAAGAGTTTAATTTTCCTTCTGTTTTCTTTATGATTATCGTTGATATGAGTATCTTCCACAATTTTAGGTTCTTCAGTTGGAATACTATTTTTAATATTTTTTTGTTTATTAGGAGATTTTTTATTAGCAAAAATTGCGAAGAAATCCTTTAAGGATTTTTCTGATATCATTAAAGAAGCTACAATAAATAAAGCGAAAATGAATATATAGCTTCCCAATTCTCCTACTAAATTATTTAGAGGAATAAGGATTAAATAAGAGATAATTCCACCATGAATCTTAGAATTAGAATAAAATAATAATTTTAATCCTTCCTTGAAATCTCCTGTATAGTAATCAAGAAAATTTATTCTTTGAATAATCATTAATATACTTAAGATAAATAATAAGATACCATAAAATTTCAAATGAAACTTTAAAGAACCTGAAGTCTTAATGTAACAATATCCAATAAAACAGCAGATAAATGGAAATACAACTGAGCCAAGTCCAAATAAAATCAATAAAAATCTATATAAACCAATACCTAAAATTCCAGCAAAACTTGGTTGTACTAAGCTAATTAAAGAAAATAGCCCTAAAGCAATTAATAATATGCCTCCAATATCAGCATTTAGCTGATAAGTGTCTTTATTATTTTTAGTATTCCTTCTTGTAGCCACTTCTTATCACCTCCAATATGAGTATTTCTACATTAGTTATTTAATACCTTTAATTAGACCTGCTTTAAAGAAGCAATGATCAATATATAATGGAATTGCAGTTATGTCACATAATTCCACAAGTAACTGATCATTATTTTATTAAGAAATAATGATAGACTGAAAGTTTATTTTGTAAATATTAATATTGTTGAAATAAGTTCATTGATATCTTGATCTTTTAAAACTGTTTTAGTACAGTGTTTAGCGTAATTCTCAAATACAATGGAACTTAATCGGTTGACTAAACTTTTTATGATAGTCACTTTTAAAATTATTTTTTTGCAGACATTTGGGTTATATATTAATTTTTTCATATTTTCAAGTTCATTATTTAGTTTTTCAAGAACTTCATTAATAGGAAGTGCCCCATTGTTTTCATCGAAAGATTTATTAGTAAATAGCATTAATGTACTAAAAAGTTCATCTATTTCATTACTTTCGATTAATTCTCTAGTACAACTTTTAGCATAGTATTCAAAGGTTAGAGTACCAACTTTATTTATAGCTGCTTTAATAGCTGAAATTTGTACTAAAATGTCCTTACATTCTGCACCAGCTAAAATCATCTTTTCTATTCCTTTAACTTGACCTTGGATTCTACTTAACCGAACTGTTATATTTTTATTTCTTTTTTCTCTGTCTAAAGATTCAGTATTATCAAGAAAATTAGGATCATTTTTTTCTTTATTTTTCATATAGTCTAGCCCTCTTGTATAAAATTTTTCTTTTCTAAAAGCAAATAAATAGCCTGTTATATTATAATATGAAAATCTATATCATACACTACATATATAACAGGCTTAATTTCCCTACATGCTATATTATTTAACTAATGAAACAATTTTATCATAGTCTTCTAAATTTATTTCTAGTTGCTCTCCGTCGCTCATTCTCTTTAACTTTACTTTTTTAGTAGCTAATTCATCATCACCTAAAATTAACGTGTAGGATGCATCAATTTTATTAGCATATTTCATTTGAGCTTTTACACTTTTATTCATATGGTCAATCTCACATTTTAGTCCTAGCTTTCTAAGGTTATAGGCAAGCTTTAGACTTTCAATTTTTGAAGAATCTCCCATTGCGCCAATATATAAATCTATATAAGGCGTTCTAGGAATTTCAATATTAGATTCCTCAAGAGTTAATATTAATCTTTCCATACCCATGCCGAAGCCTACAGCAGGCATAGAAGGACCACCTACTTGGTTAATTAAATTATCGTATCTTCCACCGCCACATACGGTAAAGTTATTATTTAAGATTTCAAAAACAGTTTTGGTATAATAATCAAGACCTCGAACTATTCTAGGATTTATTTTATACTTTATATCCATAGCTGTTAAATAAGCTTTTAATGCTTCAAAATGACTTTTACATTCATCATCTAAATAGTCAAGAATCTCAGGGGCAGAAGCATTAATTATTTTGCATTTTTCTTCTTTGCAATCTAAAATTCTCATAGGATTTTTCTCGAAACGAGATTTGCAAGTAGGACATAAGTCATCATAGTTCTTTTTCAAAAATTCTTTCAAAGCAGCATTGTAAATTGCTCTACAATTAGGGCAACCTATGCTATTTATATTCAATTCAAGATTATTAACACCAAGTTCTGTAAGAACTCTTAGAGCTAATGAAATAAGTTCAGAATCGATTGATGCATCTTGAGAACCAAAAACTTCTACTCCAAATTGATGGTGTTCACGTAATCTTCCCTTTTGAACGTTCTCATATCTAAATACTGGAGTAAAATAATACATTTTTGTAGGTTGTGCATCGTTGAAAAGACTTCCCTCGATAAATGCTCTTACAGCTGAAGCAGTTCCTTCTGGTTTTAAGGTTACACTTCTACCACCTTTATCTTCAAAGGTATACATTTCTTTTTGGACAACATCTGTAGTTTCACCTACACCTCTTATAAAAAGTTCAGTATGTTCGAAGGCTGGGGTTCTTATTTCTCTTGCACCATATTCAGCAGCAGTTTTTCTCATTTTTTCTTCAAGGTATTGCCATTTATACGCAATGCCAGGTAACATATCTTTAGTGCCTTTAGGGGCTTGAACTAACATATATAATCTCTCCTTACTTATATAAAGTATCTAAAAAAGCTTTTTTCTTATCTAAGAGTTCATCTATTCTCTTAGTATATTCTAAAACATCTTTAAGGTTAGCAAATCGTTCATGTCTATTTTCTTCATGAAAAACTACTTTTGAAATTCCGTCAGCACCTAGGGCAATAATAGTTTGTTTTTCTTCAATCATTTGAATGTTATATATACAAAGATTATTGTCTGTTGCATACCCAACGTTTTCTAAATTTCCAACCATATTTTTTTGTTTATACATATAGTAGGGTCTCATATTAAGTTTATTGGCAAGATTCTCTACTTCATTATACATAGTAATTATATTTGAATTTTTTGCAACACTATATTTTTTGTCATTTATTAAATCTTCTTGAAGTCTTGACCCTCTCTTTATAGCTAAACCATGAACTGTTACGCTATCAGGTTTAAGTTCAAAGAGCTCAGCACAAGTGGTTTTAACTTCATCTACTCCTTCATTTGGAAGACCAATAATTAGATCCATATTTATATTGGTAAATCCAAGTTTCCTAGCAAGGTGAAACTTCTTTTTAACTTCTTCTATTGTATGATGCCTACCTATGGTTTTTAATGTTTTTTCATTCATACTTTGAGGGTTAATGCTTATTCTCGATACATCATATCTTTTCATAGTCATTAATTTTTCTTCTGTAATACTATCTGGTCTTCCACATTCTACTGTAAACTCTTTTACATTCTTGTCTTTTATAAAGTTAGTATATACATCATTTAAAATCATCTCGAATTCTTCGTTATTTACAGCAGTTGGCGTACCACCACCAAAATATACTGTTTCAATTTTAAGTTTTTTATCGTTAATGTACTTTGATATCATTGAAATTTCTTTTGATAGAGCTTCAAGATAAGGCTTTACGAGTTTTTCGCAAGTTTTTATAGGGTTTGAAGCAAAAGAGCAGTAAAGACATCTAGTTGGGCAAAAAGGCATTCCTAAGTAGAGTCCTATTACATTTTTTTCAGTATTAACAATAGAAATTTCTGTTTTAGCAACTTCAATAGCAAGTTTTGCTTTTCCTATAGAACAGCAGAATCTAACCATAAGTTCATTAACAATGGAGTCTTCATTTAAACCTTCTTTAAGAAGCTCAATAACTCTTTTAGTAGGTCTTATACCAGTCAAAGTTCCCCAAGGTGGGCTTATTTTTGTAATACCCTCAAAAAACAAAAAGACACCTTTTTTTATATTATCCATGTAGCTAAATCTATCATCAAAACAATAATCATATATTTTACAGTTTTGTTTATCAAATATTGTTACTTTTCCATCAATATCGATGTTATAGTCGTAATCAAAACTATTTAATTCTACTTCGTTATATTCATAGAATAATTTTATAATATGAGTAATCTCTAAAGTGTATTTACTTTCTGCGATTTTTACTTTAATCATTTTTTCTCCTAAATTAAAATCTGTAATGAGTTTTTTCAGAACCTATCGTAGTATAAGGACCGTGACCAGAGTATGCCACAGTATCTACATCTAAACATAGGAGTTTATTAATTATAGAATTAATAAGAGTTTCGTAGTTTCCACCAGGTAGGTCAGTGCGACCAAAGGAACTGTTAAACAAAGTATCGCCACAAAATAAAATTTTGCCAGAACTGAAACACACTCCTCCTGGAGAATGTCCTGGAGTTGAGATTACTTTGAAAGATAAATTTCCAAAATTCAGTTCATCACCATCAGAAATATTAACTATGTGGCAATTTTCTGGAATATAACCAAAAATAAAAGCATTTTCTCTCATCAGTTCTTCATCTTCTTTTTTTAAATAAACTGGAAGATTATATTGCTCTACCAAATAAGGCATCCCCAAACTATGATCCATATGACCATGAGTTAGGAAAATAGCTTTTAGTTGAACATCTGCAGATGTAAGAAAATGTTTAAGTCCATTTACATCATCGCCTGGATCAATTATTACTGCATCATTAGTTGATTCATCAATAACTAAGTAGCAATTAGTTTGATATGCACCTAATTGTACTGATTTTATTTTCATAAATTACCTCCATATTTAAAAATTCTTTTTACTATCTAATATTAAAGTTATAGGACCATCATTAATAATTTGAACTTCCATATCAGCACCAAATTGTCCGTGCTCAACGGTGTTTATATATTTTTTGCAAGCTAAAATAAAAGCTTCATATAGGGTTTCAGCTTTTTCACCACTTAGCGCACTGCTAAAGCTTGGTCGACGTCCTCTTCGACAATCACCATATATGGTGAAATTAGAAACAATTAATATTTCTCCGTGGACATCAATCAATGATTTATTTAATTTTTGATTCTCGTCCTCAAAAACTCTAAGGTTACAAATTTTTTCAGCAAGATATTCTACATCGTTTAATGTATCTTCTTCTCCAATTCCAAGAAGAACATTAAAACCTTTTGAGATTTTACCTATTACCACATTATCCACTGTAACTTTAGATTCAGACACTCTTTGAACTACAGCTCTCATATATAAGACTCCTTATAGATATGTTTCATTATTAAAACTACATCAAAAGTTTATAGGATTATTTAGTATAGATAATACCTATGTAGAATTCTTTAGTGAAACATATATAGCTATTCTAATTGTTGTATGAATTTATCGTTTTTTTATTAGCCACTTGTTCTATGAACATCTATAACACCTTTCAATTTCCTCAACTTTTTCATAAGGTCGTGCAATTGTTTAACATTACATACTTTAACTTTTAAGTTGATTGTGGCAACGTCATTTTTTTGTGTTCTAGCATTTATACCTTGAAGGGAAGTTTTGGTATCAGAAATGGTCATAACAACTTCATTTAGTAACCCAGTTCTGTCATATGCCTCAACTTGCATATCTGCAATGAAATCTTGAGTACTTTCAATTCCCCACTCTACATCAACTATTCTAGTTGCATCTTCCTGTATCAATGTTTCAAGGTTTAAACAATCACGTCTGTGGATTGAAACACCTCTACCTTTAGTAATATAACCAAGGATATCATCACCAGGAATTGGACTACAACATTGAGCAAATCGAACTAGGATGTCTCTTTCACCTTTTACCATCACACCAGGTGGTGTTTTACAAACTTTTTTATTTTTATTCTTTTTAGATATAGTTTCATTTATTTCATCAACGGTTATGTTTTCAGGAACTTTTGGGTTTAACGTTTCAACTAGTTTAGTCACAATAATAGATGGTGATAAAGTACCTGTACCAACCAAAACGTATAAGTCTTCTATAGTTCCTACAGCACCTTTTTTTAGGAAATTACCAAGAACTAGTACCTTAGATAATTCACCAAAATTGTGTCCTTGTCTTTTAGATTCTCTCTCAAGTAGTTCTTTTCCCTTAGAAATTTGTTCTTCTCGCTTAGCTTTTTTGAACCATTCTCTTATTTTACTTCTAGCATGATTGCTTTTTACAGTGCTAAGCCAATCTATACTAGGACCTTTAGGGAGGCTCGAAGTCATAACGTCTACAATTTCGCCAGTTTTCAATTTATAATCTAAAGGTATGATTTTTCCATTAACCTTAGCCCCGATACATCTATTACCTACGTCTGTATGGATTCTATAAGCAAAATCAATTGGTGTTGACTCATAAGGAAGATTGATTACTTTTCCCGCAGGAGTAAATACAAAAACCTCATCAGAAAATAAATCTACTTTAAAGTTTTCCATAAACTCTTTAGCATTGGCTTCTTCAGTTTGATATTCTATAACATCTCTAATCCAACCAAGTTTATTATCGAAGTCCTTATCATTGCTACTACCACCTTCTTTGTACTTCCAGTGTGCAGCTATTCCGAATTCTGCGGTTTTATGCATGTCGAAAGTTCGGATTTGAATTTCAAAAGGTTTGCCATTTTTAGCAAACACAGTCGTATGCAAAGATTGATACATATTAGGCTTTGGCATTGCTATATAATCTTTAAATCTGCCTGGAATAGGTTTATACATTGTATGAACAATTCCAAGTGTAGCGTAACAATCTTTTATGGTTTTAACGAGAATCCTTACTGCCATTAAATCAAAAATTTGATCTAAGGATTTGTTTTTGTTAACCATCTTTTTATATATACTATAAAAATGCTTTGGTCTTCCATCAATATCAGCATGTATATTTGAAGCACCTAGATTGTTTATTAATTCATCAATTATTTCTCGGATATCATTTTCTCTTTCAGTTCTTTTTGATGCAATTTTTTGTACTAAATCGTAATACTCTGTGGAATGAAGATATCTAAGACATAAATCTTCAAGCTCCCATTTAATTTTAAATATACCTAAACGATGAGCAAGAGGTGCGTATATATCCATAGTTTCTTTTGCAATCTCCTTTTGCTTATCAGGAGATTGAAATTTTATAGTTCTCATGTTGTGCAATCTATCTGCCAGCTTGATTAGAATAACTCTAATATCTTTTGTCATAGCCAATAACATTTTTCTAATATTATCTGCTTGTGCTTCTTCTTTTGTTCTATAATGAATTTTATCTAGCTTTGTTACTCCATCTACTAAATCAGCAACTTCTTTTGTAAACTCACGTACCATGTCTTCATATGTAAAATCTGTATCTTCAACAACATCGTGAAGTAATCCAGCTA
Organism: Clostridium cellulovorans 743B; assembly: GCF_000145275.1. Lineage (NCBI taxonomy): Bacteria > Bacillati > Bacillota > Clostridia > Eubacteriales > Clostridiaceae > Clostridium > Clostridium cellulovorans. The sequence continues at coordinate 2,476,238 of NC_014393.1, forward strand.
CTATTGTGGCTGTATCCATCCCCATTTCTGTTAAAATTTTAGCAACTTCAACAGGATGGATAAAATAAGCTTCTCCTGATAGTCTTTTTTGACCTTCATGAG